>DTRK01000093.1 GCA_012965955.1 Flavobacteriales bacterium
GTATAGCCTGCACCAGGTCCTCTCATTGCATTCCGTCCCATTGCTATATTGTAATCATTACCAGTTGTGGCATTATACATTGAATAATATCCGGAAGCAGTATTGTAAGTACCAGTTGTGTTTGAATAAAGGCTGTTCCTGCCTACAGCAACGTTATTGTCACCTCCATTAATTGAGTATAAACTAGAATACCCAAGTGCTATGTTATAATCAGAATTTGTATATGCTGCTGTCCCTCTCATTGCATTACTCCCAATTGCTGTATTATAATCATTCCCCGTTGTAGCATTGTACATAGAATACGAACCGAAAGAATTATTATTACTACCAGTAGTATTCGCCCTTAAGGCATATCGGCCTACAGCTGAATTATAATCACCAGTTGTGAGGGCATTGAGTGAACTAACCCCAACCCCCACATTATAATTACCATTTACAATATTGGCTGCCCCAGCTGCATCTCCAAGAAATACATTACTTAATCCTAAACCAACACTACCATCTGTCAGTTCATCAATACCAATGGCGCTTATATTGGAGATCTGGCCATCTACATAGGTTTTAACAGCCTGTTCCGTAGGCAGGGCATCATCACTATTGTCACCTAAAGTACCATCAATAGAAAATTCATTGACTCCCGTTCCGCTGGTTAAAGCCACATAGCCATTGTTTCTTTCAATGGAGAGATGAGGGCCGTAAATAGTGCTGTTTGACTCTCCATAAACATACATTTTATCATCTCCACCATCGTACTTAATGGACATCCCAAACGTGTAATCATCATCCTCTCCAAACAAAATTTCTGAATCATCTCCACTGATAGATTCACTAGGTGTAATCAAAATTGAGCCGAGTGTGGCACTTCCATTTACATGAAGATTGGCCAAAGGACTTGTTGTTCCAATGCCTACATTGCCGCCGTCAAATATTGCGGCGTAGTTCGTGGTTCCACCAGCTACGGTTACATAAAGCCCCCTGTTAATAGCACCAATTCCGTTCCAGGTCCCAGTTGATTGAACAAGAAGGCCCGTTTTAACTATGCCAGCGGTTGATGAGGTGCCAGAATTATATAAGGCAACCCCGGAATAGGCAAGCGTTTTAGCTCCAGTAGCTACTGTGTGCAATATACTTTTGGGTACGGGCGTTCCAATACCCACATTGCCATCTTCATCGATCACCATTCGTTGAGACAACCCTGTTCCAATGCCATCAGGGGTGGTGTGAAACTGCAATTCTGTGGGGTAATCATCAACACCGCCACCCCATCCTGAAATCGCATGGGCGGTGATCCTGGCGCCTACCCCTGCTGCGGTTTGATCTTGCCCGTAAAATTCAAGTGAGCCCAGTGTAGTACCTGCACCGATGGTGCTGGCAGTATTGTAGGTCCAGGATATTCTCGCTATCCCCGCTTCTTCAGCTCCATAGACCCTGAACCGTTCATGCCTGTACCCGTCATCGTAAGTATCAAATGCCATATGGGCTTCCCTTACGGTAGCAGTGCTGGACGCATTGCTCAAGGCACCGGTTATAAAACCGATATTGTGCAATGACCCACCGTCTCCTTCCGCCCGCAATCTTATTCTTGCGCCTATTCCATCAGCGCCATTCCCCCCATTGTAGCTGTGGTCAATACTCAATACATTCACTGCACTGCTCTGATTTGCATCGTCTAAAACCACCTCTAATTTAGTGCCGGGGGCATTAGTGCCAATTCCTACATCGCCGGCATTGGTTATTATCATTTGAATGTCTCCTGTGTTGGTGTTATCTGCATTAGCAGAAAACGCCATGTCACCCGTGTGGCCAGGAGCCCCACTTGCTGCGAAATTGATTGTTTGATTCGCTGTAATATTAGAAGCTCCAGAAAGGGCTTGATTCGTCATGGCTATTCTCAACCGGTTGTCGTGTGGTGATCCAGTACGCTCAAAAAGGGCAGGGTCTCCTGTACTAGATACATGAAATTTAGCGCCGGGGGCATTGGTGCCAATTCCGGCGCGATCGTTTCCTGCATCTAGAAAGAACAGATTATCATCCGTAAGGCCCATTGCTCTCAGGTCATAATCTTCCCCATCAGCATTAAAAAGGGTAGGGCCATCTGTTTGAAGTGCATCTCCGCCGTTCTCGGCAATTCCCTTGACCCCAACAGATGTAAAGGGAGAACTGCCATCAGCCTGACCGACGATTCCATAGCCGTCGATAGCATTGGCATTATAACCATAGATCGAGATTGTAACTACGCCCGTAGTTATGCTTCTAATACCACGTACAGCTGCTGAAACATCCAACTTATATACAGGAGCAGTCGTTCCAATGCCCACATTGCCGCCCGGTTCTATATGAAATATGCCGTCCTCAGCTTGAGTGAGCCCTATATGAAAATCATTAAGGTTGGCTGTTGGCAGGTTTTTAACCCCTATATACCAATCTTGATTTTGAGAGTTAATATGGAGAAATTCATCAGTCCCATCATAATCGGCAGCGCCTCCTCCTATCTCTACATCACCAGCCACATCAAGCATTTGCCCAGGGTCTGATGTGCCTATGCCTACAAATCCTTCATTGGGATCCGCTACACCGTTTACCCGAATTCTTTCAGTGTTATTTGTGTAAATCGCAAGATCAACGGCATCAGTAGTGCCGAGAAAGTTTGTCCCTGTAGTTGTGCCTGCATTACCGGTTAGCTCCCAGCCACTTGACGGGGTACCTCCAAAGAGCTTTACCCAGGCTGGGGTAGTAGTTGAGCTTGTGTTGTAGTAAAATCCTTGGCCATCGGTACCTGCATCCGTTTGGTACACCAATAACCCTTGCGCAGCTGCTGCCAGGTTACCTAATCCGTCGAGCATACCGTCAGGACAGGCAGGAGCGACCCGATGACAAAAAGTAACGCGGGGGATAAGCAGGCCTTTGCTGGTGCCATCCATATCAAGCAATGCGCTGGCATTAGGAGCATTACCCGTTGCGTTGATCGCTACATTCTGCGCGTACACAGAGCTGGAAAACAACGAGACGAAAACAAAACAGGACCTAACCCATATCTGTACAGCCGTTGACATATATTATTCTCGGCTGTATACTATGAGAAACTAACTTTGAACACCGGTAATAGGTTTAAGCACTTTTTCAATGATACACAAGTATCTCCTGGTTATCATCTTGATCCTACAATATAGTGTAAATATTTTATATTATGAACTATCATTTCATTTGGGTTTCTGCAGCAAGCATTTTTATTAGTTTTACTTTATTGCTATCATCCGCTGCAACGCCAAATCCACTTGTTAAACTGTATTTGTGATCTGGTGCTGGGCATGTGTATCCGCAAAGGCGAATCCGAGCGAACCTGTAATCATACTTAGAACAACAACTGTATTAAACCAATTTACGCGTGGCTTAAAATCACATTGTGCAGACCGAAAGGGAATAGAATTAGAGTAATTATGCGATGTAGAATGCCCATGGTCCTTCGGTTTCTAGTTGAAGGGACAAATATATAGGGATCGGTAGATCTTCCTAAAAGTATACGCTTAACTAAATGTAGAAGGAGGCTAAATAAGCGCCCAACATGAGAAAGAGGGCAATTATTATCATGAACACTATCTTATTGCCTCTTTTGGAGTCTTTGGTCGCCAATAAGTCGAAATTCGTGTACAGACGACTGTCCTTCCGTGTGAAGCGGTCTTCAGTTTTCTGCTTTTCTCTTTTTGTTTTTAGTTCTACGGGCATGTGAGAGTATGGCTCTAATTAATACTTCCAATGAGAGCTAAATATACGTAACTATCAGTGCGCAAAAGCGGTATCCTGTACTTTGAAAATGTGCAATATCCCCGGGAGTAATGCGTCCATGGTTTCCTTCGCTCCGTTGGTAGAGCCTGGAATTGCAAGTATCAAAGTATTTTTGTGCATCCCGGCAACTCCTCGTGAAAGCATCGAGTAGGGGATGCGGTCCTGTCCATGGGCCCTGGCTGCTTCCATAATACCTGGTACTTCCTTGTCGATCAGGGATTTCAGTGCTTCAGGCGTGTTGTCTCTTGGCGACAATCCTGTTCCACCCGCGACAATTACCAGGTTCATTCCACCCTTGCAAAAGCCCTCAACGGTGGCTGTAATCTTGTCTGTATCATCAGGAATTATCACATACTCAGGCGAAAGAATATCAAATGCTTCTAACTTTTCAATAATAGCTTTGCCCGCTTTATCCTCTTTATCGCCAGCTGATATGGTATCAGAACAGACCACCACGGCTGCCTTTAGCTGTTCGTCAAGGAGGTTTTTGAAGTCTGATTTGCCACCCCTTTTCTTAATCAGTCTGATATTCTCTATTTCAATGCCTTTATCGATGGGCTTGAGCATGTCATACATCGTAAGTGCCACTACTGAGGCTCCGTGCATGGCTTCTACCTCTACACCTGTTTTGTAAATAGTCTTCACAATGATCTTCACCCGGATGGTGAGCCCTTCAATCTCAAAAGTGATCCCAGTGTATTCCACCGGCATTGGATGACAGTCCGGGATCATCTCTGCCGTCTTTTTTACAGCGAATAGCCCCGCCGTCTTTGACATCTCAAATACATCACCTTTCTCAACTGTCTTACTGGTAATCGCATCAATAGTATCCTGAGTGCTCACCCTTACGGTTGCTTCGGCCATCGCGGTTCTGAGCGTATTGGTCTTGTGGGTGATGTCTTTCATCTATTTTCCTTCCATTGGTGGGTATCGTCAGTAAAGAGCTCCTTCCCAAAGATTGGTACTTTCTCCTTGATCTCGTTTACCAGATATTCAATCGCTTCAACTGCGTCTTTCCTATGGGATGTAGATACGAATACAAATAGGGAGATCTCTCCAGTCTTAACCAATCCGAGGCTGTGATAAATATGCATGCAGACGATGTCGAACTTATCAAATGCTGCTTCCCTTATGTTGTAAAACTCCTTTTCTGCCATTTCCTCGTAGGCGGTGTATTCTATTCCCGCGACCTCCTTGTCTTCCATGGCATCGGCTCGCACCTGGCCCAGGAAAATATCATGCGCGCCTATACTCGTCTTGGATGCGTGTTTGGCGATTGAATCGGCGATGAATTGAGGGGCAATTGGGCCCTGCCTGAAGACTGGTTTGGGTTTCTTTTTTATGACTTCCATCACTCAATACTGAACTTCTGTGCTTAGGCCTATTTTTTCCAATATGCAACTTATATTCAGACACTTATGTAAATCACCTGAATAGATAGTTGATTTACCTTTTGTATGTACTTCCCAGGTCTTGGCCTGTGCTTTGGCTGTGCGATATCCTGTGGCAAGTATAATCTGATCAATCACCTCCTCAAAGGTATGCCATTCATCATTAAACAATATGATTCTTGCACTAATATCTTGAGTTGACTTAGTTTTGGTTTTGACCTTGGTATTTTGCTTAATATCACTCACGAAAATCTCAAATAATACATATCAAAACCCCAAATTGCCTATCCTCCTGCAAAAGGGGGTAGTAGCGCTACCTCATCCTCATCATATACATCTACATTCTCCTTATAGATCGTCTGATTCACCGAAATATTGCACTGCATACCCTGTAAAGACGGAAATCTTTCGATTAGTTGCCTCATAACTTCATCGGTGTTCTCAACATCTGCCACCTCCACGCTGAGTGCACCGGCCTTTTCCGATAACATTCCAAACAACTGAACTTTAATCTTCATCGCTTATTCGTTCTAATGCATGCAAATCTTCGATCGTATTGACATTTCTAAACAAATATGGGGAATAATAGGGCATATTCTCATCTATATCGATGAATTTTACCTTATTGTATTGTATAAAGCCATGTAAGCTTAAATCACTGGAAGTAGCCGCCTTTTCAATCAGCAGTAGGCAGTCCCTGTGATAAATTGCACAAAGCGGTTCAAGCTGATCTCCATGTCGCGGGACCACTATCAGATCTTCTTCTGAGCATTGATCTAAGAGAAATTGGAGAAAGTCTGCGTTGAGCATAGGTAGGTCGCATGCCAATACAAGGTTATGGGCAGTATTGGAGTGAGTGAGACCTGAATGAATTCCCCCTATCGGCCCCTTTTCCTTGAGGATGTCATGATGAACGGGATAACCAAATTGCTCATAACCCTCTTTATTTGCTATGATGATGATATCATCGGCCAGTTCTGAGGCAAGCTCAAGGCTCCTCTGTATCATAGCCTTTCCCCTGAATTGGATGAGCCCTTTGTCCATTCCCATGCGAGAGCTGAATCCACCGGCAAGAACAATAGCTGACACCATTATCACTGTATCAAATGAAATTCAACCATATCTCCCGCTTCATATACCCTTGCTTCAGGAGGCAATACAACAAGCCCCTCAGCAGCAGTCATGGAGCTCAACATATGTGACCCTTGAACATTTAGCAATGTTGCCTTGCCATCCTGTACAGCTGCTGCCAGGAAGTGTGTACGCTTGTCATCCTTCTTGTTAAAGGAGACAGCTAGCGGTAACCATAGCTGGCTGAGGATAGGATTGTCGCTGCCCATGGCTTGCATTATGTATGCTCTCACATATTCAAAGAAACAAATCAATACGGCACGTGGGTTCCCAGGGAGCCCGAATGCAGTACAACGCCCTTTAGTTGTGAAGAGCAGGGGCTTGCCGGGCTTCTGGCTGATCTTATGGAAGATCGTTTCAAAACCATTGGCCTCCAAAGCCGGCACGGTAAAGTCGTAGTCGCCTACTGAAACACCTCCTGTGATCAGCAACAGATCACATTGGCTCTCCCTCAGGGCGATAAGGTCAGTTAAGGCCTTCAAATGGTCCGTGCATATTTCGTATTCTGCTTTGATCCCTAATTTTGAGAGACAGGACACCAACATGTGTCCGTTAGATTCAAATATTTTTCCCTTTCCCAGGTCATCTTTGTTCTCTGCGAACTCATTGCCTGTGCAAACTATATGAACTTTTGGATACCTCGCTACCCTTACCGTGTCTATCCCTAATGAGGCCAGGAATCCTATCGCCGCACTGTTGAGAATACTCCCTTTAGCTAAAGCGACCTTACCCTTTTGAAGTTGCTCTCCAGCGACACGGACATTGGCGCCTGCTTTTAATTCCGGATTGGTTAACGTGATTTGATCTCCATCCACCGCTGTCTGCTCCTGCATTATTACCGTATCGCAGGAAGCGGGCAATTTAGCGCCCGTAAATATTCGAGCGCATTCTCCCGGCTCGATCTTAATATCCGAATCACCCCCAGCCTGAATTTCCCCACGCAGTTTTAGCACTGATGTCCGTGACATGCTGCTGTGGCTAAAGCAGTACCCGTCCATAGCCGATTGGTCAAAAATGGGGTGGTCAATAGGTGATCTGACTTCAGCGGCAAGCACTCGATTAACTGCTCCGTCTACGTCAATATCCTCTGATGAGAGAAGCTTTGCGTGCTTCAATATGAGTGCTCCTGCTTCTTCCCTGGAAATCATGGGCAAAAGGTAGTAAAATCTTGTGTAGAAAAACTGGTTCTAGCCATTCTCTTCCTCATGATACAGATGCTGGAATGGGATATGTAACCGTTATCAACAGAGGCTGCTATTAGCTGCCAAATTTCATCTCTTCATAGATCTTGTAATCAAATTCTTTGGTCACGCGTTGGGCCATTGGGGTCATGAGTTCAAGGCCTTCAGCGCGCGGGTTTTTGATATCTGCTGAAATGGGGTAGGCGTTCATGAGGTCTGAAGGGTAAGGGTTTAGGAGGCCTGTTACTTCCTCTACCGGCGTTTCGTTATCCAGCCAGGTATTCTCGTCTTCTTTATTCAGAATAACCGGAGTGCGATGATGGGGGAGTTTTTGCAGCAGCGTATTGGCCGTCGTGGTAATGATGGCAAAGGAATTCAGCAGCTCACCGGTTGTTTTATCTGCCCAGCTGTCCCAGATACCTGCGAAAGCAAATGGGCGCCTGTTCTTGAGATATACCACATACGGTTTACTCAGTTTTTCCTTGGTCGTACCTTCAATAAAGCAATCGGCTACTACCAGGCATCTTTGAGAGCGAATGGCTTTCCTGAATGCCGGTTTTTCGGTAATGGCCCTGCTGCCTTTATAGTTTGGGTCGTTGTCTTTGTTCTTGTCTCCCTCGGAGCGTGCATTGAACCAGTACGTCGGCTTATCTGCCCAGAAAGGTGTAAACCCAAAGCTGAACAGCTGTAACTCCTTGGGCTTATCATTCGTAATCACCGCCGCCTTTTGCCCCGGAGAGATGTTGTAGCTTTGAAATTGCTCCATATCTCCAGGGGCCTGTACATCGAAGATCTTTTCGATGGCGTCAATTTTTTGGATGCTTACGTATCGGCCACACATATGCTTGTTCTATTCCGTCATTGGTAAGTTACACATTTTCATAATCTAATGCTTCATGGATTTCCGATTCGCTCTTTCCTCCTGAAAGTCAATCTCACTGAGTTTATCATCCCTTGCCTTCATCTGCTGCAAGGACATTCCCAGAGGTACAAGCAGGTCCTTGTCATTGGAAGTTGACGCCAATATATCGGTACTCACTTTAAAGAAGTCGAACCAGTGTCTTCCAGCTTTTGCAGCGAAGTTCATGATGGTAAAGGTGTGCTCTGATTGCAGCCATATATGCAAGCGTTCGTGGGTAAAAACAAGGGGCATGTCATCCATCAAGCCTGCCAGCACATCTGCAGAAGCAGTTTTGAGCATAGCGAATCGGTATTCATTACCTTCCTGAACATAGATGCCACCTATGCAAAATAGCCTTGGGCGTATCAAGCGTATCAGGTAGGCTTCCTTTTTGTGCTCTGTAAAAAAGCAGTTCGCCAGAATAGCGCAGCGCTGTGTTTGCATTAATACATTAAATGGCGGGGTGCGCAGAATCTTGTCGGTAGAGATCACATTGACCTGGTTCTTTTCTCGTGTCATGGACTCAATGCCCCACGTAGCCATGACCAGCCTTGACTCCACTTTGTCCTTGATCAATATAGGTAAATGCATACCCGGCCGGGCTTGAAAGATGGCGTCGTACTTAAACGACTCATGAATCTGGCAGAGATCCATAATATGTTGTGGTTTGGATGCTATGGTGTAGATTTCAATCATCATCGTTCCAATCTTAACATGGGCTTATTTGTCTGGTAATAGGTGTCTGTGGATCTTAGCCTTGTGGATTTATTGTCCATACTCACCGTATTCAATCTGTGCAGTTCCATCACTTCAATGCTGATAAAGCCAAACTCATTTACCACCTTGCCCTTGATGACATAGCATCCAGGTCCGCGGAAGGGATAGCGCCGTGCTACATCAGGAAATTGTACTGAATCCACCCATTCTCCGCGCTGGTCCACAAATACGCCGAAACTCATGTAGTCTTTTTTGCTGGTGCTGGTGCCCTTGACATGAATGAGGTACCCTACAATGGTCACGACCTTATCCACATGAAAGGGAATGTCCCGTGCAGAAAAGGGGATGTCGGGCAGGTTCTCCACCAGGGTAAAAGGTGAGGTGTTTAGGGGGAAGTTCAGGATTTCTATTTCGTCAAAAGCCGCTTCCAGCCGGTGATAATGGAGTGGGGGGAGTTTAAACGCTTTAGGTGCTGCATTGAAAAGTGTTTTTGCTGGAACCGTTTTTTTGACATTTCCCATCATGAAATGGGCATCCCAGAGCAACTCTTTCTTTCCCTTGTCGGTAAACCGAAAGGCGCCAATTCGGATCAGGAGTTTGAGCTGCTCCAACGAGATGGCCACGCGGTTGACGAAGTCTGCTAAATTGCTAAATGGCCCGTCTTCATGCCGCGCGATGAGTAGCGATCGTATGGAGTCCACGTTGAGGCCACGCATCAGCCCAAATCCCAAATGGATCACCTTACCGCGGATATTGGTCTTTCCATCACTCATGTTCACGCAGGGTGCTTCAATCTGCGCCCCGTGCATGCGGGCTTCGTGTACGTACAATTCCGGACGGTAAAATCCTCCGCCATTGTTGATGGTTGCCACGAGGTATTCCAGGGGGTAATGTGCCTTGAGGTAGAGCGCCTGATAGCTCTCCACAGCATAGGAGGCTGAGTGTCCCTTCGAAAAGGCATAATTGGCGAAGCTCTCTATCTGCTTCCACACCTCATTGATAACGGCCCTAGGGTAGTTCTTTGCATCGCAATTGGCAAAGAATTTATCCTTAACCTTGTCGAATTCGCTGCGCTGCTTATACTTCCACGACATGCCCCGTCGCAGTACATCTGCCTCAGCGAGGGTGAGTCCGGCGAAGTAGTGTGCCACTTTGATCACGTCCTCCTGGTACACCATCACACCATAAGTTTCTGCCATGATATCGTAGAGTTCAGGCAACTCCTGTCGTGCGGCGGCGCGCCTTTCGGGGTGTCTGTACCGCAGAATATACTCCCGCATCATTCCGCTTTTGGAGACTCCCGGCCTGATGATGGAGCTGGCAGCGACCAGTCTCAGGTAGTCGTCGGCCTGTAGCTTTTTGAGGAGCATGCGCATGGCAGGAGATTCCACATAGAAGCAGCCGATGGCCAGTCCGTTGCGCAATAGTTCTTTGACTTTTTTGTCTTTTTTGAATTTCTGAAAGTCGTAGATATCGACCGTGTCGCCGGTATTGTCTTCAATGAGTTTGATGGAGTCTTTGATCTTGCTAAGTCCTCTTTGTCCGAGCACATCAAATTTGGAGAGGCCAATATCCTCGGCTTCTATCATGCTGAAAAATACGGTGGGAAAACCTTTGGGAGGCATCATCGTGGCGCCATAGGTGCTGATGGTTTCATCAGATATAATTATGCCGCTGGAATGCACACTCAGGTGGCTGGGAAAACCGTTGATCAGTTTACTGTATTTTACCACGAGGCGTGATATGTCATCCATGCCCGCAAAGCTCTTTGCAGCCTGTATCCTGTCGATCTCCCTGGCCGGAAGGCCGAACACTTTTCCCAGCTCCCGCAGCATGGAGCGGTATTGAAAGGTGCTATAGGTCCCCACCAGCGCTGTATGGTTCCAGCCGTGGGTATCGAAGAGGTATTTGGTGACATCATTTCTATCGCGGGAGGAGAAGTCGATGTCAAAGTCGGGCGGACTACTCCTGTAGGGATTGATGAAGCGCTCGAAGTACAGGTCGAGTTCCAGTGGATCTACATCGGTGATGCGCAGCAAATAGGCCACCATGCTGTTGGCGCCACTGCCCCGGCCTACATAGCAATAATCCTTATGCCGTGCATAGCTCACCATGTCCCAATTGATGAGGAAGTAGGAGCAGAAATCCAGCTGCAGGATTACGGATAGCTCTTTTTCCACCCTGTCGAGCACCGATTTCGAGGGATGGTTTCCAAAGCGGTATTGCAGGCCTTTGGTACATTCCTGTTTGATCAATGCAATGTCTTCGGCAGGAGAGCTGGTGAAGGTCTTTTTGTTTTTGGCTGTTTTATATTCGAATTCTATACTGCATTCTTCCAGGATGTTCTTCGTGTTTTGGATGAGGGTGGGGTAGTCTTTGAAGATTTCCTCCAACTCCTGGTTTGTGTGCATGATTTCATCCGGCCGGGCTTCCTCAAGGCGGTCGAGTTTGCTGAGGAGTACATTATTGTCGATAGAGCGCAGGAGGCGGTGTGCGTTGAAGTCTCTGCTATTGCGAAAGGTGACAGGCTGTAGTATTGCCACCTTGCCCTGTGTATTGCTCCAGGGTGAGAAGCGAAATTTATTGAGCTCTGAACAGCGAATTCCTATGAACTCGTTGGGTCGCAGGGTGGAGTAGGGTATTGTGCTGAAGGGGTAGATGATGAAAGCATTCTCAAGGCTCGGCGCCCTGGGCGGGACAGAGGCTTTTGCGTGGAGGTAATAGCTCAGGCACTCATTGAGCTCACGGAAACCTTGGTTGTTCTTCGCAATTCCTACGAATTGTTGTTTGGCGCCTTTTCGAAAATCTATACCTACTACCGGCTTTATCCCTTGCTGCGGACACAAGCGGATGAAGTCGAGGCAGGCCGAAGTGCTGTTGATATCTGTAAGCGCAATAGTTTCCAGCCCTTTGGAACTGGCTTCATTTAATAGATTTTCGATGGAGAGCGTCCCGTATTTGTAACTGTAATATGTATGGCAATTGAGGCTCACTTCGTTTGCGTAATTCTGCTCCCGTTGGTCGCGTCATTTGGCGCTTTGCGCCGTTATTCACTCGCTGTCGCTCGTGCAATTCGCTCACTTCGTTCGCGTTATTTAATTGCTTTTTGTTTTGACTTTAATAGAAGTTATATAGTTGTTAAGCTTGACTCCAAGGTCTTTTAATGACTGTTCGAATGTTGTCAAGCCTTCATCTGATAGGAGGTTTCTTTGATTTGCTTTTCTGAGCCAGGTTGTTGTTTCGAATAATGATCCTCTGGCATAGTAGTAAAACACCCTCGAGTCCCTGTAGTGATATCTTCCAAATCCCTCAGATATATTGGCTGCAATAGAATCTGCAGACCTGACCAATTGCTTTCCAATAGTATTTTTTGAGAAGTCATCCCAGTTATGAGTGAGTTTCCAGATTTCCGCCCCAATTTCCATTGATATCTTATATACTCTTAAATCATCTAGTTCCATATCACCACTGAATCACCACTGAATCACCACTGAATAACATCCTGCCCATTCAAGCACGTCTATGTGCTGGAATTACAGGAGGTAATCCATTAAAAGGATTGCTCATCTGTCCGATTCCCCGTGTATCCATTGTCACTACCCGCCGTACAGCATTCTGCCCGAAACGGTTTCTAATCTTGTCCATAGCCTGATAGAGGTTGATTATCTCCTCTGTATCCTCAAATAAGTTGATTTGGTAAGCACCTTCTACCAAATGGCTGTACCGTACACCTACCAATCGTACCAACACCCTGCGCTGATAGAGCTGATCAAATAATGACATCACCTTTTCAATAAGGGTATGATCACAGGAAGTGTATGGAACCCGCACCTGCCTGCTGCGCGTATCAAAATCAGAATAGCGCACCGTTACCGTCACACAGGAAGTGAGCTTCTTCCCATTTCGCAGGTAAAAGGCCAGCTTCTCCGCCATGGTGGAGAGGATATCCTTCAACTTGCGGACATCAATAGTGTCGCGCTCAAAGGTGATCGATGAGGAGATAGACTTTCTTTCATTATAGGGAATGACAGGTGTATGGTCTAGACCTTGTGCCTTTTTCCAGATGGAGATTCCATTCTTTCCAAGCAGGCGGTCCATGAGTTCAACAGGCATTTCCTGTATGGTGTGTATGTGCTCAATGCCCATTCCCTGCAGTGTTTTATAGGTCTGGTCGCCCACCATGGGGATCTTTTTGATAGACAGGGGTGCGAGAAACGGCTTCTCTTCTCCCTTGCACACCTCTATATAGTTATTGGGTTTTGCCTCGTTGGTACTCACCTTCGCTACTGTCTTATTGGTGGAGAGTCCAAAAGAAATGGGAAGCCCTGTCTCCCTTATGATAGTGCTGCGTAACTCCTTGGCCCATTTATAACAACCATGAAAGCGATCCATGCCACTTATGTCTATATAAAACTCGTCTATGGAAGACTTCTCATATAAAGGCGATTGCTCCTTAATGATTTCTGTTACCGCGTCGGAATACTTACTGTAGATGCCGGCGTTACCTTTTATCACAATGGCGTCAGGACAGAGCTGCTGGGCCATACGCATGGGCATGGCGGAGTGGATGCCATAGGCACGGGCCTCATAACTGCAAGCTGCCACCACACCGCGACCACTTGTGCCTCCAACCAATACTGGTTTCCCATTCAAACTCGAGTCAAGCAAGCGCTCACAAGCAACGAAAAAGGCGTCGAGATCTATGTGTATAATTGATCGGCTTTGCATCGCTTTAAAATTTTGTTTAAATATATTACGTTTTGTAACAAAAGAATACATATATTTGTGATAAATAATCACAATGAGTATATTTTCAGATAACATAAAACTTTTAAGGACAGAGAAATCCTTGACCCAACAACGGCTTGCAGACGATTTAATCATTACACGTGACCGTTTAGCGTCCTACGAAGCGGGTAGAAACGAGCCACCATTTGAGATCCTTAATAGGATATCGAGATATTTCCACAAGAGCATTGATGTGCTCATCAACGTCGAGCTAAATAAGGTGCCTTATGAGGATCTTGTGAATCTGGATAACAACAGGATTTTGATGCCTGTTGTGGTGGACAGTGAAGGCAACGACTTAATAGAGGTAGTACCTGTCAAGGCTTCAGCAGGCTATTTGAATGGTTATGCTGATCCAGAGTACATAGAGAGCTTGCAGCGCATGAAGCTGCCCTTTATGCCGGTAGGTAAGCACAGGGCATTTCCCATTACTGGGGATTCCATGCTGCCTGTCCAAAGCGGTTCTTATGTTGTGGGTCGTTTATTAGAGGGATTTCAGAACATTAAAGATGGAAGAACCTATATCTTGGTCACTGAGTCTGACGGTATTGTGTACAAACGCGTATATAATAAGGTACACGAAGATGGAAGTTTGCACCTGCATTCAGATAATAAAGTGTATGATCCATATACGGTTAATGCACAGGAAGTATTAGAGATGTGGGAGTACGTTTGCCTGATCAATACCCAGGAGTACGCCGCAGAAGACCTGAACCTCGATAGTGTAATGGGAATGCTCCGCGACCTCAAGGTAGAGTTGGCACAGGTGAAAGGCAATAAATAGGATGTAAGATCGCTATCTGCCCGAGGATGTCGTACAGGCAGGCGCTGTAAGAAGTAAAACGTCTGGTAGTTAAGTTGCTTCCTGAGCGGAGGCGAACGACAATACTGCTTACATCTAAAATTCTTGGTCGTCCCAAACTTTTTCCCCACATTCGCATTCGCGGATAATGAGCACTTTCGACATCATCGTAATAGGAGGAGGGCACAATGGCCTTACTGCGGCAACTATGCTGGCAAAAAGGGGTAAGCGCGTTCTGCTGCTAGAAAAACAGGGGCAGCTTGGAGGTCTTGCAGCTGCTGGTATCTTGCATGATACGAGTTTAGTTCGGGCATCCATAGTGAAAGCACTTGGCCTGGAGAAGCATGGATTGGAACTCTTAGGTTCCAGGGTGCCAGCGGTGCTGCTTGGTAAAGAAGGCCAGGAATTGCTAATTACTGGCAACCACAAGGAGACAGCAGAGCGCATAGCGGTGTTCTCTGAGAATGATGCAGCAGCGTATTTGAAACTACGCGCTTTTTTGGACAAGGTCACGCCCTTGCTAAGTGGCCTTATGAATGAAGTTCCACCCAATGTTAACAACCTTGGAATGAAGGAGGTTTGGAGTCTGGGAAAGAAGGCGTTGAGCCTGAAGATGCTCGGTAATGCAACGATGTTGGAGTTTCTAAGGATAGCGCCTATGTGCGTTGCTGATTATCTGAACGAGTGGTTTGAAACAGATTTCTTGAAAGCCGGCCTTGCTGCACCGGCACTATATGGCTCTTTCACGGGTCCATGGTCGGCGGGCAGTAATTTGAACTTTCTTCTTTATGAATGTCTGGCTGGAGAGGAGGTGCAGGGAGGAGCACTGGCCCTGATAGCTGCTCTTGAGAAAGCTGCGGGAAGCTACGGGGTGGAGGTCAGAACCAATTCAGAGGTTTCTGAGATTGTAATTGAAAATGGAGCGGCCATAGGAGTTCGGGTGGACGGGAAGTTGCTCATCGCCAACACAATAATGAGCTCATGTTCTCCAAAACAAACGATGTTGGAATGGATCACACCTGCCGAGGTGAGCTTTGACACGGAGATGCAGTTGAACGTGCTCAGATCAAGGGGAACGACGGCTATCGTGAACATGACATTTGATCAGCCGGTGCGGTTCAAAACTGGTGAGAAGCAGGCTGGAGTGTATCGAACAGGGAACTCCTTTGATGAAATGGAGAAAGCATTTGATAATTCAAAATACCGGGAGTACTCAGTGCATCCATTGCTGGAATTTAGAGTGTCCGATGATAACAAGACACTGAATATTATGACCCATTATGCTCCGTTTGACCTGGAAACTGGCTGGAACGAGAAAGCGAAAGCTGGATTGCTAGAGAATGTTAGCAGGGAACTCTCTCTATATACAGATCAGCAGGCCAGGGTTCTGCACTCAGAAGTTATCTCTCCTAAAGACATGGAAGAGCGCTTTGGAATACCTGGAGGACATATATATCATGCTGAACATGCTATTGATCAGCTGATTACCCGTCCGTTCCCTTCATTTATGCAGTATAAAACTTCAATTCCGGGGCTTTACCAATGTGGTAGTGGAGCCCATCCCGGCGGCGGACTCACTTGCGCACCAGGCTATTTAGCTGCTTCTACGCTGTAGTCACCTGATAAAATCGGTTTTTTTGGCTCAATTTGTCATTTAGGCATAAAAAATGATGTAAAACCTTTGCTATATTGATATTTGTGTGTACTTTTGCAGAATATTAGATGGTATTACTATTGCATTTCAGAATTAACACAAAGTAATTAATAGTAAGACTTAGTAAAAATATCAAAAAGTGACCAATTTACAGAATATAATAAACGCAACATTTAAAAAGGTAGCAGTGCTATGCCTTTTTACTCTGCTGGCCATGATCGTTGTGGCAGATGATGATTGGAAGATCAAAGTCAATGGTCGCGTTACAGAAGACAAGGAAAAACTCGAAGGAGCTGTAGTGAGTTTGATTAATAACTCACGATTGATGCAGGAAATTATTACTTCTGGAAACGGTAAGTTTGTGTTTGTTCTGAAGCCCGGCAACGATTATTTGATTGAAGTAGCCAAACCAGGTTATGCAAGTAAATCCATTGCATTTTCTACCAAGAACGTTCCGCAGGAAAATGTACGAGGAGGTTTTCCGGATTTTCCAATTGAAATCGTTTTATATCAGGAAATTGAAGGCGTGAATACTGCTGTCCTCGATAATCCAGTCGGAAAAATAATATACTCTGCAAGCGCTGATGACTTTACTATAGACATGCAGTATCATAAGTCAGTTAAAGCTGATTTAGCTCGACTTAACAAAGACATGAAGATGGCTCTGGCAAGGGCAAAGAAAGAGCACAGAATGAATGAAGAAGAGCTCGTTGAGAATGACAATAGTTATTACACCACCCCTAATGGCGAATCCGGCAACTCGATCATTCCAGAGATTGTTGTGGAGGCCAATAATCTCGTACGCGAAAAATCGGTACAGTGGTCGGATCGTCAGGGCGTGGGTTTATTTACTGGTTTAGAACTGCTTGAACAAAAGCGATCGAGGATACGTGAGGAATTAGATTATTTGCCAGCGTCACTCGTCAGTGTTAATACTTACAAAGACGGTGAGAAAGAGGTTCTTATTCGAATAGTGCACCGTACGGATATTTATACTGAATACAAGCGCGTAATCCAATCATGGGGCCCACGATTCTATTTCAAAGATGATATCATCATTACTGAACACTTGTTTCAGCTCGAATCTGACCTGGAGGCTCTTTTAGAGTCTAAGACGTTTAAGTTTTAGTTCTATTCTATACTCATTGCGGCTCTTACCCACTTCCCTTCTGATTATTTCAGGCGCTATTTTTTTATAATTTCGTAGCTTAGCATCTTGCTTTATTGGCAATGTTTGTGTTGTCAAATGGCACCCTTAACATACAGATACGGCTTTGGCTCAGTTTTGGATGGATATTTTTGTGAAAAAAGCACTGAATTTGCATCGTTACAATACCGTGAGGTCCCTGTTCATTATACTGACGCTAGTTATCGCTACAGGATTATGTAGCGCTCAGGGCACCTGGACCCTGGTTATTGATGGGCGTGTAATGGAAGGTTCCAGGAAGCTCGATAAAGCTATGATTACTCTTACCAAGAACGGTGTTTTCGACAAGAAAACGCGCACTGCTTCTAACGGCAAATTCTCTCTTGTCCTGCAACCTGACAATGACTACATAATAGATATCTCCAAGAACGGGTATGTTTCTAAGTTAATTAGTGTCTCTACAAAGGGGGTTCCTGAGGATAAGGTGGGAAAGGGATTTCCGGCTTTCCCAATTGAGATTGGGATATTCAAAGAAATGCAAGAATTAGACACGGAAATCCTGAAGAAACCGATAGGCAAGATAATGTACTACGAAAAGGATGACAACTTTAATTATGATAAGAGCTATGTTAAACAAGTAAAGGCCAAGCTGGACAAACTGGCAAAAGAAGCTGAAAAGCTTACCATTGAGAAAGAAGCAGAGGCAGCGGCCAGGGCCAAGGCTGAAGCAGAGGCAGTCGCCAAAGCCAAGGCTGAAGCAGAGGCATCCGCCAAAGCCAAGGCTGAAGCAGAGGCAGCCGCTAGGGCCAAGGCAGAAGCAGAGGCATCCGCCAAAGCCAAGGCAGAAGCAGAGGCATCCGCCAAAGCCAAGGCAGAAGCAGAGGCAGCCGCCAAAGCCAAGGCAGAAGCAGAAGCAGCGGCCAGGGCCAAGGCAGAGGCAGAGGCATCCGCCAAAGCTAAGGCAGAAGCAGAGGCATCCGCCAAAGCCAAGGCAGAAGCAGAGGCATCCGCCAAAGCCAAGGCAGAAGCAGAGGCAGCCGCCAAAGCCAAGGCAGAAGCGCGGGCTGTGGCAGAGGCTAAGAAGAATGCGGCCCTGGGAAAAAGCTATAATGCTGCGATATCTGAAGGTGATATAGCCCTGGGAAAGAAAGATTATGACTACGCTATCAATATGTATAAGAAGGCACTAGGGTTAAAGCCATCTGAATCGTATCCGAAAGACAAAATAGAGGAGATAGAGAAGGCTATACAAAAGGCGGCCAGGCAAAAGGCTATTACTGAAGCCAAACAAAGAGAGGTGAGTCAACGCTACGACGCCTTGATTGGGGATGCTGATAAAGCAATGAAAAGTGGAGATTACACGAAAGCAAAGTCTGAATACACCGAAGCAGCCAAGATACTACCCGAAGAAGAGTATCCCAAAAAACAACTCGCCATTGCTGAAAAGAAACTCAGAGAAATTGAAGAGGCAAATTTGGCTGCAGCGGCAGAAGCGAAGAGAAAAGCCGAAGAAGCTGCCAAAGCGAAGGCGGATGCTGAGACGAAAGCCGCTGCGGAATCAGAAGCGAAGAGAAAAGCTGAGGAGGAAGCAGCCACAAAAGCCGCCAATCAGAAAAAAATTGATGATGCTTACAATGCAGCGGTGGCATTGGGAAATAAATATCTAAAATCGGAGAAGTACAATGAGGCAATTGCTGCTTATCAGGAGGCAAAATCGGTGAAACCTTCAGAATCTTATCCCCAGACTAAGATAGCAGCGATAGACGCCTTACTGGCCGCAGATGAAGCGGCAAGACTAGATGCAGAAAACCGAAATGCGGAAATAGAGAAGAAGTACAAATCTGCTGTGGCAAATGCGGATATGTCAATGAAATTCAAAAAGTATGGTGAGGCAAAAACATTCTACAAAGAGGCAGCAGGTATTAAACCTTCTGAGGCCTATCCGAAGGATAAGCTAAAGGAGATTGAGGATATTGAGATAGCAGCCAGGGATGCCGAGATGGCTGTTGTTGGGAAGAAATATGATGATGTAATATCAGCTGCGGACCTCTCCTTTCAGGGTGGAAATTATGGCGAGGCAAAAAAGAAATATGAAGAGGCCTCAGTGCTGCAGCCAGATAAAACCTACCCAAAAGAGAAGATTACTGAGCTAGAGGGATTGATTGCGGCAGCGGCAAAAAGCGAAGCAGAAGCAGCAAGAATCGCCAGGCAACGAGACGAAAAATACAGGACAGCGATTACAAAAGCAGATGATGCTATGGCGACTAAAAACCTGGATGCTGCAAGAAGCGGTTATGAAGAGGCCTTAGGCATCAAGCCTGATGAGGTATATCCAAAAAATAGGATTGCCGCGATTGACAAACAAATTAAGGATGCTCGATTGGCGAAAGAAGCAGCTGCTAAAGCTAAACTTGACGCTGAGGCCAAAGCAAAAGCAGATGCCGAGGCAGAAGCCAAGGCAGCAGCAGATGCTGAGGCCAAGAGAAAGGCTGAAGAATTAGCTGCGAGGTTAAAGGCAGAAGCGGATGCTAAAGCCAAGGTAGATGCAGAAGCAAAGAGACTAGCTGAACAGGCAGCCGCGGCCGAAGCCAAAAGAAAAACCGATGAAGAGGCTGCAAGGCTAAAAGCAGAAGCTGACGCTAAGGCCAAAGCGGAGGCCGATGCAAAGGCCAAGGCAGATGCAGCCAGAAGAGCTGAAGCTTTGAGGAAACTACGTGAGCAAAAAGAGAAAGACAGGTTAGCAGAGATTGAGAAGGCAAAAACAGATAAAGCATCCATTGAGCTGGAAGCTAGCGAAAGAGCCAGGCATATTCGTCAAATGCGGGAAGAGGCTCACAAAGGAATGACTGAAGAAGAACAGCAGCGTTATTTAGCAGAGGTTGCCCTCGAGTATCCCCCGGGATTAACGGAGGAACGCTATATGGATGCTAAGAAGCAGGTAACTATACGTATTGTAGTCAAAGATGGGCATGCCGCCATGTTTAAGAAAGTGATACAGCCCTGGGGCCAGACCTTCTATTTTAAAAATGGCATGAATACCACCAAATACCTCTGGGAATCAGAATCAACCCCAGATTAAAGCTACCCCATTTCAATTTCGTCTGACGATATTAACAATTTACCTGAGTAGTTTAGGTACTTGTCGTATATTGGGTGCACTACTTGCGTTGATTATGTAAATTTAGATGTTGAATCAATGGATTGGAACGATTTTAGCCGCTAGATTGTGCGAATAGATTAGGAAGGATGTTTCCTCAACGGCATATACTGCTTACAATTAGCTGCTTGTTGCTGAGTGCGTTTGCCTATGCTCAAGAAGACTGGACGGTGATGCTCAATGGTAAAGTAACTGAAGATGACAAACCATTGGGGCGAGTAGTGCTTATCCTCAAAAAGAATCGGGAAGAGGTGCAAAAGTTGTTTACTGCACCTAACGGAAAGTTCATCCTTGAACTTGATTCCGACAATGAATATCAACTCTACTTTACCAAAAAAGGGTATGTGACTAAATTCATAGAATTTAATACCAAAAATGTTCCAGAGGATAAAGAGGCAGGTCTTTATAGTGAATTTATCTTTGAATTAGACCTGTTTAAGGAAATGGAAGGTTTGAATACCTCTATTTTAGAGTTTCCAGTTTTTAAAGTAAAGTACTATCCTGGTCTTCAGAACCTGGATTACGATAAAAGGCACGAAGCAAAAATAAGATCACGCCTGAACTTATTGTTGAAAGACTATAGGGCGATGAAAGAGCGAGAGCTTAGAGATATTGAGAAGGCCGAAGAACTAGCAGACCAACAAGAAAAGAATCAGGCATATAACAAGCAAATTGCTATCGCTGATGGTTTGGCCAAGAAGAAGAAGTACGAAGAGGCCCAGGATGCTTATGAAATAGCACTCGAAATAAAACCCAAAGCTCCATTTCCTAAAGATAAGATTGTGGCAATAGAGAAGCTAATCAAAAAGCGGGATGCTGAGAAAAAACTGTCAAAGGAGATGGAGGAGCGTTACGCGATATTGCTCAAATCTGCGGATGAAGCATTCAATAATGAAAAATATGCCTCCGCCAGAAGCTTATACAAGCGCGCAGCATTGATAGCTCCTGAAAGAACCTACCCTATAGATCGAATTTCCAGAGTAGAGGACGAGTTGTCATTGACCAGGAGTGCTATTCCCTTTAATAAAGTTACTGATCAAAAGTATGATCTCATTATTTCACGGGCAGATAACGAATACATGGGTGAGGACTATGTGAGGGCAAGATATAGTTACTTATCAGCCCTGAGGGTCAAGCCCGGTGCCCAGCACCCTAAGTCGCGGATACTTGAAATAGATAGCATTGTTACTGCCACCAAGGTACAGATGACGGAAGCTGGACCAGGCAGTAAGACGAAAAAGCCCAAGGTCAAGAAGGGTGCTAAAGGCAAGACGCCACCGGCTAAAACTGAAGAGGACGGGCTCAATGAGTATCTCATCACATTGGCTGCGAAATATGATGAAGGCATTACTGAGGAGATCGAAGTTACCGGTAGTAAAAAAGTAACAAGAATTATTGTAGTCAAAGATGGCAAGGCCAATGAATACAAAAAGGAAGTATTTTCATGGGCGACTTATTATAAAAAGAACAACAAGACCATTCCCAGATACGTGTTTGAAAATGAAACCAAACAATAAGACTGCTTTCATCCCTGAGAATAAGGGCAATCTTATAGGGAACTCGGTTAGAGGGAATAGTCGTACATCTGTATAAAGTGGAATACCTCATACCTGTCATTGCTCTTTTTGCATCTCTGCTCACCTTTTTCTCAGGATTTGGCCTGGGGACTATTATGGTACCCGTTTTTCTCCTGTTCTTTCCTGTGGAATTAGCGATAACGCTCTCTGGAATTGTTCACTTGCTGAACAACATGTTCAAAATATCGCTTGTATGGAAATTTATTGATAAGTCAGTGTTGCTTCGTTTCGGGTTACCCGCGCTGCTTGCTGCATTTTTAGGAGCGCAACTCCTATCTGAATTGGCAGATTCAAAAGAGTATATTAATTACTCGATCGCAGGATATGACAGGCAGACTTCAGTACTTAAATTATCGATAGCCGTATTGCTGTTTGTCTTTGCGATGGTTGAACTACTGCCATTTGCAAAGAAATTTACGGTGTCCAGGGACAAACTTATCCTCGGTGGATTACTCAGTGGTTTTGGAGGGGGCTTATCAGGGCATCAGGGAGCGTTGCGAACAATATTCCTTGTTAAGGCAGGGATGTCGGCAGAGGGCTTTATTGCAACAGGTATCTCCATAGCGCTTATTGTTGACCTGACCAGGATTCCAATTTACTTTTCAGGCATGGACCTGTCTTCCATAACAAACAATGCCTCGCTGTTGATTTCTGCAACATTAGCAGCTTTCATAGGAGCGCTGATTGGCAGGTTCTATTTGAAGAAGGTAAAGATTGCAGCCTTGCAAACTTTGGTAGGGGTGCTCATTCTTCTTGTGGCTGTAAGTTTGGGGTTGGGAATTATCTAGATCTGTCCAACTCCCGGTATGTTTCCAGCAACACCCCATCACTTCCGTCTGAATTGGCATGGATTGAGTCCAGTAATTCCCTGGCACATTTCTCTACGGGAACCTCAGGATAAAAGTGTGCTCGCGCAAAGTGGACAAATTTCAATACCGTAAATCCATCAAGCCATGCGTATATTCTCTTCAAATACGCTGCCTCTGAGGTAGATTGCGCAATACAGCTATTCAGGACGTCATGGAAGTTCTGACTCATTAGAAATTCCTGGATTGAATGGGGGAGGGTTTTCACTGCGTTAGTATACATCACCGTACCTGTACATTCTCTTAACGCTATTATACTTGCGATGAACTCCTTGAGATCTCTAAACGTCTTGAGGCAATACGTTTCAAGTTCATGGCTTTGTCCGTTCGATATCTGTTCCTGCCATTTCAACATTGCCAGGCCGGTCCCAAAAGGCACCCTTTCAGATATCCTGGACGATGGATAAACCGCAGTTGAGTTCAGTTCTCGAAAACCGCCAAGAGGAATGAGCTTGTGTAAAAAGTAAAAGTCCTCACCAGCTTTTCTTCTGTTCATTCCGCCCGACTTGGCATAAGTTATTGCGGATACAGCCATACTTGAACCAATGGTGTGATAGGAGTAGGGGTAACCAGCAAATCGCAAGGCATTGACATAGTACCGTAAGCCAAGCTCATATTTGCCTATGCCTGAGGGAGTCGCTTCTATATCCCCTTCTAAAGGGTGCTCATAATAGATATTCCCTGCAACAAAATTCTCCGTACAGAAATTGGATTCGAGCTCCTTGAGATAGCTTTGGTGAACAGTGCAATCCGCATCAAGACACACAATCAACCCATTGCGATCAATTGAAGCAAATCTTCTCAGAGCTTCATCCATCCCAATTTTTCTAGCTAATCCCACGCCTGCATGCTTTGAGGGTAAATCCAAAGCAGACATTATATGACAGATTAATGAGCTGTTCTGGAGTTGCTGACCCCAGGCATTTATTGCCTCTATGCTTCTTTGATTCTGTTCCTTGACCTCGTCAGACGCATTTGTAGATTGATTGACCACCAGGATTACTTCTATTGGCGCATTGGGCGAGTTACATTTATGCAATGAATCCAGTGTTACGGTAATAGCAGGTTCATTGTGAACCGGAATAACAATGATCATTTTGGTATCTGGAATGAACTTCGGTTCAATATGCTCGGCTTCAAAGCCAAACCTCTCGAAGTAAAAGTTCTCGATATCCTTAATAGTGTTATCCATAATATATATTACGCAACATTGTTGAACTTGGTAACAAGTGTATGAAATTTACCTCCATAAATTGAAGCATTCCATTCGTATATTCGTACATATTCGTAATTCGTAGTACTATGAAGCACTCAATAGACTTGAAATGTGAGACCAGTCCTGAATGGGTAAAAACCGTTATGGCAGATTTTGATACCTTTTTACTCGATCATGCCGATTGCGAAAGAAAAGCTTCAGCTATGGCAATGAGCTTTATTGCTAAATATCCTGATAGAAAGGAGATAATTCCAGAATTGATAGAAACGGCGGTAGAGGAGTTGGAACACTTTCAGCTTGTGTTTGATGTCATGCTCAAGAGGGGTGTCGACGTTGGAATGGAAATCGAAAAAGATCCCTATGTACGTCAGCTACTAAAGCTTAGTCATTCAAGTGGTGAGAAACGATTTATGGATAAACTTTTAATTGCTTCTGTCATAGAATGCAGAGGAACAGAGCGCTTCAAATTGATTGCAGAAGCATTGGAAGAAGGAGAGCTCAAAGACTTTTACAAAATGCTTTGGACCGTTGAAGCAAAACACGGAAATGTGTTCGTTAAAATGGCCCTTGAGTATTTCTCCAATGAGGAGGTCTATAGCAGGCTTGAAGAACTGATGCTTGAAGAGGCCAAAATTGTTGAAAATCTTGAACTTCGTGCAGCAGTACATTAGCGAACTGCATTTCTGCGGATTACCCTAGGGGTTGAGTTTCTGATTTCCACGGTAAAGTGTTAATATTGTAAGTAGATTAAATCTGATTCGTCACAGCTGGCCTTCTGATATCGTGACTGCAATCAGACTAGCGAATTTGACTTGTCGATGCTCATTTTATTCCGGAGTTTAGAAGTAGCAACAGAGTGTCAATTGCATAAGTAAAAGGACAGTATTAACATCCCGATAATAGAAATATGTCAACAGTTAAATATCCAGAAGTTCAGAATTACATAGGTGGGGCATTCGAGTCCAATGGGCAAAACAAGATGGATGTGCATTCTCCAATTAGCGGGGAGCTGATTTCCACCATGCCACTATCCTCGGGGTCGGATTTGGACAAGGCAGTTCAAGCGGCGGAAGCTGCATATCCATCCTGGTCTGAAACCCCGGTAAAGGAGCGGGTTCAGGTTTTCTTCCGATACAAGAAACTGATGGAGGAGCATATTCAGGAATTGGCTGAATTGGTTTCTGTTGAGAATGGTAAAACCTTGGGCGAAGCAACAGCAGAAGTAGAAAAAAGCATTGAACTCACAGAATTTGCATGCTCCATGCCACAGCTTATAGGTGGGGAATTGATGGAGGTGAGCAAAGGCGTAGAGTGCAGAATTGAGCATAAGCCGCTTGGCGTCGTTGCTTCTATAGCTCCGTTCAACTTCCCTCATATGGTACCGCACTGGACCCTGCCCAACGCAATTGCACTCGGTAATACAATGGTTATGAAACCTTCCGAGAAAGTGCCGATTTCAGCAAACCGTATTGCAGCAATGCTCAAGGAAGCCGGACTGCCAGATGGTGTGTTCAATATTGTGAACGGTGACAAAGAAATTGTTGAGGCGATCTGTGCTCATCCGGGAATCAAGGCAGTTTCATTTGTTGGGTCGACCAAAGTCGCTCAAATAGTCTATAAAGCTGCAACTTCAACCCTAAAGCGATGTCTGGCTCTTGGGGGCGCAAAGAATCATCTGATTGTATTACCTGACGCGCATGTGGATATGACTGCTTCTAACGTGGTGGCTTCAATGTCGGGCTGCGCGGGCCAAAGATGCATGGCGGCGGCACAGATGGTTGGAGTAGGGCCGGTAGACCACATTATTGAGAAAATGATTGAAGAAGCGAAGAAAATAATACCCGGGGAGAATTTGGGATCAGTTATTTCCAAAGAAGCCAAAGACCGAATAGAAGGGTATATTACTGATGCTGAAAATGCAGGTGCTACTGTCTTAGTCGATGGTCGTAACTGGACAGTGGATGGACAAGAGGGTGGATACTATGTTGGTCCTACGATAATCGACCATGTTACTCCAGATATGGCAATAGCTAAAGAAGAGGTATTCGGTCCCGTTATTTCTATTATTCGCACCAAAGACCTGGATGAGGCCATTGAGCTCGAAAACAGCTCACCTTATGGCAACGCAGCTGCCGTGTTTACGCAGAGCGGGGGCCTGGCAAGGCAAGTAATGGAACGCGCCAGCGCTGGAATGATCGGTGTTAACATTGGAGTGCCTGTCCCAAGGGAACCGTTCTCATTTGGAGGTTGGAATGATTCTAAGTTTGGCGTTTGTGACATAACCGGGAAGAGTTCGATTGAATTCTGGACGCAGTTAAAGAAGACCACTACCAAGTGGAATGCTGATGCCAAAACTAATTGGATGAGTTAAGACAATCGCGATGAGTACTACTACGATATCAGAAGCAGAGGAGATACTGGCCCAAAACCTTAACCATACTTTGTTCGCCTGGGCGAAGCAGGCAGGGCTTAATCCCATCAATGTAAAACGCGGAGAGGGCGTCTATATTTATGATAGGGATGATAAGAAATACATTGATTTTTCATCTCAACTTATTTGTGTCAATATAGGCCATGGAAATAAAAAGGTTCAGGAGGCTATCCAAAAGCAAATGGATGAAGTATCCTACGTGTTCCCCGGAATGATAACAAAGGCCAGAGGAGACCTGGGGAAAAAACTGGCTGAGATTACTCCTGGAAATCTTACCAAAACGTTCTTCACTCTTGGAGGTGCTGAAGCTATTGAAAACGCGATTAAGGTAGCTCGAGTATGTACAGGGCGGTCAAAAATAATTACCCAATACCGTTCTTATCACGGTGCTACATACGGAGCTATTACGGCTGGTGGTGATCCCAGGAAGCATGCGGTTGACAGTCAGCAAATGCCCAATATCATTCACGTTGAAAACCCTTATTACTACAGGTGTCCTTGGGGAACATCATCTCTTGAGGAATGTGGAGAAATGTGTGCAGACAATATGGAAAGGGTAATTCAATATGAAAATCCGAGCAGTATAGCGGCTATTATTCTTGAAGGAGAATCTGGGTCTTCGGGTTGCATAAAGTACCCTCCTGGTTATTGGAAGCGTATTCGTGGAATAGCAGACAAATATGGAATCATGCTCATTGACGATGAGGTCATGAGCGGTTTTGGAAGGACAGGAAAATGGTTTGGCATTGATAATTATGATGTTGTACCCGATATGATGTGCGTTGCAAAGGGTTTGACATCAGGGTACTTGCCACTTGGGGGCTTGATTGTCTCAGATAAGATTGCAGCACATTTTGATGACAATGCATTGCCAATTGGGCTTACCTATTCAGCACATGCTGTCTCCTGCGCAGCAGCGTTGGCGAATATTGGAGTATATGAAGAAGATGGACTCATCGAGAACGCTGCAAAGATGGGGCGTTACGTCGAGGCGAAAGTAGAGGAGCTGAAAGTCAAACATCCTTCAATTGGAGATTTTCGCAATACGGGTTTGCTGGGTTGTATTGAGCTGGTGAAGAATCGTGAAACGAAGGAGCCGGTTACTCCATGGAATGCCGGACCAAAGGATATGGAAGTAACGAACAGGATGGCAGCAAAGATCAGGGAGCTGGGCATGTTTACATTTGTGAGGTGGAACTGGATTTTTATTGCACCTCCTCTATGTATAACAGAATCTGAAATTGATGAGGGGATGGAAATTATATCACAGGCCATTTCGATAGCCGATGAATATTGCACATAACCATTCAACCCCGCACCTTCTATGCTTGCAACAGAAGTATCTCCGGAAGTAACTGAACTGAGAACAGCCAGGCTGCATCTTCGCGAAGACGATATCATTTGTATTCGGGTGAAGGACAATGTCGATATTGAGATAGCCGATGCAAGAGAGACTTTTACAGAGGTAAAGCGCCTGGCAGCAGGTGAGAAAAAACCGGTACTTGTGTTCACGGGTGCTGGGGGAACAATCAGTAGCGAGGTCAGGAAATTTTCTGCCAGCTTAGAAGCAGGGGAGCCCACACTTGCAGAAGCTGTAATTGCCAATTCCCTGGCTCACAAACTGGTGGTCAATATTCTGATTAAGTTTGCCAACATAGGCAGGCCGATGAAGCTGTTTATCAATGAGCATGATGCGGTGGCCTGGTTAAAGGAAGAGAGAGAAAAATATTATAATACACTTGAACAATGAGTAGCGATATAGTAGAATTAGAAGAGGATATATCTGGTTCTCCCTTATACAGCGAGGACCTGGCACCCGTTCCCAAAGAAAAGAGAACCTGGTCTATGTTCAACCTTGCAGCGATATGGGTTGGAATGGCAGTGTGCATACCAACCTATATTCTCGCTTCATATATGATCAGGTCAGGGCTCAGCTGGTATTCGGCTTTGATTATTATAGCTTTTGCCAATTTGATTATTACCGTTCCCATGGTTCTTAATGGCCATGCTGGAGTTAAATATGGCATTCCGTTCCCGGTTTTAGGCCGGGCAGCGTTTGGCTACAAGGGTATTCATATTGCTTCAATTTTACGGGCCATAGTTGCCTGTGGGTGGTTCGGTGTGCAAACCTGGATTGGCGGACTGGCTTTCTATGCTATTTGGAACGCGATTATGGGCGTAGAAGGGAGTACTGATCTTGATTATGGGAAATTCGTCGGATTTGCGGTGTTTTGGGTGGTTAACGTATTCTTTATCTGGAAAGGCACGGAGAGTATCAAGTGGCTGGAAGATTTTTCTGCTCCCATTCTGGTTCTCATCGGCTTATTGCTAATTGGATGGGGATATCATGTTGGAGGCGGCTTCAATGTGGTGTTAGACCAAAGCAAGCAGCTCAAGAAACCCGTTGCTACACTGGCCTATGAGTCTGGTATCGACAAATTGGTGTTGTCCTTAAATCCTTTGCAGAACATTGATGGGACTATAAAAGCGACGCATTATCAACTAACCATACCAACTAATGAGGCCACAGAGCAAGAGCGATGGATGCCTATTGAGGAAGACCGGGTTCCTATTCTGATCGAGCAGCTATCTCCAAATATTGACAGAGATGCCATAATTGCTGGGGAGAAGAAGATAGCAGTGCAATTTCGGGATGACGGTGCAGGGGCTTATGATTTTATTTACTCCAGCATTGTTAAGGTGCCTATAGCAAAAGGAGGAGAGACTGGAGGGCTCGGAGACAGTATTTGGCTGTATTTGATATGGCTGACTGCGATGGTAGGATTCTGGGCAACCATGGCCATTAGCATAGCGGATATTACCCGATTTGCATCTTCTCAAAAGGATCAGGTACGGGGGCAATTTCTTGGGCTGCCTGGAACAATGATCTTCTATTCATTTGTGGGAGTGTTTGTTACCTGTGCGGCAGTAATAGGGTTCAAAGATGTCCTTATCGCAGATGACGCACCTTGGGATCCGGTTTCATTGTTAGGTAAATTTGAGAGTGTTCCATTGGTAATTACTTCACAAATTTTTATGATTATTGCTACATTGAGCACTAACATAGCGGCCAATGTCATTGCACCATCCAATGCTTTCTCCAATTTACTCCCTCAAAAGTTGAGCTTTAGAGGCGGTGGGATGGTCACCGCTATTCTGGGTATAATAGTATGTCCCTGGTGGGTGTTGGGCCATATAGAGGAATACCTCATTTTGTTCAGCGGCCTCTTAGGACCAGTATTGGCCATCTTTATCTGTGACTATTATATACTCAGGAAGAAAAATCTCGTACTTCCTGACCTGTACAAAAAAACTGGGACCTATGCTTACTCCAACGGGTTTAACGTCGCTGCGATTGTTGCCTTTGTTGTGGGGGGTGTATTGGCAATATCAGGCAGATGGGTAACGATTCTGGAACCTCTTTACAACCTATCTTGGTTTACCGGTTTTATTGTGGCGTTTGGAATATATTATCTGATGATGAAGAAAAACTTTTCCTCAGATTAAAGAGTTAAATGCAAAGTGAACAGGCATATTTTCAAGCTGCCTGCCGGCATTTCTCACTTAAGCTTTAGCAACTGATGTAGGCAGGTTTTTTTCGATTCTCTATTTGACCTTTCCATGGTTGTCAAGTACACAATTCTTTTCCTATACTTCCTTATCCTATTCCTGATAGGTGTATTCGCTTCCCGAAAAATAAAAGGGCTTGAAGATTACTACGTCGGAGGGAAGAAGCTAGGATATTGGGTAGTAGCGTTCTCGGCACGGGCCACTGGGGAATCTGCCTGGCTCTTACTGGGCCTGACGGGGCTTGGAGCCATGATAGGTGTGTCAGCCTTCTGGGTAGTTGCAGGTGAGTTATTAGGAGTGGGAGTAGCATGGTTCCTTATGGCAAGGCCATTCAAGGCACAAACTGATGCGTACGGTTCCATTACAATTCCGGATTACCTGGTCTCTAGATTTCAGTCATCCAGCCATCTGCTTCGCATTGTGGCCGCAGCGACCTTAACTGTATTCGTCACCATTTACGTGAGTGCCCAGATTGATGCTACTGGTACCGCATTTGAGAATTTCTTAGGGTGGAATTACTATGTAGGGGTTTTTGTGGGTTTTGGAATCGTGGTGATGTACATTCTCTCAGGTGGTTTTGTTGCTGTAGCCTGGTCAGATCTCTTTCAGGGACTCCTTATGCTGATGGGTTTGGTACTCCTGCCCATCGTAGCTTTCCTCTATCTTGGGCCGGAAGCAGATGTAATGGGCACCTTGGAAAGAGTGGATCCCGGCCTGGTCGATATTTGGGGCAGTGGAGGCTTCTCTGCCTACAACGTGGTCACCGTTATTGGTTTGGCCCTGATAGGCCTGGGCTTCATGGGGTCGCCTCAATTATTTGTAAGGTTCATGTCGATCAAGGATGACAATGAGATTTTAAAGGGGAGATGGGTGGCGATTGTATTTACCTTGCTTACAGATTCTGCAGCAGTACTCATTGGGATGCTCGGAAGGTATTTGTTCACTGAATCCGGGCAGCTACCTGAGGATATCCTCGGCAATGGGGGACAGCAAGTACTGCCGATGTTAGTTGACCTTGTCATGCCTTCATTAATTGTGGCCATGTACATTGCTGTGGTGCTGGCAGCCATTATGTCAACTATCGATTCACTTCTTGTAGTGGCCTCTTCTGCCATTACGCGCGACTTCTATCAGCAGGTTTACAACCCAGAGCTGGACAATGATAAAATGGCGGGTATATCCAGAATCATCACCGTGATTCTGGCGCTGGTAGCACTGGGGCTTGCACTAGCTGTAGCCACAATTTCACCGACACGTACAATATTCTGGTTTGTCATATTTGGATGGTCGGGTATAGCCGCTACGTTCTGCCCGGTGATGATATTGTCTCTTTTTTGGAAAGGGTATACCGAGAAGGGGGCCCTGGCATCAATGGTGACAGGTTTTATCTCTGTTCCCGTCTTTAAGTTTCTGGCTCCACAAATTCCTGAATATGGCGTGTATTTCGATAAGCTGGCTGAACTCCCGCCATCCTTTGCGATTGCTTTGCTGTTTGGTATATTTGTTAGTAAGCTGGATAGAAAGGGAAACCTCAGAACTTGAATATTCTTTCAAAAATATATGCTGAAATTGGGCTTGCTGCCTTGGTAGTGGTGCTTTCTTGTGGTTCGCTTCAGGCGCAGCCGGAGAATGATGATATGGCCAATGCCCTGGAGATTGAGGATCTGTTGCATTGGTGTTCACCATTGGCGGGTTTGAGTAACAAAGGAGCCACTGAGGACGGTGCCAGGATTGGCTGTATGACCAATGACGGCCCCAATTACAATGTATGGTTCAAGTTCAGGGCCAGTACGGACAACGTGCAAGTTGTGGTGAGTACCGGAGATGTGTTTGGGACAATGAAGTTTGCCAACGTTGCCCTCATTGATGAGTATGGCACACAGCTAGCCTGTGATGAGTACAATGATGAGTATGGCGATGTGGGATTGACCTATACAAACTTGAACTTAGGCAACTGGTATTTCATTCAGGTTGACCATGCGAACACCTCTTCTTATCCAGGCACATTCACCCTGTGCGTGACAGATGAGCTGGGCTATGATTACCAGGATGGTGCCAAAGAGTTGATGAACTTGTCAAACTGGTGCTCCCGGGATGCGGAGTTCTCCACCTGGAAAGGATCTCCTGATGGAGGCACTGGGACCTGCCTCAAAACGGGACCGAATTTCAATAAGTGGTTCAAGTTCTACGCCCGTTCGGAAGAGATTGAAGTTAATGTGATCACGGGAGGGGAAAAGGGATCCTGCCAGTTTCCCGTGGTAATGTTGTGGGACGCCAACTTTAATGAGGTGGCTTGTGGTAAATGGAAGTCAGAGTCTGCTGATGAGTGCAGCCTGACAGGTACCGGGCTAAAGGAGAAGAACTGGTATTACATCTCCGTTGATCATATATTAAATGATAAATATCCAGGTTCATTTACGCTGTGCCTTGATAAGGGAGGAACGGTTGAAACTGTGGGAATTAAGGAGAAAATTTCAATCCGTGGCAGGCTGTTGTACAACTTGTTTGAACCGGTTAACAGTAAGATCACCTTGCTAGGAGAGAATGATGAGGTGTTGACAAAAACAGAAACTGACAACACGGGGAAATTTAGATTTGATGATTTGCGCCCTGAAGTTGATTATACAGTGGTGGTAGAGGATTATAGCCCGGGACAGGACGTGTCAATTGTGCAAACAAATTACAAGGGGCGAATAATAAAGAAAGCGCAAAGGCAAGAGAAAAACATATTCAGGTTTCATATGTTACCTCCTGATTGCTATGGCCTGGGATTACTCAGCTGCGAAGATCCGGGATTGCTGCCCGACGCAGGTACAGTAGGTTTATTGGGAATTGTAACTGACAAAGACGACCCTTTAGGCGGTAAGGAGAATGTTAACATTGGGCTATATAAGGACGCGGAAACGTTGTTAGAGGAAACCCAGACCGACCAAAGCGGTAGTTTTAAGTTCAATAACCTTCCTTATGACGCTGGCTATATGATCAGGGTAGATAATATCTCAGATGACCTATATGTAGAGATGCTCATGGTAAATGATGAAGGCAACTCAATCATGGCTACAACCATGGAGAACCTTGACGAAAATGGGTTTTTCAACTTCCAGGCACTGCCGTATATGCAAGTCTATTTGAGCAAGCTGAAAATTGATGATTTGGCTGACCTAACGCTTGTTGACCTGACCATTGGAACGCCCATTAAGTTGAATAATGTCTATTTCCTATTGGGGAAATATGATCTTCTGCCATCGTCAAGTGCTGAATTGGACAAGCTCGTAGGATTGCTGAACGACAATGAGGATGTTAAAATTGAGGTTGCAGGGCATACAGACAACAGTGGTACCATGAAATTTAATATTCTGCTCTCGGCAAATCGGGCAAAAGCAGTTATGGACTATTTAATTGCTAAAGGAATTTCACCTTCACGACTCACCTATAAAGGTTATGGCAGCAAAAAGCCAATATCTCGGAATCACAGTGAAGCTGAGCGCAAGAAAGACAGACGCGTAGAATTCACAATTGCGGAATAACCACCTCCATTTTTTTATTTTCCCTATTGCCATTCTCAATTTATTAGAGTAGTATTGTTATAGAGTCAGATCAGATGATGCCTCCAATTTCGCTAACAGATAAATTCAATTGATAAAGTGTCGGTACTAATAAAGAACGGAAGGGTAGTAACTGCGGTAGATGATTACCATGCAGATATTTTCATTGAGGATGAAACCGTTACGACAATAGGTAAAGCGCTTGATGTAAGTGCCGATGAAACAATCGATGCCGAAGGGAAATTGGTTTTACCGGGTGGCATTGATCCCCATGTGCATTTGGAGATGCCTTTCATGGGCACCTATTCCAGTGATGATTATGAAACAGGAACACGATCCGGGTTGTTTGGAGGGACCACTTCTGTAATTGAGTTTATACTCCAGACACAGGGTGATACCTTGCATAATGCCCTGAAAACATGGCAGGAAAAATCCATTCCAAAAGCGGTCGGCGACTTCGGTTATCACATGGCGGTTACAGATTTCAATGATGCTGTTGCCAAGGAAGTGGTGCAGATGATCGAGGAAGAGGGAATCACTTCCTTTAAGACATTTATGGCCTATAAAGGAGCATTGATGATCGATGATGGGCAGATGGTGCAACTGATGAAGGTCGTGAAAAAGCATGGGGGAATTGTCACTGTGCATGCCACCAATGGAGACATGATAGACTCTCTGATCTCGAAGAACCTGGAAGCAGGCAATACAAAGCCGTTGTACCATTACCTGTCACAGCCAGAAGTTACAGAGGCAGAAGCATCCGGAAGATTTTGCGACATGTTGAATTATACGGGTTGTCCGGGATACATTGTGCACATGACCTGTGAAGGAGCCCTGAATGCTGTTAGGAAAAGGACCCAGCGCAACCAAAAGGTATTTGTGGAAACCTGCTCTCAATACCTGATGCTGGATGCTTCTTTATACGAACAGGAAGATGGGGCTAAGTGGGTCATGAGCCCGCCATTGAGAGAGAAAAAAGACCGGGAAGCACTGTGGAGTGGAATTAACCAGGGGTTGATTCAGGTGGTGGGAACGGATCACTGTCCATTTAAATTGGGGCAAAAGGACATGGGGAAAGACAATTTCGCAAAGATTCCCAACGGCCACCCGGCTATTGAGCACAGGATAGAATTCATGTATTCTGAAGGAGTTAGAACGGGTAAGATATCACTTAATAAATTTGTTGAGGTTTGTTCAACCAATGCGGCAAAGATCTTTGGAATGTATCCTCGAAAAGGTACGATCTCTATTGGTGCCGATGCAGATATTGTCATTTTTGACCCCAATAAGGAGCATGTGGTTTCTGTAGACACCCACCACATGAATTGTGATTACTCCAGCTATGAAGGGTGGAAGGTAACAGGGAAAACGGAAACAGTACTATTGAGAGGTAAAGTAGCCATCAGCAATAATGAATGTCACTTAAATCCTGGTGACGGGCAATTTATTCCCCGGGGGAAGGCCTCAAAGGTCATTTAGTAATTTAATTTTTTAGATATGCCAAGAAAAGTAAAGTCAGGACTGATCCAGCTAAGCCTTCCCATGACAGAGGGCGAAGGATCCATACAGGAGATTGTGGATGCCATGTATGACAAGCACATCCCCTATATTGAAGAAGCGGGAGAGAAGGGAGTTCAGATACTCTGTTTGCAGGAAATCTTCAACACTCCATATTTCTGCCCCGGGCAGGATAAGAAATGGTATGAGTCCGCTGAGCCCATTCCAGGGCCAACTACCGAGAGGTTACAGGAATATGCGAAGAAGTACGACATGGTCATGATTGTTCCTCTGTACGAGAAAGAGCAGGCAGGAGTGTTGTATAATTCAGCTGCGGTTATTGATGCGGGTGGTGAATATCTGGGAAAGTATAGAAAGAACCACATTCCACATACTACGGGGTTCTGGGAAAAGTTCTTTTTCAAGCCAGGTAATCTTGGATACCCGGTTTTCGAAACCAAATACGCCAAGATCGGTGTTTATATCTGTTACGACAGGCATTTTCCCGATGGTGCACGGTGCTTGGGGCTCAACGGCGCGGAGATCGTTTACAACCCTTCAGCGACTGTGGCAGGCCTGTCTCAATATTTGTGGAAGCTGGAACAACCTGCTCACGCAGCCGCTAACGGGTACTTCATGGGATGTATCAACAGGGTTGGTGAGGAGAAGCCATGGAACCTGGGGAAATTCTACGGAACGTCGTATCACGTGGACCCGAGAGGGCAGATCATTGATGAAGCTTCAGAGGACAATGATGAGCTACTAATATCTGAATTAGACCTTGACCTGATTGATGAGGTGAGATCGACATGGCAGTTTTTCCGTGATCGGCGTCCTGAGACGTATGACAAGTTGGTTGAGCTATAGACAGGTTGCTGATAATGTCCAGACTACCGATATTCAATAAATGCTAAAGTGATATAATTTGGTTAACTCAATTAAGGTGTTTCTTAGGTTTTGATCGGGTCGGATACTGATCTTATAACTGCTACCTTTCACTATATTAACAATGTCAGAATACAAAAAACCATCATCGGAAAAAGCGTTCGGGGAGAATTTCGCACAGATCAAACCCTTAATGAATGACACACAGGCCTTTTATGAGAGCTCCCGTTGTTTGTTCTGTTTTGATGCGCCCTGTGTGGATGCCTGCCCAACGGGCATTGATATTCCGTTATTTATCAGGCAGATATCAACGGGCTCCAATGACGGCGCTGCGAAGACCATCTACGACTCTAATTGGTTTGGGCATTCCTGTGGACAGGTTTGCCCCACTGAGGTGCTTTGCGAAGGTGCATGTGTCTATAATAACCAGGATGTTACGCCGATTGACATTGGGAGACTGCAGGCCTACGCTACCGACAAAGTAATACAGGGCAAGAAGAATTTGTTCCTGGTCGGCAAGCCCAATGGGAAAAAAGTAGCGATCATAGGGGCGGGGCCCGCTGGAATATCCTGCGCCTGTGAGCTCAGAACTTATGGATACGAAGTGGATGTTTATGAGGCTAAATCGAAGCCCTCGGGCCTGACAGTGTACGGAGTAGCTCCTTACAAGATCACCAACAAGGCAGCCTTAGATGAAATGGCCTATTTGCAGAAGCAGTTTGACTTCCACATTCACTATAATTCTCCTATTACTTCTGAGAAAGACCTCAAAAAACTAGAGAAGAATTACAAGGCCATCTTCATTGGCATTGGTTTGGGAGCTA
>DTRK01000094.1 GCA_012965955.1 Flavobacteriales bacterium
GCCTAAAGGTCCTCCAGTGCATTTCGTAGTTGGTTTCCAGGTTCGTGAAGTACTTATCAATACTGTTCTGGCAGAATTCATTCAAGACATGCTCGCGGAAATTCAGCATATAGATCCATCCATCATCTAACTCTTCCGACCATTCCTCGTAGTAGCATTCGTCTGAGGCGTGAAAATTCAACACATTTTCTCCAACGAGGATAAACTTATTCACGCAATTTTTCATCAGGGGTTCCACCACCTCCCGCTTTAGGAACATGATGTCGTTATTGATGCAATCGTTCCATTCTCCTAGTAGTTCTATGACCGCGAAGCCCTCATCATAGTCGGCGAATAGGACTTTGAGGTAGAGTGAAGGTGTACCAAAATAGTCCCATTGCGGGTGTATCACATGGTCGTAAATGACCTGTGTGAATTCAAACTCGCTATACGCTTTTCCGAAAAAAGGAGACCGTTCATCTTCTGATGCGATGTAGAGATTTCTCCAGTTATAGTGAGGCTCTATAGTATGCATGACGATTCTAAACGGTTGGAAGTAATACGCTTAAAGTTAGGAAAATGTTATATTCAACAGAAGAATATTTGTCTTAGGATCTGCTGTCGACCGCTTTCCTCACACTGCCGAACTCTTCCAGGAGTTTGGCCGCTTCTTCTTCGGGCATATTAAGTGCTTCCATGATCATCCTGGTCCCGCGGGCAAGGAGCTTATTATTGCTGAGCTGCATGTCCACCATCCTGTTTCCCTTGACCTTGCCTAATTTGATCATCACGGATGTGGAGATCATGTTCAACACGAGCTTTTGAGCAGTCCCCGCTTTCATCCTTGTGGAGCCAGTTACAAACTCTGGCCCTACTACGACTTCAATCGGGTATTGCGCTTCTTCTGCCAACGGACTTCCCGGATTACAAGTGATTCCACCTGTAGTAATGTTGTTTGCATTGCACAATTGCAATCCGCCCACAACATAAGGTGTGGTTCCTGATGCTGCAATGCCGATGACCACATCCTTCTCGGAGATATTATATTCATTTAAATCCTCCCAACCGCCTTCCGGATCGTCTTCAGCAAATTCAACGGCCTTTCTAATTGCAGGATCGCCACCAGCAATTAGCCCAACCACCAAACCGTGCTCAACACCATAGGTAGGCGGACATTCAGAAGCATCAATGATCCCCAGTCTTCCGCTGGTTCCGGCGCCGATGTAGAACAGCCTTCCGCCGACATTCATCTTATCAACAATGACGCTTATTAATTTTTCAATCGCCGGAATTACCTTTTCAATTGCGCCGGTAACAGTGGCATCCTCCTTATTGATATTGATCAACAGTTCGTTCACCGGCATCTTCTCCAGATCGTCGTAGAATGAGTCGGATTCAGTGACTTTATTATCCATTAACGGATGGTGAGATTAATATAGCTTAGGATACTTTGCGGGGTCAACTTCGTTCATCAACGTGTAGGCTGAATCAAAGATATCCTCAATGCTGGGTTTGGAGAAATAATCTCCGTCAGAACCATAAGCAGGTCGGTGCTCCCTGGCAGTTAGCGTTTTAGGTGCGGAGTCCAGGTATTGGAATCCATCCTGTTCTTCAAGGACATTCTGCATCATAAAAGCAGAAGCTCCTCCCGGTACATCTTCATCAATAAATACTATCCTATTGGTCTTCTTGACAGACTCTACTATAGAGTTGTTCACATCAAAGGGCAAGAGGGTCTGTACATCGATTACCTCAGCGCTAATACCCACTTCAGAAAGTTGTTTAGCTGCTGCTTCCACCATCCTCACCATAGAACCATAAGTTACCAAGGTGACGTCTTCGCCTGCCACCATTACTTCAGGTACACCCAGCTGTACCCTGAAATCCCCCAGGTTGGTCGGTACGTCTTCCTTGAGACGATACCCGTTGAGTGATTCAATTACAATTCCCGGATCGTCACCAGCTAGCAACGTATTGTAGAAGCCGGCAGCCTGGGTCATGTTCCTTGGGCAGCAGACATATACACCACGCAGGGAATTGATAACCATACCCATTGGCGAACCCGAATGCCATATACCTTCCAGCCTGTGTCCCCTGGTTCGGATGATTACCGGTGCTTTTTGCCCTCCTTTAGTTCTGTACTGCACAGTTGCGAGGTCGTCACTAGTTATCTGTATGGCGTAGAGTAAATAATCCAGGTACTGTATCTCAGCAATCGGGCGAAACCCACGCATTGCCAAACCAATCGCCTGGCCTATTATTGTCGTTTCTCTTATGCCTGTATCAAAGACACGAAGATCCCCATACTTATCTTGCAATCCCTCAAGCCCCTGGTTTACCCCACCAATCTTTCCAGTATCTTCTCCAAATACCAATACCTCAGGATGCTTTTCCAAAATAGCATCGAAATTATCCCGAAGAATGATACGCCCATCCTGCATATTGCCATCGGCACTGTAGGATGGAGCAACAGACTTTACCTTTAATGCTGATTTGGTTGAATGGCTGTGAAGAAATGAGTTGTAACGCTCGTAGTTCGCGATCTTTGATTCAGATAACCAATCTGCCAATAACTGTGATTGTGGAATGGATTCGTTCCTAACTATTCGAAGCGACTTCTTGATTGCTTCCACTAACATCATCCTGTCGACAGTCGTATTCGCATTTAGGTCGTTTGCGATTTTCTCCACTAAACTCTTATGTGTACTCTGAACTGCGATATCCGTGATCATTGCAGATACCTCTTCTCTTTCTGCTTTGATTGGTTCCTGAAATGCAGCCCAGGCAGCCTTCTGTCCGGTCTTTACATATTCTTCAGCAGCCTCCTCAATTTCATCCAACTCTTTCTCTGTCCCTATCGCTACACCGAGGATCCATTCCCGCATTTTTGCAATACAGTCCATATCATCCTCCCACTGAAGGCGCTCTTTAGATTTGTATCGCTCGTGGGAACCAGATGTAGAGTGGCCCTGGGGCTGGGTCATTTCTTCAACATGGATCAGCACAGGTATGTGCTTTGTTCGGGCGATGCCCACCGCCTCGTCATAGGTTTCGCATAGTTTAGGATAGTCCCATCCTTTTACTCTATATATTTCATATCCTTCTCCATTTTCACCGGCTTTAATCCTGTTTGGATCTCGCTGGAATCCCTTCATTAACTCAGATATACTTTCCTTGGTCGTCTGAAGTTTCTTAGATACAGATATTCCGTGATCATCGTCCCATACGGATAAGACCATAGGAACCTGCAACACCCCTGCCGCATTTACAGTCTCAAAGAACAATCCTTCTGAGGTACTTGCATCTCCTATAGTACCAAACGCAACTTCGTTTCCATTAACTGAAAAACCGTTTTTCGTCTCAAAGTTTTCATTGTTGCGATACAATTTTGAGGCATACGCCAACCCAAGCAACCGCGGCATCTGACTTCCCGTGGGTGACATATCTGAAGATGAATTCTTGATCTTGGTTAGATCTTTAAATGTTCCGTCAAGGTTCAGGCTTCTTGTGCCTGAATGTGCGTTCATCTGTCTTCCAGCAGAGGAAGGCTCCGCATCAATGTCAGGATGTGCGTATAGCTGGGCGAAGAATTCCTGTACTGTGAGCAGGCCAGCTGCCATCATAAAGGTCTGATCTCTGTAGTAACCAGAACGGAAATCTCCATTCTTAAAGTGCTTGGCCATGGCCAGCTGCGCTACTTCTTTTCCGTCGCCAAATATGCCAAACTTGGCTTTACCTGACAAGACTTCCTTGCGTCCGCGTAAGCTGGCTTTTCTGCTTTCTATAGCACATTTATAATCAGAAAGTACTTCCTTTTTGAAGACATCGAAGGAGATGTCCTTAGAACTTTTATTTTTTGTAGTCTCTTTCGGCAAAACGAATTTATGAGGCCTCAAGGACGAGAGACAATCCTGATTTTGGTCACCGCGAAGTTAAGAAAAATAACCCATGTTTCCGAAGGTGTAGGCTGTATTGTGCAATACATTCAGATAGATGTTGATCAGTGGCAGTGTTGAACCAAAGGGCCTTAGCGCTGACTCAGTTGATGTCCAAACAATATGGAGGAAGTGCGCAATAAGGCCTGCTTCACACTTTTACAGACTTCCAATTCGCCGTTTTGAAGTAGACAAGGGACAGGGTTCCAAGGATAATCAGATAGACCAATTCCGTATACCATACTTGCTCCACCGGCCAGACAAGGATCTTTGCAAAGTAATAGGTGCAGACTAAATAAATTAACACTGTGGTTACTTCCAGAACAAGGGACATACGGGTATTACCAGTACCTGAGATTGCCGCAAAAAGAACCATTGATATAGGAACTAACAGGAGTGCAACTGAAATTACTCTCAAAGTTGGCAAACTCGCCAATACCAGACCAGTATCGTTGGTATAAATTTCAATAATCGAGTGGGGGAATATACTCACCAGAAAACTTAGCACTACTGAGAATAGAAAGCCCAGCCCTATTATTCGCTTGAGCAGGGGCTTTACTTCACGAGACTCTCCCCTTCCCATCGTATTTGAAACCAGGGAATATGTGGCGGAATAGAAAGCCAGCGCCGGTATCATTAGAATGAGGTATATACTCCTTACAATATTTGAGATTGCAAGTGGACGCTCACCCATTCCCTCTATTATAAGGTAGAACAGGAACCATCCGCCCAAAGAGATGAAGTTTTGGAACATTACAGGGATAGAGACATTAAGGAGCTTCTTCAGTGTGTGAAGTTCTGGTTTTGGAAATTTCAGAAAGCCATATTGTTGAACGAACGTGAGATCGGCTCCCTCTCCTCTGCGAAAGGCATACCAGACAAAGTACATGCTGGTAAAGGCTTCAGAAATGACCGATGCAAGGGCAGCACCTCCAATCCCCATCTCTGGAAATCCCCAATGTCCAAAGATCAGGGCGTAGTCGAGGACAATGTTCACCACCGCCATTACCACAGTACTCCATATCAGCACCTGGGTTTTTCCTACTCCTACGAAAAATGCCCTAAATGCTACATTGATAAACGCGAAGAAGATTCCATATGCCCTGATGTCAAGATACTGCACCGATGCCTGGTTGACTGCGTCAGAGCTTAGAGCGTATTCAAAGAACAGGGGAGTGGCATATCGCAGGAACAGGAAGACAACAACCGCAAAACCAGCGAGGAAATACCAGGCGTGGTCAACTACTTTACCAATAGAAGCAATTTTTCCCTGACCATGCCGCCTGGCAATTACGATTTGACTGCCTGTGCCAAAGCCCATGCCCAGCATGAACACTGCTATATAATACAGGCCCGCCAATCCTCCTGCACCTAGCGCTACTTCACTCACTCTTCCAAGAAAGGCCGTATCTACCACATAGACAATGTTCTGGGCCATGTACCCGATGATGATCGGATAGGACATCTTCCAGATGGCACTATATGAGTTTTCCGCAGACATTAACTTATATTCTTATCCTGAATCGATATGGCAGCTTGGCATCTTCACCGGCGTAATCAACTCCTATCCGAGGGCCAGTAATGATAGTTGAAGGCTCTACCACCATTCCCCTATCCTCGACCCAAATCCTGTCCCCGCTTAAAATGATGCCGCTGTCGCGTGTATGAATACCCAATGCTTTGGATACGGTCCCGGGTCCATTTGCCACTGCTGTCTTGCTTTTGCGATCACTACCTATCCTCTTCAGAATGATTTCCATTCCATCCTGTGGCTTGATAGCCCTGATCAACACAGCATGTGGCGTACCTTCCTTATTGGTGACTACATTGAAGAGGTGATGAATGCCATAACACAAGTAGACATAAGCAGCGCCACCCTTGTTATACATAATTTCAGTCCGGCTTGTGCGCCTGTTTCCATAGGCATGTGAGGCCTGGTCTCTTATCCCTGCATATGCTTCTGTCTCTGTAATAATACCTCCAGTGGTTTGCCCATCCACATGAGTCATAAGATATTTACCCAGTAGCTCCTTGCTAATCTGCACCACATCCGCTCTCTGGTAGAATCCCTCCTTTAGTTTTTCCATTTCCTAACCGCTGCCGTTAGGCAGGTTGTTCCAGTGCAACTTCTCTATATCGTCATAGCGGATCTTCTCGGCATCCAATAACCATTGTATGACCTTGAGTACCTTGTCTTCGGGGGTTCCGGTAATCAGCTCAACCAACTCCTCAATCGTTTTGGCCTCTTCCACCAGTATAGGCTTGATAATCTCCAATACAGACTCAAACTCCAGATCGCTGAGCTCAATTTTGTTTCTCTCAAGACATATATCACAGGTGCCACACCTGTAGGCGTCTTCTTCACCGAAATACTTGAGTAAAGTAATACTTCTGCATTTGGAAATGCCCTGGGTATATTCAATGACTGCCCTGGATTTCTCAACTGCAAGTTCCTTTATCAACTTGTAATTTCCAGGTGCCAGCCTCAGGTTTTTTGTGTCAATTCTATCCTGAGTATATATGATTTGGGGGGATTTGTTTTGGGGCATGTACTCTAGAACATCCATTTGATTGAGCTGGTTTAGTCCCTTTTCAACCTCTGATACGGAAGAGCCGTAACGTTTGGCAATTTCCGCTTCGTTTATTTTGACATGCCCGTCGAACGACCCACCATATGACCGCAGCAACAGCTTGATGAACACGTCAAATTTGCTATTCTCCACCTGGAAGTTGTAAAGATCGGATTTGTTCATCTTCATCATCATCGTCGAGGGCATGCGAAATGCATCCGTGGTACTCAGCAGTCCTTCTTTCTCAAGAAATTTGATCGAATTGAATATTTCCCTGATGTTAATTTTATAGGCCCTGGAAAAATCACTGATGTCGAAATCAAAGGCGGTACCCTCTCCACCACCTATGGCCAACTGATTCTGGTTTCCCAGGCATTGGTAAACTTTTTTGATGGTTTCGATCATGGGGAAGCCCGACTTGATACGCTCTTCTGCCTCCAACTCATCCGTATGGTTATAGAGCAGGGCAGCATATGCTTTTTGTTCGTCGCGGCCCGCTCTTCCTGCTTCCTGAAAGTAGGCCTCAAGGGAATCAGGAGGTTCAAGGTGAATGACAAAGCGAACATCACCTTTGTCGATGCCCATACCGAAAGCATTTGTCGCCACCATGATGCGGCATTTACCCTCCATCCACATCTCTTGCTTTGCAGTACGCTCCTTAGAGTCCAGGCCACCATGGTAGAAGTCTGCTGAGACGTTTTCTTTCTGAAGCGATTTCACAATTTCCTGAGTCTTCTTTCTACTTCTGGCATATATAATCCCGGAACCTGGTACAGCGCCTATGATTTGCAGCATTTTCTTGTGCTTATCATCAACACGACGCACTACATAGGCCAGATTTTTTCGCTCAAAGCTCTTCTGGAAAACGTTCTCCTCCCTGAAGTCGAGTTTGTCTTGAATATCAATTACCACCTTGGGTGTAGCAGTTGCCGTCAATGCGATGAACGGAAGCTTCGGGTGCAGTTCCCTAATAGCGGAGATATTGAGATATGCAGGACGAAAATCATAGCCCCATTGAGAGATGCAATGGGCCTCATCAACCGCACAAAAGCTCACGTGCATTTTTTGAATGCGCGTTCTAACAATCTCCGAAGTCAATCGCTCTGGAGATATATAGAGGAGCTTGGTATTGCCATATATACAATTGTCGAGAGCCGTATCAATTTCTGAAGGCCTCATACCTGAATAAAGTGCAACTGCGGGTATGCCCCTTGCCTTCACGTTTTCAACCTGATCCTTCATCAAGGCAATAAGCGGTGATATTACCACGCAAACACCATCCAGGGCCATGGCGGGAACCTGAAAACACACGGACTTGCCACCTCCTGTAGGCAATAGCGCCAGAGTATCATTCCCACCTATAATTGACTGGATGATATCCTCCTGAACATCACGAAAAGAGGTGTGTCCCCAGTACTTTGTAAGTATTTGCTGAATACTTAGCATGCCTTACGTATGTTCAATAATTTTTTCACTCATTTCGCACGCTGATCATGTATCGCCGATGCAATAACCTACCCCGATTTACCTTGTTCGGACCTCCGGCTTAATAATTGTACAAACACCTTGTCAGGCTATCGTTATAGCTGTATGTTTGTATCCGACATGTTCATGTGTAAAGTTAAAAAATGAAGGCAATATTGCGTCGTGGTTTTCTTTTATCATTCTTAATTTTTCATCTCTCTATAGGTGCGATTTGGGCGCAAGATTATACGTCATCCTCCAAGAAGGCAATAAAGCTTTACGTGAAGGGGCAGGAATTGTATGATAGCCGGCAGAACGACTTAGCCGTAGTTCAATTAGAAGCAGCACTGGAAATTGACACCAGTTTCATTGAGGTGTATTTACTCCTGGCCGGAGTTCATTCGGAGCTGAGTAGCCCGAAGGATGCCATCGATGCGTATCGCAAGGCGGTTGCTATTGACCCAGGGTTTTTCCCTCCGGCGTTATTCAACCTGGCATCATTGGAGCTTCATATCGGGGATTATGCGAACGCCAAAGTGCATTATAAAACCTTTCTCTCCATGCCTGGGATGAGGCAGAAATATCGTCAGTTGTCGGAATTTAATATATCTATTTGTGATTTTGCGGAAGCAGCTATGAGGAATCCGGTGCCTTTTAAGCCGGAGAACCTGGGTCCGAATGTAAACTCGGCCTATGATGAGTACTACCCGGGAATTACAGCGGACAATGATGTATTGCTCTATACGCGGCGAATCAAAGACAAGCAAAACTACTTTGGGGAACAAGAGGACTTTTATGTGAGTCGGAAATTGGATGGGAAATGGTCAAAGTGTTTCAACATGGGTTCTCCAATAAACACCCACTATAATGAGGGGTCCCCAACGATCTCTCCTGATGGAAAAATAATCATCTTCTCGGCATGCGATGAAATTGATGGATACGGCCCGAACCGAACAGGATATGGAAGCTGTGATATATTCTTCGTTAAGAAAGTAGGGCAAGATTGGTCGATGCCCGTTAATATGGGGCCGCCGATAAGCTCCAAAGCCTGGGATGTGCAACCGTCGTATGCTTCGGATGGAACGACTTTATATTTTGTGAGCCAGAGAAAGGGAAGTTTGGGGGATGCCGATATCTGGGTGAGTAAATTGACAGATGCTGGCGTTTGGGGTGAAGCCAAAAACCTGGGACCCACTATCAATACTCCAGGCAGGGAAGAAGCTGTGTTTATCCATCCTGATAATCAGACGTTGTATTTCGCCTCCAATGGACATGTCGGTATGGGTGGCTTGGATATCTTTATGTCCAAGAGACAGAAAGACGGTTCCTGGGGAGAACCCGTCAACCTGGGGTATCCCATCAATACTTTTAATGATGAAAATGGACTCATAGTTGCTGCCGGAGGAGAAACTGCCTATTTTTCCTCCAACCGTGAAGGTGGCGAGGGTGGGCTCGACATGTACCAGTTTCAGCTTCATGAGGATGTGCGCCCTGTTCGGGTCACTTATATGAAAGGGAAGGTATACGACAGCCAGACCAAGAAAAATTTGGGGTCACGGTTTGAACTAATTGATTTGGAATCGGGAGAAGTGGTAGTTGAGTCTTACTCTGACAGGGTGACGGGGGAATTCCTGGTTTGTCTGCCCACCAACAAGAATTATGCACTCAATGTATCTAAGAAGAGATATGCGTTCTTCTCTGAAAACTTCTCCTTAAAGAAAGCCGGTACGGGTTCTGATCCTTTCTTAATGGATGTTCCACTGCAAAGAATTGATACCGGCGTGTTTATCACCTTAAAGAATATTTTTTACGAAAGTGGTTCCTTCGATTTGCGAGAGACCTCACATGCGGAGCTCAGGAAACTGATCGAGTTTTTGAATACAAATGCCAACCTGGGTATTGAGATACAGGGGCATACTGATGATGTAGGAGGCCTGGAAACGAACCAAATTTTATCAGAAAACAGGGCCAAGTCCGTTTATCAATACTTGATAGATAAAGGGGTGGATACGGAACGTCTGAGCTATGTGGGATATGGTGAAACCAAACCAATCCGTCCCAATACAAACGAAGCTGACAGAGCCAAGAACCGGAGGACGGTTTTTAAGATCATTTCGATTGGGGAATAACAAAGATCACAATTTAATACTATGGAATACAGAAGGCTGGGTAGATCAGGGGTGCAGGTGAGTGCTTTATCATTTGGGTCATGGATCACTTTTGGGAAACAGGTTGACAATAAGATTGCCAGGGATTGCATGGCGCTTGCCTATGAAAGTGGCATTAATTTCTTTGACAATGCTGAGATATACTCAAAGGGTCAGGCTGAGGTTGTTATGGGAGATATTTTGAAGGCTCTGAAATGGCCAAGGGATAGTTATTTGGTCTCAAGCAAAGTTTATTGGGGCGGGGACCTCCCCAACCAAAAGGGTTTAAGTAGAAAGCATATTGTTGAGGGGTGTAATGCATCTCTCAAACGTATGCAAGTGGACTACTTTGATCTGTTTTTTTGCCATCGGCCAGATCTACATACGCCCATGGAGGAAACGGTCTGGTCCATGCACAACCTGATTCAGCAAGGGAAAATCCTCTATTGGGGGACTTCCGAATGGACAGCTCAAGAGATCCAGGAGGCAATTATGGTGGCGAATGTGAATAACCTCATTCCCCCGATGATGGAGCAGCCTCATTATAATATGTTCCATCGCCGAACTTTTGAGGTCGACTATTTTAAACTGTTTCGCGATCATGGCATGGGAACCACGGTGTGGTCACCTTTGGCCTCAGGTTTACTAACTGGAAAATACAATGATGGTATTCCGAAGAACTCTCGTTTGGCCATGGAGGGTTTCGACTGGCTCGTGGACAAAACACTGAGTGCTGACCGTATTGAGAAGGTAAAAGAACTCACGGAAATTGCTGATGAAATTGGCGTGAGCATTACCAATATGGCACTTGCCTGGTGCTTGAAGAATCCCAATGTGAGCACCCTCATCCTCGGTGCTTCAAAGCCGGCACAGCTCAAACAAAACCTGTCTTGCCTGGAAGTGGTGGATGAGTTGAACTCAGCCGTAATGGAGAAAATTGAAAAAGTACTTGATAATAAGCGGGTGTATCCGGAGTATTAGAAATCAAATCTTAATTGACACTTTGCGGTACCGATTCTCCCGTCTTTAAATAATACTCGGGCCCATAAGTCCTTCCATTCTTGAAAACAATATTGTTCTCGCGTAGGTAATAAATATCATTCCCTTGCGGCCGAATCAGGAGATCATTCCAATAAACTGTCATGTCCTGATACGTAGGCTTGGTGATAGTGAAACGCATCGTATTCTCTTTGGCGTGCGGCTTGAAGTGATATTCCAGGAGAGCCCAGTCATGGTCAATCAGCTTCAAGAGTTCTCCATATGACCACGATTCGTCAAATACAATTGTACCGGTTTTGTCTAATTCGTCAAAATATATCCGGGAAGTAGGGTGTTGGTCCTCATTCAATTTTACCCATATCGACAAAATATACATGGTTGTATCTTGTAATGGAAGCGTAGCGTTGAATATTACGTTCTTGTCCTTTATATTGCCTTCAGTGTTTCTTGTTGTCCATTGTTCGATCATGCCAGCTTCATTGACTTCATACTCATGGTAGAAGTTGAGTACGGAATCCCGGGTAAGAAATCCTGCAATACTGTGCAATGTTGAGTCATATGCTTCAGTTCTTGCAGCGAGGAACTTGTCATTTAATACGTTATAGAATCCTATAATTGGAAGTTCCCCAAGCGTAACCTCAGCATCTTCATAGATGATGGTTGCCTGATCAATGAGTGCTTGCTCATCTTCGGTTACTATTTCTCTTTTTTCAATCCATAAAAGGAATGGCTTATTAGATTTGAACTCCGGGATGATATCATAAGCGGCATAGGGTTCCAGCACCAACTGCATGTTCTTCAGTGTTTGGGATAACGAGGTCCTGCTCATCATGACTGCTGTGGTAGGCAATCCCGTCAATAAAGACGCGACCATCGTGTTCTTGCCAATTTCCCCTCTGTCTTTTCGTGAAACGTTCTCAGACCCGCCGTGGAAATAAGGTAGCGGCAATATCGCTTGATACTTATCTGTTTCCATGCTTAAAAGTGGACTCTTCACGTAAGATGGGGAGTTGGGGTGTTCTAGCTCCGCTGTGGTTGTCAGCGTGTAGAAAGCATTCCTGTTGTGAAACATTTGTGCCTCATATAGTAGAAAGAGGACTGCTATAGATAAGGTGATGTTTCTCGTGCGTTTTGCTGATAAATTTTGCTGGATCAATCTGTAAAAGGCGATAAAAGCCACTATGTTGATACCATAATAGAATACCCATGAAAACCGGGCAATACTTCTAAATTGTTTTAGAGGGCCCAGGTATTCCACCAGTGATTCCAGGTTCCAGATGAATGGTATTCCAAATGAAAAGAGGAGAATAACTACTGAGGTGAGAAAGAGCATGTTCAGGTCAGGATTTCCCGATATGGCCCTTATTTCCTTCCCTCTTGATCTTGCAAATTGCAAAAGAGCAAGAATGATGTACCGAAAAAAGACAATTCCCGGAATGAGTCCTACGTATGATATCCCTTCCCATTGTAGCTGGGGAATAGGCTTTATCGAATGAATGAATTCGCCGATAGGGTAGGTGATGGGTAAAAATATGCCCTGCCAGTGGGCTCTGTAGTCTAGAAATCCAGACGGATTCGCCGGCCTGTCATCTACAGAGTCAGTTGCCAAAAACCACAATTGAATCACACAATATGGAACGATCACCTGCACCAGGAGGTGCTTAGCAGTGAACTTGAGTTGAGCGAGATTTCTATTACCAAGCACCGCAATCCCCATGGACATGGACAGGAAGAAAGTTAGAATGGCAAAATAGTACATGTGTATGAGGGACGAAAGCAGCACTACGAGCCCGAGCAACATGCTGTTCCTCAAGTTTGAATGCCCATGGAAGCGCATCCAAAGCAGCATGCACAGTGGAATAATAAATCCATATGCAAGGGCGTAATGTCCACCCATTCTGTGAATTTGAGGCGCCATGAAGCCGACCCCTATTGCAAAAAGTACAGCCCACAAATCAGGTATTTTAAACCGTTGAAATATCAGGTAAAGAATTAGGCAGGTAAGTGTGATTGACAAGAGCATGAGCACATTCAAAATACCAACCGTGTAAGCAGAAATGTCGACAATATTGTTGGAAATAAACTTGAGGGAGTTGGATATAAGTGGCTGGTTGTCAGTAAACACCACCTGTTCACCATAAGGATAGTTCATCCCCTCAAAGTGGCTATATGAACTATCGTACTTAATGTGATAATCCAGGGTATAGTAATTCTTGAATCCATCTATGCCAGAACCCAGGTAAAAGTTGTTGGGATTGGTAAGAAGTGTGGAATGCGAACCAATTATCAGTATGACCGATATCGCAATAACCGATATGCCTCCTATTAACCGCCTAGACATTGTGAGGTGGCTTTCTTTTGTAAAAGGTCAATGCGAATAAGTTCAAAAGCTCGACACAAAGCACCTTCATGTTCACTTTGCTAAAAACTACCCCTTCTCGAAGCTTGACCAATACTGGTTTTGTAGAGATAGTGGTGTCTTTTGACGATAGCATGACGAACTCCAAATCGAAGAGGAATCGATTGATCGTAGTCGTTAAAAACACTTGTTTACCTGATTTGTTAAATCCTTTTAATCCGCATTGTGTATCAGTGATCGACAATTTCAATATATATCTCAGCACCCATCGCAAAGCTTGTGAAAGCAGCTTCCTAAATAGGGGCACCGTTGAATAGTAGTCCTGTTCTCTATATCCGAGTGCTATGTCCGTTCCATCACACAGTTGTCTATACACTTTGACTACGCTGTCTATTTCATATGGGAAATCCACATCTGTGAAAATAGCGAACTCGCTTTTGGAACTCTGCACTCCTGTTCTCAAGGCGTGTCCCTTTCCTTTGTTCTCCGGGTATTCCAGATAATTCGTTCCAGGAATTGCAGCTTTAATCTTATCAATTTGCGCATCAGTTACCTCTGTTGTAGAGCCATCATTAACCAATATCAAGGTGGAACAACCTTTTCCTAACTCCTTGGAGAGGTTCAGATAATACTGAATGAGATTGTCTTCCCATCCTGGGTCCGGGTTGAAACAGGGAATAACAATATCAAGAGAATGTTGGTGATTGGACATGGCTACAGGAGCGATAGGACTCGGCGCAATTATTCAGAGGCCAATATGAGTTTACCCTTGTAAATCTCTTGTTTCTCTGAATGGGACTTATCCTGAATCACTATTTCATAGAAGTAAACTCCAGATTGCAGACTCGACATATTTACAGAATGAGGTAAGGAAGGATTCAACTCAATTAATTTGATCTTTCTCCCGGTTAGATCGTATAACCGAAACTCCACGTATTTATTGAGCAATGACCCGCCTTCTATATTGACCATGGCCTCATACCTCACCGGATTTGGATATATTGAAATGTTCCTGTTTGGATTTTGAATGGCACCCACGCTTACTGGCGCATCTGGTATCGAGATGTCCAAATAAGTGGCATATACCAACGGAACGAAAGTGGTATCGTTGTAGTCATTTCCAATTGAATCTGTTGTGTATAACAGCATATCTGTTAACCCCACACCAACGCTGTTCGTAGTACCAAGCAGGGCCAAGCCCCCATTAGGCCTTTTGGCGATTGAGTAAAACTGCTCATCCTCGCTAAAACCATATGTTCTACCATATAAAAAGCCACCAATTTCGTTGGTGAGGACCATATATACTTCATTTCCGCCCCCTCCCAAAAAGTCAGTGTAACCCAGTGTTGCATACCTTTTATATCTCAACTCAACCAACGAGTATCCCTGCTCGTTCCCTTCATTGGAGCCTAATGCTGTGTACCATGTCATCACACCTAGCTGGTCTATTCTAAACAAGTACATATCTTGGTTCATAGCATTGTAGCTCGTGGTTGTGCCAAGACAGGCAAAGCCCATGTCAATGGTTTCAATAACATCGTTTACAAGGTCATTGCCAGTGCCACCATAGTTCGCCGTCCAGGAAGTGTCACCAGTGCTGTTTGTTTTTACCACATAGGCGTCGCCGCTATCCACATCAAAGGTAAAAGTGGCTCCAGCGATAATGAAACCAGTATCAGCAGTCTCTAACAGGGTTCTTCCATAGTCTTGCTCAGCCCCTCCAAACGTCCGGGTCCAAAGAGAGTCGCCGCTGGAGTCAATTCTTATCAGGTACATGTCGTTGTCTCCTGCTCCGTAACTGAAGGTCTCTCCTGCTATTGCATATCCTCCGTCCATGGTCTGCACTACCTCATATCCAAAATCCCAATTACTTCCTCCAAAGGTGTTGGTCCAGAGTGTGTCCCCAATACTATTTGTTTTCACCACAAAGACGTCATATCCTCCCGCTCCAAAACTGTTGGTATATCCGGTAATCACATATCCTGAGTCTGATGTCTGTTTGACACTCTTCCCGATATCCGAATTTGGCCCACCATAGGACCTTGACCACTCATAGGTGCCATTAGAGTCAACTTTTACCATATAGACATCAGCATTTCCCAATCCGAAACTACCAGTAGATCCGACCATGACATATCCACCGTCGAATGTAACGTCCACAGCTGCTCCTTCTTCATAACTCAATCCACCATAGGTATGGATAAAAGTGGTATCGGTACTGCTCCCTTCTTTGGTAAAGAGAAGCGCTAAAACAGATATGACAATCATGCTCCTCAAAACTTCTTTTTCAAACTAATATAGGCACTATTGCCGCCCGCCCGCATTGGAAACAACCAGCCTCCTAAACTTCTCGACCCCAACGATATTTCGTAGTTTTTCAGATTTGATCTGGCTTCGAATCCAAGATTGAATCGACCGTATCCTCCGAACTCCATGGTCCCGCCTATACTGAGCTTGTCTGAGAACTTTTTCCCCCCTCCCAGATACATCATCGGAGAATACTTGGCGAAAAGGCGAATCACTGTTCCCATCGAAACAAATAGTCCAGCTGAATTCGCCTGGTACATCTTCAGATGGAAAGAGCCCGGCAAGATGCTTGCGAACGATCCAATAAAGGTCTCAGGTTGTAAAAGCTGCTTCAATGAGTCGCTTTGATCCTCAGCCCAGGTAGCTGATACTGCCAACCCGGTAGGAATAAATATCCCTTCATTGTGATAAACGGAATCTTTCAATCTTGTCCGTGAGCTGTCATTCCATCGGATAAATCCAAGGTCGCTCGCCTCAATTCTAAGATATCCTTTCCAGTCACTTTCATTTTCTTTTGTGTTTTGCAAGATGTAATAGGGCACTTGATAAAAGGCGTCAATGGAGGTTCCCCATCCGCTCAAATCATTCATGTTTGTACTATTGGGATCTGATTCCACGGTGCTGTAGGCCAGGTCAAGTTCATTCTCCATCCCAAGTGCGCTGGTGTAGAGATTGGCCCTTGCAATATTAATCTGATAAAACTGTTGCCCTTTCAATAATGCTACACCCATTCCGAAAATTGACTTATTCTCGTTCACTTTTATCAGGCCCAGCTGTAATTGCTGATAGCGTTGAAAATTGCCTGCAAAAGTTCCCATTTTAGCTGTATCTCCTTCAAATGACTTGTTTCCGTAAAATATGGCGTTGAATAGGTCATCTGTAAACAAGACGTCCCAATGAATTCGATCAGCCACATTAACGAAATAGCTAAAACCAGCTTTTCCCAGTAGCGTATTGATTTTTTTGGAAAAGTACAGGCCATATTTCACGTCACCTCCTGCCTTATTGAACTGTACCAACCTCCTGGAAGCTTTGTCGAGCACCTCCCTCTCAACATAATTGCCTCTGAGGAAATCCATGTACATCCGGTTGGTAAGAGCAGTAGATCCAAGGCCATACTCACCGTATAACCCAATGGTCATTTTAGATGTGTCGACCCCAAAATCGGAAATTCCAAACCTCGATTGTCCCTCAACAATACTGCTGCAGCAAACCATTAACCATATATAAACAAGTTTCCTCATCTTGCTAATTTACTTTGGCCCTGTATGTGATATCACCAACCAGCTTCAGGTTTATTTGATAGTCGCTATAGATGGTCATGATCTGGTTATTGGGTTTGGTACTAAACACAATTTTTACCAGGGCTTTTTTAGCTTGCTCGAATAGAATCATCTTCTCGTCGTCAACCGGTATATCCAATCTCGATTGGAATTTTGTAATTACCTTATTACTTAAATCTACAGGTGCGGCCGTGATAATGTTGTTTGGGGGCACCATCAACGAATCGATGATAGCGAAACTCTCGTCATAAAGATAGATCTGTAGCCTGGCATCAAAGGGAAATCCATTATCGGCGTATAAGTAAAAGAATCCCTCTATAATTGTTGTTTCATGTTCAGTACCTGGATCCTTACCCAGATCAAAATCTACAGTATCAGCTATAGTAAGTCCATTGGCTTCAAACCTGGCCGGAACATTTAGGTCGACACTTATCTTCACGTCAGAAGCATAATAGAGAAAGTCGTTGCCGTAGGAATTGTTGCCAAAAGGATTGATGTCCATGACCAATGCATATTGAAATTGATCAGGGAGCGTTTCCACCAACGCATTTATATTTGAGTTATTCGTATTCACCGTGATATTGTATTCGGAATACGTGAATGGATATCCCGGCGAGGCAAAATTCAATGCCCTCGTGAGGTTAATGGCATTTCCAATCAGGGAGTGAGTCAATGCTGCTGAGCCACCTGCAGTTGTGTTAATAGACTTCAGCGTATCGATTCGGAGCTGGGCGTCAATGCCAAATCCATTCTCGATCTTCATATTCATTCTTATGGAATCAATATTGAGATAACCGCTGGGTATATTCTTGAATATATCAATAGGCTCCGTGTAAGAATTAGAAATGGAGTATGATCCAAAGTAGCCAATGGCGAACTCTGTTTCGATATCGGTAAACGTGTACTTCATATCGAATTTATCCCCCTGGTTTATCACCACCGAGTCAGTTGCACTTGGACTGATGTTCGCCGTAAACTGCGCGACCATGGTATTGTAATTGTTCAGGTTTACGCCTCTCATATCAATCGTGTAGCCGCTCAAATCATAGCTTCGTGTAATGGTGGCCTGAATGGTTTGTGTTCCCGCGGGAATTGATTCAGTTATGGAAAAAGGTACTCCAGCCTTTGTTGCATCTGGCATTAGGTAGTTGAGGTCTACAATTTCCTGTATTGAACTGCTCAGTTCAAAAGTGAGCCACCCGGAACGAATCTTGACCTGTTTAAGCTCGACGCCTTTCAGATCGTATTTTGTTTCTTGCTGCGAACCGAAAAATGGAATGGGGTCACCTGGCTGTAGATAAGCAGATACAAGCGGAGATATAAAAGTTTGCTGCACCGTCTCATCTGGAATATTTACCAGCGTATCCAACGAAAACCTATACGCGGTTCCGTTATAAACAATTGAGAGTGCGCTATCTGGGGCCGTGGAAAGCAAAGAATCCGCAATGATGTTTTGCAGGGATAACTCGGCCCTGAGTAGAGGAGCTAGTATTTCGACATCCCATGATGGGCCCGTGCCGTCTTTGCGACATGAGAGGCCTATCGCGATAATAAGGGCAAGAGATATTGCAATGCGGAGAGTTTTGTGCATATGGTGGCAAAGTGTATCAGAACAAAGATAGTTGATTCGACACAATGGGGTGTTAACGGGACGTCTGGGTTATTATTACCTGATCAACATAGCTTCGACCGAGGGCCATTGTACGTTCGGTAATCTGCTAATTAGGCCCGGATAGCTATCAGGATGTAGTTCATAGATAACACGTAATCTTTACCACATATTAAATCTAGTTAAATCAGTAACCATATTTTGAACCCCATAGTACCCTCAAACGCGCGCGCATGTCATTTTCCCTGTTATTGTCTGAGGGTTCGTAAAAGGTTGTCCCTGATAGATCATCCGGGAGAAATTCCTGATCCGAAAAATTACCTTCATGATCGTGGGCGTATTGATAGTCTTTTCCGTAGTCTAATTCTTCCATCAATTTTGTGGGAGCATTGCGCAAATGTAAGGGTACCGGCAAGGCGCCCTTATCTGCAACCATGGACTTTGCATCTTTTATAGCCTTATATGATGCGTTACTTTTTGGAGAACTCGCCAGGTATATAGCGGTTTGCGAAAGTGTGAGCTCACATTCGGGGTAACCAATAACGGTGACCGCCTGGAAGCAATTATTTGCCATCACCAAAGCTGTTGGGTTGGCATTGCCTATGTCCTCAGAAGCGAGAATGAGCATCCTTCTGGCAATAAATTTGGGATCCTCACCACCTTGGATCATGCGGGCCAACCAATATACTGCAGCATTGGGGTCGCTTCCTCTCATGGACTTGATAAAGGCAGATATTATATCGTAATGTTGCTCTCCACCCTTATCGTATAGGGCTATGTTTTGCTGAGCGCGTTCCATCACGATGTCGTTGGTTATGGTTATGGCATTGCCTTTTACCGAGTTCACCACCAGCTCGAATATGTTGAGTAGTTTTCTAGCATCACCTCCAGATAATCTCAGCAATGCTTCCGTTTCCTTGATCACAATCTTCTTGTTTTTGATCAGGGTATCAGTTTTTATTGCCTTGTCCAGCAGCTCTAACAGGTCAGATTTTTTCAATGATTTCAGGATATAGACGTGGCACCTGGAAAGAAGTGGAGGGATCACTTCGAAGGAAGGATTTTCCGTTGTGGCACCTATGAGCGTAATTGTTCCCTGCTCCACGGCGCCTAGCAAAGAGTCTTGCTGTGATTTGCTAAAGCGGTGAATTTCGTCTATGAACAGAATGGGATCCGTTCCGTCAAAGCTCAGTTCCGTCGCTTGTTTCTTTGCACGGTCAATGACCTCTCTAACATCTTTAACTCCAGAGTTTACAGCACTTAGAGCATAGAAAGGGCGGTCGAGGCTATTGGCAATAATTGTAACCAGGGTTGTCTTTCCAACTCCTGGGGGACCCCACAGAATCATTGAGGGGATTTTTCCGGATTGGATGGCCTTATTTAAAATGGCATCCTTGCCAACAAGGTGCTCTTGCGCGATGAAGTCAGATAATGAAACGGGACGGACTCTTTCAGCTAATGGTTTGTGGACGCTCATGGGTTAAATTGCTAAGCACTAAGGTAGGAAGAAAAGAGATGGGTTGATTGGTTGGAAGAATGATCTGAAGATTGTGCCGGGAAGATGAAGCGAAAAGAATGGAGAATCACATATTTTCAATCAATTTCTCGCTAACTTAAATATAACCTGCTTTCCAATTGCTTAGCCGTCAAAGGTACGTGGGAAGGTTCCATTACTTTCTGAGCCCTTGCCTCGTAATAGATGTCCTGAACTTGCCTTGAGGTCCATACCATTTTATATGTACATTCACAGAATGCTCAACCAATTTAAATACCAGCTGCTTTTTGTTGCTCTTCTTGTGGGCGTTTTCTTTTACTACCACTTCGACGAAATCCTGTTCAAAAGACCAACTTCCGTGCACTACTGGCGTCAAGCGGATTGCGCCTCACTGGCACTAAATTACTACCAGGGCAGGATGGACTTCTTACACCCTGAAGTGCATAACCTCACCTCTGATAATTTTACTACAGGATATACATGTACGAGTGAGATGCCGTTGCTCTATTACTCAGTGGCCATCCTATACCGTATATTCGGCTACCACGAATTTTTATACCGCCTTTTAAATGTATTGATCTTCTTTATTGGTTTATTTTACCTGTATAAGCTCTTCTATAATCTGCTCAAGCACCAGTTCTGGGCAATGTGCCTGCCCCTTCTCCTATTTTCATCCCCTGTCCTCGCCTACTATTCTAACAATTTCCTTTCAAACTCTACGGCACTTGGGGTGGTGTTTATTGCCTGGTACCATTTTATGGAATTCTGTCGAACTAAGGACACAAAATACTTTAGGCGTTCCGTGCTATTTTTTACCATTGCCGGATTACTTAAGATAACAGCCTTGTTAAGCCTGGCAGCAATTATTGCCGTATTTATCCTGGAAAAACTCAAAGCTGAAGAAAGGAATAGAATGTTTCCAATAAGTTGGAGAAATCTGTGGTTGTTTGTCTTTTCGATTGCTGTAATCGGAGCCTGGACCACATACGCAGCCTATTATAACAAGGAGCACGCGACCAGTTATTTTTCAACGACCATTTTTCCCATTTGGGAGATGTCCGGAGAAGAAATAGCAGCGGTCAAGAACGGCATTTTCAAGTTATGGTTTGGCCAGTACTATAATGAAGCACTTTGGAGTTTTTGGTTCCTGTGTACATTGGCAATTGTAATCTTGCAAAAAAGAGGAAACAAATTTTTGATGATGGTATCTTCCTTGATATTTCTCTGCACATGTGCATTTATCGCTCTTCAATTTGCCGCACTGAAGGATCACGACTACTATACGATAAACCTTTTCATCCTCCCGGTTGTTATATTGATCACTCTTTTCGATCTACTGAGGACACATTTTCGCAGCGTGCTGCAGTCCAAGATTGCAATGACTGTAGTATTCGCCTTTACATTTTTTAATGTCAACTATGCGATGACTGAAATCAATAATCGATACTACGGCTGGTGGAACCATGATGGTATAAAGAATGATATTGAAGATATAACACCTTATTTGAGGTCTATTGGCGTGGATAGAACGGATGCAATTATCTCAATCCCAGACAAGAGCCACCTCTCGCTATACCTGATGAATCAAAAAGGTTGGACAGAATATTCTGAATGGTCTTTCGAGAATGATGTTCCAATTTCCCTGAACACGGAGAGAGAAGGCATGGAGTCAGCCATAGGTAATGGTGCGAAGTATCTGGTGATCAATGGACTTGACCAGTTGTTTATGCGACCATTTCTCTATGAGTATGCTGTACATCTCGCGGGCCAATTCAGAAATGTGCTCATTTTTGATCTGAGCAAGAGAGATGAAAGGAATTTTGTTCTGCCTAACAGGCGAGTGAAGGAAATATTGGTCTGCAACACTGAAATACTGGCGCCAAATGGAAAGAAGTATAGCAGTTTATATGGTGACTATGTATTTGGGTCGGTCGAAACACGCTCTACGGATTATGCTTTCAGCGGCAATACCAGTGTAAAACTTAACACAGAACACGAACAAGGGATGAGCGTAACCATAGAAAATGTACGACATGGTGAAAGTTACATTGTTTCGGTAATGCGAAAAAAAGGAGGGTCTGCGGGGGATTTGGTGGCTGTGGGAAAAGGTAAACCCAGATATTCTGTGAGTGAAAATGAATTGTCTTCTTCCAATGATTCTGAATGGGAGATGTTAACTATGGAATTTCACATTCCCCCGAAAATGAATGGAAGACCCCTCTTCATATATGTGCGGAACCAGGCTGCCGAGCCCACCTATTTTGATGACCTCAAGATCGTGCGGTTTCAATCGTATTTCAAGAACTAACCTTATCCAGTCATGTGTGCCTTGGGTATCTCAAGAGACTCTTCTCTTTTACCTCATTCCTCTTACAGCGCCTCGGTTTTCCTTCTTTCAGCTTAAATCCCAAATCCCAAATCTCAAATCAACTTATCTTTTCCAATCCCTTGGAACAGGATCAAGAATGAGGTGCCTTTCTGAGGGCGTCTTTCTATGGTTCCATCAATTTGTGTTACCAGAATGCTTATCAATTCCATTCCCATGGTTGAGGGTTTGTCTATGGAAGCTCCAGATGGTATTCCCAGGCCGTTGTCGCTGATGATCAGCTTGTACCGGCGGTCTTCTGTTGTACCCAGAAACACGGAGATCTTACCTGCATTTTTTCCTTCGAATGCATATTTAAGCGAATTCGTAATGAGTTCATTGATGATCAGTCCCATGGGAATCAAGGTGTCAATGGATAGCTGGTCCACTGTTACTTTTAAATCGAGCGAGATGTGCTTATCGATGCTATAAGAGTTAATTAAGTTACTGGTAAGCAGGTTTATGTACTCTGTAATATTAATATGTGTCAGATCACTTGATTGGTACATTTTTTCGTGAATCAGGGACATGGACTCAATCCTGTCTTGAGATTTCCTGAAAACGCTCAATGCATCCTCGTTATCTATGTAGTGTGACTGAATGCTAAGCAGACTGTTAATTACCTGAAGGTTATTCTTAACACGGTGGTGTATCTCCTTGAGCAGGACTTCTTTATCGTCTTTTTGCCTGGTGATTTCTTCTGTCCGAATGGCGACAAGCTCCTCAAGCTTGAGTCTCATGTCCAACAACTGTTTGGTTCTGTACTGTATAACCGCATAAACTCCGAGTCCAAGACCGCCAACGACAATGATGTAAAACCACCACGTCCGCCAAAACGGCAAGTCCACCTCAAAGGCGAACTCTGTAGCTTCCTCATTCCACAATCCATCGTTGTTAACAGATTTGACCTTGAAGACATATTCTCCGGGGGGTATGTTGGAGTAAGTTGCCTCGTTTTTAATTGTAGGGGGCGACCAGTCATCATCAAAACCATCCAGAATAAATCTGTATTGGGTCTTTTCAGGTGTCTTTAGATCTATGCCAATGAAATTGAATGTCAGGTGATTTTTATCATGTGGGAGAGATAGCTCTTTGGGCAGTTTATACCAAAAATATGAGCCCTGGCTATATCTCAGCAGATCTTGATCTTCAAGGAATAATTTGATGCCAGTTATGTTGGTAATAGGCTCAACGAAGTTGGCATAATCCTCTTTAGGATCGTATTCGATTACGCCTTTGACCGTACCAAACCATAGCTTGCCTTCACTATCTTTGCACACCGCCCGGGTATTGCATTCAATGCCGGTGAAGCCTTGCTCTTTATCATAGTTGTTTACCCATTCGACTTCACCTTCTTCGTCAATAAATAGCTTATCGACACCTTTATTGGTTCCTGCCCAAATATTGCCATCTTCATCACTAATGAGCAGGTATATGGTGTTCGATAGTAACCCATCAGCATCCGTAAGACTTGTAAACTCTTCTCCGTTGTATCGCATGATACAGCGATCAGTGCCGAAATAAATGTTCCCTAATTTGTCCTCTGCAATGGAACCTACATAGGTGTTGCAAAATCCGTCCTTTGTACCGTATGAGGTGAATTCTTTGCCGTCGTATTTGTTCACCCCTGCTCCTGTGCCAAACCACAAATTTCCCCGTGAGTCTGCGTACATTGAGTGAATATAATCATGGTTGAGGCCATCCTCTGTGGTATAATTGGTGAAGGTTGCCCCATTGTATTTGACGGCTCCGTTGCCATAAGTACCAAACCAAATGTTCCCGTCATTATCTTCCATTAACGATTTGATATGATTGCCAGCTAATCCATTTCTTGTAGAGAAACTCGTGAATGTGGATCCATTAAATCTACAGGCTCCGTTTTCTGTGGCGAACCATAAGTTGTCCTTACGATCCTTAAGTATTGCCCGAACATTAGATCCTATCAGTCCGTTGTCGGTATTGAACTGCTTTACTTCCGGGCTTCCATTGGCATTAGCGGCATAGCGATATGCCCCATTTGTTGAAGTGCCTACCCAAATATTCTTATCGCCATCCTCACATATGGCAAATATGTTCCCATTGCTCAGTCCTGCGACGTTGTAGTAATGGGTGAACATTTCGTCGGAGAATTTGATCACTCCGCCGCCACTTGTGCCGAACCAAATATTTCCTGATCGATCCTGTGCAATTGAGAGCACTACGTCGCTTTCAAGTCCGTTTCGATACCGATAGTTAGTGAGCTTTCCATTTACGTATTTAAATGCCCCGCGACCATTTGTTCCGATCCATAGTAATCCCCTGGCATCTGATATAATGCTGGTTATGGTAATATTATTCAGGCCTTCTTCTGCTCCGATTTGCTCGAAATCATAGTGGCCACTTTTTATTGATACAGCGCTCAGTTTCACCAGGCCTTTTCGTTCAAAGCCAATCCACATGTTTCCCAGACTGTCCTGAGTAATGCACGTAACATGGTCATAAGGAAGGCCATCGGACCTACCTATTGTACTGATCTGGTGATCGTCGTAAATACTAATTCCTTTATTGGTCCCGATCCAAATAGCTCCATCTCCGGCCTCAAAGAGGCAAGTTACATTGCCCGAGTTCATGCCATTTAGCGTGCTGAGATGACTGAACTCATGGTTGTTGTCAATGATTGTAATTCCGGTATTGGAGCCCACAAATATATTTCCATGCCTGTCCTTCAGCAATGCCGTTGTTGCATCAGATATCAGGCCTTGTTTGCGATGGTAATTTTGAAATTTACTCCCGTTAAAGCGAGAGACACCACCCCAGGTTGCTCCAATCCACAAGTTGCCCGAGTTATCTTCAACAATAGCCGTCACTATTGGACCGCACAGTCCGTGCCGTTCATCATATTGTGTAAAATTCACTCCGTCAAACTGGCAAACTCCACCCCCTGCTGTTCCGAACCAGAGGTATCCCCGGCTATCCTCGTAGATGGTGTTTACCTGGGATTGAGAAAGCCCTTCATTTACAGAGAAGGACTCAAAATTGTACATCTGTGCCTTCACCCACAAGATAGGCGTGGTCAATAAGACAATAATCAGCAACATACCCCTGAACCTCATATCACGACGAAATTGTGCCACACGGTAACAATACTACAAAATCTATCCTTTTTATTAATGGGTGTATTAGCCCATGGGCTTCAAATCAAGTACAAATGTACTTTTTGTGAGATATTCGAGTTGAACACCAGAGTTGAGATTAAGTCCATTGGGATAACACGGTACTCATATTTTCATAGCTTTGAGTCTAGATTATGCGACTTTTCTATTCTATGCCATTCAAATGCTTCAAATGACGCGAGAGACGAGATTCTTGATTTATGGTGCTACAGGTTATACGGGCAAATTGGCTGCCAGGATGGCCGTAGAGGCAGGCCTAAAACCAATTCTTTCAGGTAGAAATGAGGCCAAGCTCAAGAAGCTTGCTGAACCACTTAATTTGGAGCATACTTCGGTATCCCTCGATAATCGAGAGGGGTTGGAGGCCTTGTTGCAAAAGGTTGCTGTTGTATTACACATCGCCGGTCCGTTTTCTGCTACTGCGAAACTCATGGTAGAAGCATGCTTGAACACAGGAACGCATTACCTGGACATTACCGGTGAAATTGAGATTTTTGAAAGGCACTCCCGACTCGATGAGGAAGCAAAGAATAAGGGAATAATGATCATGTCGGGAGTAGGCTTCGATGTTGTGCCTACTGATTGTCTGTCTGCACATTTGAAGGATCGGCTGCCAGATGCGACACATTTGATTTTGAGTATTGCTGCATCAGGGGGTATGTCTCCGGGAACTGCGAAAACCATTGTTGAAGGAATAGGATATGGTACGGTGCTGAGAAGAGGAGGCAATATCGTTGAGGTACATGAATTGCTGCGGAGCCATGCTGACTTTGGCAGAGGTGATAGAGATACCGTTGCTATTGGCTGGGGGGATGTATCCACTGCATACCACACCACTGCCATTCCGAACATTACTGTTTTCTTTAAATCTACCGCTGCGTTAAAGATGGTGGCAGGCATGGGCAAGGGGCTTAAGGGGATATTGGCAAAACCCTGGATGCAGCGATTGATTAAAAGGCGAATTGAGAAGATGGTTAAAGGACCAGATGATGCCGCCAGATCAAAAGGTTATTCGATAATAATTGGGGAAGTAAAGAATGATGAGGGCACAGTGATGAAATCCAAACTCGTTACACCTGAAGGATATACCTTAACGTGCCTATGCGGACTGGAGATAGTTAAGCAGGTATTGGAGGGAAACTTCAAAGCTGGATTCCGTACACCGGCAGGTGTTTACGGTGCTGACTTTATTCTTCAATTTGACGGTGTTGAGCGAACAGATATAGAATGAGAATACTGGTCCATATAGTTCTTTTAGCACTTCTCATTGAAAGCACGACTGACTCTTTTGCTCAGGGCATGAGCGGGAGTTTGGAACAGCATATTGACAGTATTATCGACAACTTACCAGGTAGTGGGGGAGAAGACTATGTTACGCCTACCACCTCACAGCACCAGGCTTGGCAAGCAATTGTCGCAAATATCTTGCAAAAAAACTTGACCACAGCTGAGGGTCTCGCGGTCCCTTTAAACTATTACATTATTGAGTACTTGGATGTAACGTCATCCCAGGTATTCTATATACTGGAGGAGAAGACCCCACATTTATATTATTGGGGTACATATGTATTTAATGCTGCTCCCTGCAGGACGAAACTGGTCATTCAATCTCCACATCCAAAATATGACTTTAATACAGGTAAGGAAGCGGTCTTTTGTTTTCAGCGGCTAAGTGCCTTGGCATATTGTCTGAGCGGAACGCATAGATGCAGTAGTAGTCAGGCTTCGCCATGCTCAGGTACGACCAGCTCCTGTGGGTCACCCTCTGCGCCATTTAGGGTCTCGGACATGGCGCACAGCACTGAAGGAATGTATCAAATAACCACCTCCGCCATATTAGCTCAGGTGCCGGGCGCTGCATTCGTGCAGCTTCACGGTTTCTCCAAGCAACCGACGGATCCCTATGTCATACTTAGCAATGGTACAAGAGAAACACCTACAACTGATCACATTGCTTCACTTATGATCGGATTGCAGATAGCTGACCCTTCACTTACGTTCAAAGCGGCACATATCGATACAACATGGACAAGGTTAATCGGATTTACCAATGTTCAGGGACGGATGATTAATAACAGCGCAGATCACTGCAACACATCTGCGGTTACCACCACTGGAAACTTCATTCATATCGAGCAGGAAAAGACGAAGTTGAGAGATGACAGTACTGGGTGGTACAAGGTGTACCAGGCACTCTCTGCCGCTTTCCCTTGTGATACTACGGTGGGAATACAGGAACCCAGTGGTGCCGATCAGAATTTTCGAATCTATCCAACCCCCGTCTCTTCAGACTTAACTATTGAAGGTGACGGCATTGACGGCATCATGATCTTTAATAACCTGGGTAAACTAATAGTGGAATTGGAGGGGGGGAAGAATAGGGTAATCGTTGATCTTGCAGATTATTGCGCTGGTCTTTATCTGTTAGCAGTAATGAACAAACAAGGGACTTTTGTTCGGACGATTATTAAGTTTTAACGCATATAGAAGAATGAAGAGAGTCCTCAGGCATGATACGCAGGTTTAACCTTTTCCATGGGACTCAGAATTGTACTAACTTGGCCTCATGAATAAAAAACTGTTTATGATCCTGTTTTTCGGATGCTTTGGCATGGCGTCCGAGATATTTTTTGTAGCATTCACTCATGCGTTCACCGGGGCGGGAATTTATGGGGAGCCGATCTGGTCGTTGACTGGGAAAACGTATGTGTGGATGTTCCCAATATACGCCCTCATTCCAATTGTGGCGGGTTTTGTATTTGAGAAAGTCGGATCCTTACACGTCATACTGCGGTTGCTCATTTATACAACCCTCATCTTCACAGTGGAGTTCATTACGGGCTTTTTGTTGGAACAAATTACCGGTAAATGTCCCTGGGAATACACTACCGGATGGGATATTATGGGGTATATAAGGTTAGATTTTACCCCGGCATGGATGTTCTTTTCCTTTGTTATTGAGCGGTTGTACTGGATGATAGATAAGAGATTTACGTGAGCGAGAGTAAAAGAACTATCGTACTCGGTGCAGTGGCTTTTCCATCTGGGCATGCCTTCAAGGCTGTTCACGCGCTGGTGAAAAAGGGTCATGAGGTAATTCCCCTTGGGATACGTGATGGAGCAATCGCTGATATTGAAATTATTAAGCACAAACCCAAACTCGAAGCTATTGATACAGTTACAGTATATCTGAACAGAAGCAACCAGGTGGAATGGTATGACTATCTTCTAGAACTCAATCCAAATAGAGTGATCTTCAACCCTGGTACGGAGAATAGGGAACTGCGCAGCTTGTTACAAGAGAAAAATATTTACTCGGTGGAAGACTGCACATTGGTAATGCTGGCAGTTGGCCGATATTAAATAGCAAATGGAAATTTATCCGGACGACCCATATTTCGGAATGCGGCAGGCCACCTGCATGCCTGACGATTGCTTCTGTGAGGCATTGCGCTATGGAGAGTGGATCCGGCAGCCAGCCAATACCTGGTCTAATCTGGGATTCATTGCAGTAGCCATCCTGATCGTTGTTCTTGTTTCGAGGTGTAAGGGATATGGGCAAAATCGACTTATCACGTATCCATCCCTCTCATGGTTGTTTGCTTTTGGGTGTTTGCTCACCGGGGTGGGGAGCTTCTTCTATCACGCATCCTTTACATTTATCAGTCAGTGGTTTGATGTGATGGGCATGTACTTTTCAATAACCTTCTTTCTCATATACAACCTGGATCGTCTCTATGATCTAAAACCTGTGAAGGTATACCTGGCCTACCTTGCTATTAATGGGTTGCTGGGCCTCGCCCTTTACGTAATACCAGAGGCACGACGTTACCTCTTTGCCACATGTGTGCTGTTAATGGTAGCATCGATAATTTATACTCAGTGGAGGCTTAACACACCGATAAAAACCAAATACATCTTATGGTCCATTCTTAGTTTTGGAGTGGCTTACGTGCTTTGGGTACTCGATCTCAAGCATATTGTATGTGAGCCGAACAGCCTTTGGCAGCTACATTCGGTTTGGCATTTGCTAAGTGCCGCTTCAGCTTTGCTCATCTTCCTGTATTACCTCTCAGAAGAGGCAAAGGAATCAATAGAGACAGCCCGTACTACATAAAGAAGTCCGGGCATCCCTGACGCCCGATCGTAGTTTGAGTGCCCTGGCGATTGCCTCATTCACTCACCCAATTACCACTCTAAACGAGAATCTGAATACCGATCAAGCGTCGATACAGCTGCATATAGTGTTAATACAATAAAAGTATATACAATGATAATATAATCTGTTTTACTCCCTGATCTTCTCTAAAAGTGCAGTCAGCTGGTTGGCTTCTTTTGCTTTTAGATTCTCAAATGAGCTGATGATATGCACTTTCATAATAGGTGCCAGGTACTTTAATAATTCAATTCCTCCATTGGTAATGGTAATTTCCACCATTCGTCTGTTGTCTTCACAGATTACGCGTTCCACCAACCCTTTTTGTTTCAGTTTTTCCACCAACCTGGTGGTGTTGCTCATCTTATAGATCATTCTCTCCTGGATGGAACGGAGGTTAATGGGATTTCCCCTTTGGCCTTCAAGAACCCTCAGTACATTGTATTGCTGCTCAGATATTCCATACGGTTTGAGAACCGTATTGACTCGCTCGGTCAGTAGGTTGGCCGTGAGCATGAGACTCAACCCTGCCTTATGGAAGGGCGTTGGGAATCTAATTATTTTGTCTCCTGATACCATATATATTGTAATTACAACAAATGTATATACAATTAAATAGGTTTCCAAATGTATTTGTTTTTATCTGCATTATGTGCTGTAGATAGTTGATAAACAGCTAAATATAAATGTATAAAATATGTTGTTGAAGAGCGATTGTTTGTAAATTATTATAGATTGGGAAATGTGTAGTGGATATTAACCGCTCCATGATCACCAAGCCCAATAATTCATACTCCTATCCCAATAGGTCGCTGGTTAACATAGAGGACAAGGGTCTTGTTCTCGCATGTAGGGATCTACAGAACGCGCTCAATCTCGGTTTTACGGAAAAATATGGACGGTAAGTGCTGGAGCTCCATGAGCAGTACTGCCGAACAAGAAATAGGATTGGCCCTGGTTACATCAGAATGATCTATCAGGTATCGTCCAATTTATTGCCGACAATGACCGCTTGAGGGGGTATTTAACACAACTGCACCATTTCCCCATACAAACGGAGAAGTGATGCAGGTGTTGAGGAAATCCATGAATACCAAACCCGGATTACCCCATCCCAAATTGAGATTAGAAATGTGGGCTGCTATAATTGATACTGAGACCGTACTCGTGCTAAAAAGCAGATGCAATCCTTCAGCGTCTTCACGGCGAAGGCTACCAATTCAAATACAACCACATCGACGAAGCATTTACAGGCCTGGTATCAGCCTAGGTAATTGCTTCAAAGGGGTACTACGCTTTTCCTAAAATTCGGAATACTTTAGTGCCACAAGTGCCGCACTCGCCTTTCATTGCTTTCATTCCGTTCTTCATTACGATTTCCTCGCCGTTTTGAATTTCAACTTGTTCTTTGCACTTCATGCATCTTCCTTGAGCCATAATATAGATTTTTTGTCCGAAGGAATCCTTCAGAGGTTAAAAATTACGTTTATGATGCAATTATAGTAATAAATACAAACCGTTAATATTTATCTGGAAAAACTTATCCACGTAGGGGGTTGATAAGTATTTGGCATGAAAATGCAAAAATTCATATACAAATTCCAAACCTGCCTGCCGGTCTCTGGCGGCCAAAGCCTTTGGTGATGGCAGGCAGCAGGTCTCAACACCTGATGTGTAGCCGTAACATTTGGAAAGTTTCTATGAACGCTACACTGAGTGGTTGGTGTCTACAGGAAAATCTGGGTTGATGGACAAACTAGTGCATTCGCAATAGCTTCCAGGTAATACACATGTAAATTTAGAGCTTGACTATTTTAGCAGGAACTCCGTATAATTTACCCTTAACCCCTCTGAACGGACATATACATGAGTGGTATTATAGCAGACCTGTAAAACATTAACGGAGTCACTTAAGGTAACCGTTCCCATTCCATCATTATAACTCGCGGTAGCTCCAGTCGTATTCAGCATCCAGGAATTCAGCTCTGGTTGTGCGAAAGCAGACAATGTGCAGGATACAGTGAAGATGCATGTTATTACATATTGCACAGCTATTTATTTTACACCCAATTCCGGGTGCCGTCCTCTTTTAGTTCTGAAAAATGCTTTCATTTTTTCGATATCTGCATCTACATCATCCGAAGGATGAATAGTCGGTCCCAGGCCTACTTCCTTGTCAATATAATCAGCGAAAGGCAGCAATATTGGAACTCCGGTTCTCTTTGCAATAAAGTAAAACCCCTTTTTCCATTCAGGCTGATAAGATCGGGTCCCTTCAGGTGTTACGCCCAGGTAGAACTTTTCATTCTTTTGGAAGGCCTGAACTACCTGTTCAACAGTTCCATCTGATCTTGACCTGTCAATTGGAATTGCACCAATAGCCTTCAGGAAGAATCCAAAAGGAAAGAACATCGCCTCTTTCTTAATCAGGAAATTAAACTTAATGCCCCAAATCCTGGCAGCCACAATGCCCAGAAAACCATCCCAATTAGACGTATGTGGCCCTCCTGCCATGACACATTTGTCCAATCCTTCTGGAATCTCCCCAGTTACTTTCCATCCGAAAAGCCAGAGCATGAACCTGAGAAATGCCTTCAAAGTAATGGGTTTAGTGAATTAGGTAAACACGAATGCAAAAATATAAATAAATCAGTTTTTGAAATTCTCCGACATTAATTAGTAAGAAAGGCCATTATTCCAATTGGTATTTTTGAGCTGTGAAGATTCTGGCTTTTCTTATATTTGGATATACAACAACTCCTCGCCTGTAAGGTGAAAGCAAAATGTGGACTAATAACACATTAGAGTTTAGTAACAGTTTAGTAGGTTCAGCTCACAGGATATCGCTATCCAAGTCATTCAACGGGTTAGTCCACTGCAGAACGTCTTTATTGATAGGCTAAACGGGCCATTCTGCGAGGCTGTGCTGGATGCACACATAAGCCAGGTTAGCATACTGGCTGAAGAATGGATGGAATATTACGAGCGTTATCGACCTCAGGAAGCATCTGGTGACAGAACGCCAGAACAATGCGAAAAGGAGTGCTTAACAGCTGCTTAATCAGTCAACATGAATAAAGCATATTTAGACCCAGCTCGAGAAAAGGGAAGATTACACTGTCTCTTGTATTTAATTTGTTTCTTTTCAATTTCCATTTGTAATGCTCAGGGTAGTTACATTGAAGATAATTGGAGAATGCTTGCTGGTACCATGGTTGAAGATCAGATAGTGGCAAGAGGAGTGCATGACAATGATGTTATTCAAGCGATGAAAAATACTCCAAGGCATCTTTTTGTAACGCCAGAACTGATCTATCAAGCGTACAACGACCATCCACTTCCTATCGGTGAGGATCAAACAATCTCTCAACCATATATTGTAGCTCTTATGACAGAATTACTCCAGTTAGAGCGTTCCGATAAAGTTCTTGAGATTGGTACTGGCTCTGGTTATCAGTTAGCTGTACTATCCCAGCTTGTTGATTTTTGTTTTTCCATTGAAATAAAAGAGAGCCTGGCTAATAATGCAAGGGAAAAATTGAATTCTCTAGGCTATAATAATGTAAAAATAAAACATGGTGACGGATATCAGGGTTGGGAAGAATTTGCTCCATTTAATAAGATAATAATTACAGCAGCTCCTGAAGAAATTCCTGCTGAATTGATCAGGCAGCTAAAGGACAAGGGTTTGATGGTACTACCTGTGGGCGGCAGCTATTATCAACAACTAACTGTGATAGAAAAAGATGGTGATAAGCTGAATAAAAAGAATATAATTCCAGTGAGGTTTGTACCCATGATCCACAGTGATGAATGATCATCTCCAGAATAAATAATCCTGCAACTTACTAGTAGAATCCTGGCTCAAATCCCACTTATCCTATAAGATATTTATTCCGTGGCCAAATAAATTCTCATACTATTTCTATTTATGAGCGTGTCTCTTATAGGCCAAAAACCGTTTAGGTTAGTTGCTAAGGGTTGAAGCAAGATCACCTTCTTATTCCACCAGTATGCTTACGACTTACATTAAGATTAGTAAATACCGATCTTCTCACCTTAGTCAACATACCCCTTGGCAATTTTGGCTCAGCTAAGTACCCGTTCTCAATCTCTTGAGCAAGCGGCCATTAGACTTTGCACAACCCAATTCGCTATATAGAGGTGTTCACCATGCCCATTCCTCCAGGATCGATCGTGCAGTGGCCCTGGCAAAAATGCTTCATTTATAACGCAAGTGAAATATATGGCATTTGCCAACCGTTTTATTAATACAACAGCTATTAATATGAATCGTACAGTTAAAGCATTGGCCTTTTTGATCTTACTGATTGCCTTTACGGGTGGTGTTTCGGCTTACACATCTGATCAGATAATCAGCAATTTGAGGAAGATCAAGCCGAATACGGTTGATAAGGTTGACATCAGAAAGCTGGATAAGGCCCAGATTACATTGAAAATGGGTTTTGCCTCTGCCGTGTTCATGCAACCATCACTGGCAAAAAGTCTCCGAACCCGCACTATTCAAAAAATAGAACTCATTTATACTGATTTTCAGTTATCAGGCACCTTTAACCAGTCCGAGCTCAATAAAGCCAGGTGCCTTCTGTTGCTCAAGGCCATACCCCAGATAAAAGAGAACGATATGATAGAGTGGGGGGTTACCGTTCAAACGGCTGCAAAGAACCGGGTAGATGCCAGGAAAATGTTTCACGGATTCATCATAACTGTCAGGCCTCCGTCTTCCAAGGCGCATACCCGTTTTGAGATAAGCATGATGGAAGAGGCTTTGAAATCCGTTGAAATGGAAATAGACAGTGTAGAGCACCGGGAAATAAAAAAGCCAAGAAAAAAATATCTGCATACGGGCATGTACCTCCCCATATCTAAAAGAAAGCGGGTAAAGGGGGTTTTGTATAAAAGAAAGGGAATATGGAACAGGCCCCGGCAGATGTATGTACAAATAGATACGGTTACCAGGATAAAGAAGATCGTTCATTATAAACCAAAGAAAACGGTGCTATCCAGGAAATACCTTTCATTTGCCGTGCTGGACTCTACCTTTTTTACCGTAATGGATCGCCATAAGGATTGGAACAACATCTTGTTTGTTACCGATGTAACAGGGAGCATGTCCCGGTACAGCATACAGGTGTTGCTATGGCATAAGCTTAATTACCTTGACAAGCGGGCGCGCCAGTTTTCCTTTTTCAATGATGGCGATAATAAGAGCACCTTGCATAAGAAAATAGGCAGCACAGGAGGTATCTATCATGTTAAGGGAGAAACCTACGAGGATGTTGAAACGGAAATTTTCAAAACAATGAACCGTGGAGGAGGAGGTGATGGCCCGGAAAATGATGTGGAAGCGCTCATAGATGGGATTAAAAGTTGTCCGGATGCAGAACAGGTGGTCCTGGTAGCTGATAACTGGTCGAATGTGAGAGATATGGAGCTGCTTGAGGCGTTGAACGTCCCGGTTAAGATCATTATTTGCGGCTCCAACTCCGCAATAGTGAATCTCCACTACATCGAGCTCGCCTATAAAACAGGGGGGTCTATACATACCATTGAACAGGATATTGACAATTTAATGGAGCTCGGTTCAGGGAAATCCATCAAGATAGGTGGCAGGTACTATTTAATAAAAGATGGAAAATTTGTGGTGCTCAGCCATACCTGAAAAATTTACTGTGGGTAGGGGGTACAATCCAAACCCCAAAAGGCGCTAATTTCGATTTTCATACCATTACTTACCATTCCCAATATTCTGCCAATTCACCTATCTGTTATGAAAAACCTGCTACTCCTTCTCACTCTTGCACCCTGCATTGCCTTTGGGCAGACAACACCAATACCTGACACTGCCTTTGAACAGGCTTTGATTGATTTTAGGATATGATACAGGGGCACCTGATGGTTCTGGGGAGAAGAAAATGCAGTTGGAGAGATAAGCTGTCCTATCCATCAATGGATGGGGGTTTTGTTATATTTGGGAAAAATCTACTATTATGAAACCAACAGTAATCTTATTTGCCTTTGTAGTGATGTGCTGGGGGTGTGGTACACAACGGGTAACAGACGCTGATGACAACACATACAAAACAGTACAAATCGGTAACCAGTTATGGATGGCTGAGAACCTTAATGTGAGCCATTTCAGGAATGGTGATCCTATTCCGCATGTTAAAACAGATGAAGAATGGGAGCGGGCAGGAGATAACAAACAACCGGCCTGGTGTTATTACGATAATGACCCAGCCCATGGAGAAAAGTATGGCAAAATGTATAATTGGTATGCGGCGAATGACTCCAGAGGAATAGCACCGAAGGGATGGCATGTGCCGAGTGATGCGGAGTGGACTGCTCTGGCAAACTATTTAGGAGGAAGAGATGTAGCCGGTACTAAGATGAGAACTGCAAGTGGGTGGAATGAAAATGGCGACGGCACCAACGAGAGCGGATTTTCAGGACTTCCCGGCGGTGGCCGTGACGTCAATGGTTCATTCTACTACGCTGGCTACTACGGTAGCTGGTGGAGTTCTACGCAGAGCGCTACGACCAAAGCCTGGACACGCAACCTGGGTTACAACATTTACGGCATTGGCAGTGTCTACAGGAACGACGGCAGTAAGGGAAATGGGTTGTCTGTCCGTTGCCTCAGGGATTAATTGACATTTTGATTATTTGCCCAGGGCTATAGCAAGGGGTTTTTAACTCAATCCCCAAACATGACCCTCTCCAGCAATGGATGGGGGTTTCTTATATTCGGGTAAATAGTCATTGACCTCGTCAACTTGATTTTGTACTATATTTAAAAGAGGGTTGAGGTGGGTGTTTAACTTTGTTTCTCCTCTCCATGTAACGGTTGTAAGAGTCTGTTCCCTCTTTTTTATTACATTTATAATATTGTCCCGGTCAACCCGTAAGCAATGCAAAAACTCCTTCTCATACTGCCCCTCTCTTTCTTGCTCACAATATCTCCGGCAAGTGCTATACATATTTCAGACCTTAACCTCGACTCTCTCTGGAGTATATGGCACGACAAAACCCAAGCTGATACCAACCGGCTTAATGCCATTCAGGAACTGGTTGATATAATGCAGCATTCAGATCTAGACTCTGTTTTATCGCTTGGCCAGCTGCTATATGACCTTGCCGAGGAAAAGGATCTTGCAAAATACA
>DTRK01000095.1:0-12493 GCA_012965955.1 Flavobacteriales bacterium
GGCATAGCTGAGTATGTTCAACCATACTACGTTCACCACGAGTTTTATACGCCCAACGACCCCCAGATTGGATCGCAGTATCACATTTCATCTGTGAAGGCCTACCAGGCATGGGATGTGCAGAAAGGAGATGCAAATGTAACGGTTGCCATTATCGATTCTGGTACAGATACCGACCACGAAGACTTCCTTACCCAATTCGCTTACAATACAGGTGAAACACTGGACGGAACCGACAGTGATGGAGATGGATACATTGACAACAACCTGGGCTGGGACTTTTTTGGTGACGACAACAATGCACAAATGGGTGGGAGTAACCACGGGGTGCATGTGGCGGGCTGCGCTGTTGCTGCAACAGATAATGGGGTTGGTGTTGCCGGACCCGCATTTGGATGCTCGTATCTTCCAATTAAAGCTGGTGATGGCGGCACCATAGGTTTCGGATATGTTGGAATCACGTACGCTGCTGATCACGGAGCCAGTATCATTAACTGCTCATGGGGAGGAGCCGGTGGCGGACAGCTTGGCCAGGACATTATCGACTACGCCACCATAAACAAGGATGTTCTTGTTGTTGCGGGTGCCGGCAATGATAACACGGAAGACCTGTTTTATCCCGCGGGTTATACTTACGTGCTGAACGTAGCATCTACAGCCTCTACCGATACGAAGTCAGGTTTCTCAAATTTTGGATATTCGATTGACCTTTGTGCACCTGGCAGCAACATTTATGCAACTGACAATAACAGCGGCTATACCTACATGAGTGGCACATCGATGTCATCGCCTGTAGCTGCGGGATGTGCAGCGCTGGTAAGAGCTGAGTATCCTTTTCTTGATGCAATGCAAGCTGCAGAGCAGTTGAAGGTTACCTGTGATAATATTTATCCCGTTAACCAAAGTATTTACCAGGATAAGCTCGGTGCCGGGCGGATCAACCTGTTCAGTGCAGTAAGCGGAATTACGCAGCCTTCCATTGTAATGATAGAACGAAATGTGTCTGACGGAGGTGATGAAGCCTTTGTGGTTGACGATACGCTGAGTATCGATGGAATTTTTACAAATTACCTGGCTCCTGCCGGTTCGGTAACTGCTACGCTTACAGCCCAATCATCAAATGTGCAGATCATAGATGGAACTACGTCATTGGGTGCCATTGCGGCTTTCGGTGGGTCTGCTGACAATGCTGCTGATCCGTTCACGGTTAAGATCTTATCTGGGGCAACGGTGAATGAAAAGGTAACCTTTGAGCTGGAGCTCACAGACGGATCATATAACACAACTATTTTCTTTCAGATAATAGTCAACGTAGATTACATCAACATCGCGATAAATGATGTGGCGACCTCCATAACGAGCAAGAGCCTGACAGGCTTCAACGACTTCAGCATTCAGCTGGAAGGATTGGGATTCATTTATCCGTATTCGATTCTCGGAACGGGAACTAACATCCTCTTTGATTGCGGGCTAATGGTTGGAACTACTAACAATGTTTCTGACAACGTCAGAACAACCGGAGGCGGTACGGATGAAGACTTTGTCGCGGTGAACAATGTTCAGCGACTACCAGTCCCGGTGTTTTCAGAATTCGATGTTGAAGGAGACTTCAATGACGCAGGTAGTGGAACTCCATTGGGAATTGACATTGCTCACAAAGCCTTTGCCTGGACAGAAACAGGTCATAGAAAATACGTGATCGTTGAATATGACATCACTAATAATTCCGGAGGTACCTTGAGTGCTATATATGCCGGCCTATATGCTGACTGGGATATTAACGATTACGCCCAGAACAAAGGGGGAACTGTTCAGGAACGCCGGCTTGGTTACATCTATGATACCCAAACTGATGGAGTATGGGCAGGCATGCAGGTAGTTTCAACTTCCGGGGGTTTCGTACACAATGCGATGTTCAATAACGCGACTGATGATCCGGGCGGCACTGGTGTATATCCTAACACTTCCTATGATACGCCTGACAAATATGAGTCGCTGAGTACCATGAGCATGACCTCGGGTGGTACGGGAGTTGGAAAAGACGTGTGCAACGTTGTTTCAACCGGGCCTTTTACATTGGCTGCGGGAGAGTCTGTAATTGTTGCTTTTGCCATAATGGCTGGTGATGACCTCACAGACATTACCGCAACTGCTGATTCGGCTTACATCAAGTACAATGGAGTTCCGCTTCCCTGTACGGACTTAACTGCGACTACCTCGAGTACTGACGATGACGGAACAGCTAATGGAACAGCAACAGCTACGATATCGGGAGGAACGGCTCCATTTACATACGCCTGGAACACTTCGCCAGCTCAGAATAGTGAGACTGCTGTCGGTTTAGCTGAAGGCACTTACATGGTTACACTTACTGACGCTGCCGGATGTACCATAACATATTCTGTTACTGTAGGAGGCCCTATTGGTATTGGACAGGCAGGTGCTTCTCTTGTGACGAGCATCTATCCCAATCCAAGCGAAGGTGTTGTAAAGATCGTTTTTGGCGACAATGCTGATAACAGTTCATGTGAACTTTCGCTAAGGAACCTAATTGGACAGGAGGTCATGGCTAAGCAAGTGGTACCCAATGGAGAAGGTGAAGTCCAGCTGAGCCTGGCTGCCTTGAATAAAGGTGCTTACTTCCTCACCGTTAAAGGGGAAACTTCAGAGCAGACCTTTAAGATCCTCGTCCAGTAGCAAAAGCTGAATTCGGTTATAGGATTTTCCGTTGCTAATTAAGGGCTTACCTGTTTTGGATATCGACAAGAGTCACGATCTGGCCTGACATGCAAATCCCCGCGGCACCCTTTTGTACCTGGTATTTGATCCAAACGGCCGTGTCATTCACGCAAAACTCTTCGGCCAATGCCGGAGATGGCTGCAGTTTCCTGCCGCTTTCCAACTTGAGCATGAATCCACATCCATCCAGCTCGCTCATATCCACAACAGTAGCTGCCGTGTATTTCGCTTTCGCATAATCAACCACTTCTGCAGATTCGGCTTTAAGCGGCCTGGATCCACTGGCCGGAGCGGTCTTTTTGCTGCAGGACAGCACAAAGAGGGCGATTCCAATTACTAGGTACGTTCTCATGATTTATTATTGAAGAGTGATTTGATATCCACCGCTTCTCCAATAATTGCGCCTAAGTCAGCAATGGGCACTCTCTTTTGGTCCATTGAGTCACGCTCACGAATCGTGACCGCGTTGTCTTCCAGTGTGTCATGGTCAACAGTCACGCAGAAAGGAGTTCCGATGGCATCCTGCCTTCTATATCGCTTTCCTATGGTATCCTTCTCTTCGTAAAGGCAGTTAAAATCCAATTTGAGTTCACCCATGATCTCTTTTGCTACCTCAGGTAAGCCATCTTTCTTCACCAATGGGAAAAATGCTGCCTTTATCGGCGCCAGGGGAGCCGGTATTTTCATTACCACTCGTGAGCTGCCCCCTTCCAACTCTTCTTCCGTAAACGCATGTGAGAGTACTGCCAGCACCATTCGATCCAGGCCCATGGAAGTTTCTACAACATAGGGGGTGTAGCTTTCATTGGCCTCATTATCGAAATATTGCAGCTTTTTGCCCGAGTTATCTTCATGTGCCTTTAAATCAAAGTCTGTTCTGGAATGGATACCCTCCAGTTCCCTGAACCCCATTGGAAATTCAAATTCAATGTCTTCAGCCGCATCGGCATAGTGAGCGAGATTCTCATGTGCATGGAACCTCAGCTTTTCAGCAGGCAGCCCCAGATCGGTGTACCATGCCAGCCGTCTCTCTTTCCACTCGTCGTACCATTTCATCTGTTCACCGGGCTTCACAAAATACTGCATTTCCATCTGCTCGAACTCCTTTAAGCGAAAGATAAACTGCCGGGCGACGATTTCATTTCTGAAGGCCTTGCCTATCTGGGCAATCCCAAAAGGGATTTTCATTCTTCCCGTTTTCTGGATGTTCAAAAAGTTAACAAAGATGCCCTGAGCAGTTTCGGGCCTTAAATAGATGGTTGAAGATTCTGTGCTTACTGATCCTATTTCCGTAGAGAACATAAGGTTGAATTGCCTTACGTCCGTCCAGTTTTTAGAACCACTTTCAGGGCAGGCAATCCCGGCATCTACAATGATCTGGCGCATGCCTTCCATGTCATTTTTAGAGATCGCCTCCACCATCTTTCCATTGACAGTGTCAATTTTTTCCTGGTAGCCCATCACGCGTTCATTCGTTGTCCGATAGGTTCCCTCATTGAAGTCATCGCCAAATCGCTTTGCTGCCTTGGCTACTTCCTTATCTATTTTGGCACGTATCTTATCCACATAATCCTCGATAAGATTGTCAGCCCTGTATCGCTTCTTAGAGTCTTTGTTGTCGATCAAGGGATCAGAAAATGCATCAACATGCCCTGACGCTTTCCATGTTGTGGGGTGCATCAGGATCGCCGCATCCAATCCAACAATATTTTCATTCATGCGCACCATGGATGTCCACCAGTAGTCCTTGATGTTATTCTTCAATTCCGTACCGTTCTGGCCGTAGTCATACACGGCACTTAAACCATCATAAATCTCACTTGAAGGAAATACAAAACCATACTCCTTGGCATGAGATATTATCTTCTTGAACACGTCTTCGGTACCGGCCATTTTATGCTTGATCATTGAGAGGCAGGACAAAAGTAATTATTCTGAACTAGATGCAACAGGAGGGTTTTTCTGAATTTATGCGACTAATACTACCTTTACGCTGCAGTAAAGTACTTGCATGCCAACAATGTCCTGTTTCTTACGCATTTGTGTATCGGCTGCGATCGGCCTCTTGATCGCCCAGGTGGCTTTGGCCCAGGTTACCGTACGCGGGGTCATTAAAGACGACAATACCGGCGAAACCATGATCGGGGCTGCGGTGGTGATTAAAGGCACTACCATAGGAGGCGTAACGGACATAGACGGAAAGTTTGAATTTATAGCCCCTGATTCCCCACCTTTCACGCTGGTCATTTCATTTCTGGGTTACACAGATCAAGAATTTAAGGTGAAGTCAGTGGACCAAAAGATAAAAATCGCGCTGACCACCGACGAGGTGCTCATGGATGAAATTGAGGTTGTTGGGGAGCGTATCTCCCAAAAGCAAAAGGAGTCACCTTTGACGGTAGAGTCTATGGATGTGCTCGCTATCAAGGAGACGGCCTCGGCAGATTTTTATGAGGGGATCGGGCAGCTCAAAGGGGTAGACCTGACCAGTGCAAGCATGTGCTTTAAGGTAATCAATACGAGGGGTTTCAACAGTACTTCCCCGGTAAGATCCTTACAGATCATTGATGGTGTTGACAACCAGTCACCGGGCCTGAATTTTTCCCTGGGTAACTTCCTCGGAGCATCAGAATTAGATGTTATGAAGCTGGACATTATCCAGGGTGCCAGCTCAGCTTATTTCGGACCCAATGCTTTTAACGGGGTGATCAGCATGACCACCAAGAACCCTTTCCAGTTCCCCGGTTTGGCTGTTGGCGTTAAGGTGGGTGAAAGAGGCCTCTTTGATGCGGGATTCAGGTACGCGCGCGTGTTCAAAAACAAGGAGGATGAGGAGAAGTTCGCTTTCAAGTTCAGCTTTTCTTTCATGAGGGCACATGACTGGGAGGCCAACAATATGGATTCCACCATTCAGTCGGAGGTGGACACCAACAACCCCGGCGGCTATGATGCAGTTAACAGGTACGGGGACGAAAACTTTGGCATAAGCAGAAACAATTTCACCTCCAACACTTCCCAGGTTATCAAACCGGGGCTCGGCATCTTTCACAGGACCGGCTATCTTGAGACTGATATAGTTGATTATAATGCTCAAAATATTAAATCCAATTTAGGGCTTCATTATCGGCTAAAACCAGATGTTGAGCTTATCTACAACCTCAATTTTGGCAATGGGACCACTGTTTACCAGGGAGATAACAGATACAGCCTAAAAGACATCTTGTTCTTTCAGAACAGGGTTGAGGTAAAAAAGAATGACAAGTTCTTTCTGAGAGCGTATGCAACGCACGAAGATGCAGGGAATTCGTATGATGCTGTATTCACTGCATTCATACTTCAGGAAGCCGCGAGGTCCGATAATAACTGGAGCAAGGATTATATCAACTATTGGTCAGGAGGATTGCAACCTGGCAATCCTGACTATGTTGCAGGTGGCATGGTTGGCAATGTTCAGGATTTGCCGAATTGGCCAACAGTTGGGCCATCCCCCGAATATTTCTATGATTTTGATCAGGCCGATGCCATAATGGAGGAATATGCCGACTCCCTGAAACTGTGGCACCAGATGACCAGGGATTATGCCGATGCAAGGGGTACGCCCAGGTTTGAACCAGGTACTGACAGGTATGATTCAGCACTCACTTCCATCATTACCGATACACTGGGAAAAGGCGGAACGCGCCTGTTAGACAACTCAGCATTGTACCATGTGCACGGTGAGTACAAGTTCAATCCGGAATATATGGATATCGTAGTTGGGGCCAATTACAGAAGATATACTCCAGTCTCACACGGAACAATATTCAGTGACACAGGAAACGCTACCATCCATAATTCGGAGTATGGCGTTTACGCAGGGTTAGAAAAGAGGATATTGAACGACAAGCTCAAAATTAACCTTACTACCCGCCTGGATAAGAACGAGAATTTTGACTACTTGATGTCCCCGGCTGCTTCGCTGGTATACACACAGAGCAAGGCGCACATATTTCGCTTTTCCTTTTCATCAGCCATTCGAAATCCAACATTGGCGGACCAGTATCTTTACTACAATGTGGGACGGGCGATCTTACTGGGAAATATAACCGGCTATGATTCTCTTGTTACCATTGAGTCTCTCGTCAATTATTACAGTGCGACAACACTCAATGCTGATAGTTTAGTGTACTTTAATGTTGACCCCATACAACCGGAAAAAGTTAAAACGGTAGAAGTTGGCTATAGGGGAACATTATGGAACAGTTTGTACCTGGATGCAAACTACTACTACAGTATCTATAGAGATTTTATCGGATATAAACTTGGTGCTGACGTGACCTTTGACCCCAGTCCTGTATTGAGCAATCAACTTACCGCCTTGCAGGCTTACAGGGTAGCATCTAACGCTGATTCCACAGTAACCACCCAGGGTTTTACTATCGGCATGAATTACTTCTTTAAGAAGTTCATCGCCATCAATGGAAATTATTCGTGGAACAAGTTGAAAAAGAAAGGAACTGAAGATCCGATCATACCGGCGTTCAACACCCCGGAGCACAAGTATAATATTGGTTTTAGCGGCAGGGATATCAGAGCGAAGCTTGGAAGCATCCGGCTAACACGTTGGGGCTTCTCGGTAAACTATAAATGGATCCAGGGATTCAGGTTTGAGGGAAGCCCTCAGTTCACCGGCGATGTCCCTACCTATGACCTGCTGGATTTTCAAGTCAACAAATTCTTCCCAAAATTGAACATGACCGTCAAGGTCGGCGCCTCAAATGTTCTCAACAAGAAGAGGTTCCAGGTATATGGCGGACCATACATAGGGCGTCTTGGTTATTTCTCCCTGTTGTTCGAGCTGGATAAAGTTTGATCTTTTCGCTGCGCAAAGGCAATAAAACCGGGTTTGGGTAGGGGATATTCATATAATGTCTATCTTTACGATAGTTCTAAATAAATTCCCGATGCAAAACCCCAGCTCTTACCTGGCAGCAATTATTGCAATGGTATGCATGACTGCGCTTGTTAGTGAAAGCTCACACGCACAGACACGGTACATGGATAACGTATTTACGGATGTAACCGTTACTTCGGATGTAGTGTACGGTAATAACCTCTCCGTATTATCAGGTACGCCAGTCCCCGGAGATCTTAAGATGGACATATACGAGCCAACAGGCGATATCGCTACAGACAGGCCCGTGATTATTTTGATGCATACCGGCAATTTCCTGCCTGCCGTGTTCAATGGGAGCCCAACAGGTACCAAAACGGATAAGTCCATCTCTGGAATAGCAACTAAATTGGCTCAAAGGGGGTATGTTGTCGCTGCCATGACCTATCGCCTTGGATGGAACCCTCTTTCTGTTGATCAGTCCGTTAGAACCGGCACCATCATTAATGCAGCATACAGGGCTGTTCAGGATGCACACACTTGTGTGCGATTCTTCCGAATGGATGCTACACTGAATGGGAATACCTACGGCATTGACACATCAAAATTCGTGGTCGGAGGTATTGGCACGGGAGCCTATGTGAGTTATGGCTTTGCATCGTTTGATGATATTGCAGAGCTTGAAATGCCCAAATTCCTGGACTTTTCCCAAACCCCGCCGGTACCTTATATTGACACGGCACTTTCAGGGGACTTCAACGGAGAGCTGAACCGCCCATTGAACCTGGCCAATCACGTTGGGTACAACAATGCAGCGAACATGATCTTCGCTCTTGGTGGTGCGATGGGAGACTCATCGTGGATGGCTATTGGCGATGTGCCAGTGGTGTCATTCCATGCGATCAATGATCCCAATGCACCCTATCATTACGGAGCAGTAATCGTTCCTACTACAGGAGATTTTGTGCTTGATGCCAGTGGGGCACATTCTGTGATCTGGAATGCCAATGACATGGGCAATAATGATGCATTTGCCACGGAAACCTATACCGATTGTTTTAGTGTACGTGCCGACTTGATCAACGATGGACGAAAGGGGCTTTTCCCATTTCAACTACCTCCTCCGGGAAGCAATACCTGTGATGATGGAATAGATATTTTCTATGAAAATGAGCAAGGCAGTCCATGGGACTGGTGGGACCAGGCAATTTATATTTCAACAGCAAATGCCATTGGAAAAGATGGAGATCTTGAAAACTGCCGTGCCTTATTAAGCAACCCTAACATGTCACAAGCCAAGGGGGAAAGGTACATGGATACCATTGTGGGTTATCTCTTGCCCAGGATGTATAAGGTGCTCTTCGGGACTTATATTGACGGGATATGTTATATCGGAATTGATGGGCCTGAAGGACCGGGCGAAGTGTCTATTTATCCCAACCCTACTACGAGCAGTGTGAGAATTTCAACGGAAGAGTTGATGCGCACAATTGATCTCTATGATGTTTCTGGCCGTGTGGTCTTTACGCGAAGTGGCATTGACTCCAGGGAGTTTATGCTTGGTAACGAAGGGGTAGTCCCGGGAATGTATTTTGCCAAAATCATCACTGATTACGGACAGGCAACAACCAAAATTATTTTCAAATAAATCCATTAATCTTTAATAATTCCATATGATGAAAAAACTACTATTTACTTTTGCCCTGGGAACCTTTTTTGTAACAGGTTCTGTAGCGCAATCAAACCTAAACATGGAAGCATGGACAGGAAATGAGTGCGACGAGTGGGGAACGCTCAACTCATTTATGTTACTGAATGCACCTCAAACAACCTTTCAGGAGCAAACAGATCCCGGTGAAGGTTTGAGCTCAGCTAGAATTACTACAGGATACTGGCTTGGGGCTACTACTTTTGGGGCTCCATCTGATACCGTTAGCGGAATCTTCACATTGGGAGAAGCAATAGCATCACCAGCAGGTGATGGGAACATAGGCTTACCATGTACAAGCACCCCTGACTCAGTAAGCTTTATGTACAAGGCTGACTTAGAACCAGGTGATACAGGAATAGTTATCGTACAGCTATCTTATTGGGACGCTTTACTTGATTCACAAATGATATTTGCTCAAGGTTCGCAGATGATCGCAGACTCTGGAGATTGGCAGACAGTAACAATTCCTGTCTATGACTTTTCAGGTGGCGTGGCTATTCCTGATACCTTGCAAATTATTTGTGCTTCAAGTATGGGTAGTTTTTTCGGAACACCTATGCCAATTATAGGGAGTACCATATATGTAGATAATTTCTTTGTGCCTAATTTCTTCAATGTTGGGGAAAGAGATGAGAATGTAAAGTTCTCTGTATATCCAAATCCAAGTTCAGACGACGTGGTGATCAAAAACGGCTCATCAAAAAGTGACATGGATGTTGAGATGATCGACATCAATGGAAAGCTCGTGAGAAGCTATACTGATGTTGCCGGCGGAGAAATGACCATTGACGGCAATGGCCTTGCAAGAGGTTCTTACTTCGTTAAGGTTACCTCTGGTGGAAAACAAGTCATCAAACAGGTTATTTTCCAGTAATCCTTTTTGAACTTGACATAGAACCCTGGTTCAGTAATGAACCGGGGTTTTTTTACATTTTATTAATCCTTGTGGTAACACAATAAACCTGATCTATGATGAAAAAACTACTATTTACATTTGCTGCTACTGCATTTATAACAATCTGGTCGCAAGCGCAAACAAATCTGGACTATGAAAATTGGGGGTCTACGTTGTCAAGCAGTAACGATCCAACCGGATGGGGAACCTTTAACCTGGATGCTATCGGTGGTCCCACATCGACTTTTCAAGACACCGCTAACCCTGGGCCAGGTGGAGGATTGTCAGCCGTACATATGGTGTCAACATCAGGTTATACTGCTTTTTTGGGAATTGACATAGTTGGAGGTTTCGTCTCCCTGGGAGGTGATATTCTGAATAATGCAGTTGGCGGCGTACCATATACACAGAAGCCTTACTCAGTGGAGTTTGAGTATAAATCAAATGTTGCTGCAGGTGATACGGGCGTTTTTATAGCTCAATTGACACATTGGGATGGAACACAGCAAGTCTTTGATGCCCAGGCATTGGTCACCTTCGAGGACCCAGCCGTTAATGTGTGGACGTCAAATAATGTGGTTTTTACTTATTTCACAACAGATACACCAGACACATTAATCATCCTGGCTGTTTCCAGCCAGGAGGCTCTCTTTACAACACCTGCCGGGGTGGCAGGCAGTGAGCTGTATTTGGACAACATGGTAATCCATCTTGTTCCGGTAAGTGCTCCCGAAATGGATGAAAAGGTAAAGTTCTCCGTATATCCTAACCCTGCGTCAGGCCATGTGGTGATCAAGAATGGTTCTTCGAGAAGTGACATGGATGTTGAGATGATCGACATCAATGGGAAGCTCGTGAGAAGCTATACTGATGTTGCCGGCGGAGAAATGACCATTGACGGCAACGGCCTTGCAAGGGGTTCTTACTTCGTTAAGGTTACCTCTGGTGGAAAACAAGTTATCAAACAGGTTATTTTCCAGTAAGCCTATTTGAACTTGACAAAGAACCCTGGGTCAGCGATGAACCGGGGTTTTTTATGGCATCAGGTGTTGGGCTTATCCACCCAATCGCCGTGCTCTTTGATCAGGCCGATAAGGGAGTCCACAGCGCTTTCAGCGGGTATGTTGCGCTCCACAACTTCCTGTCCTTTGTAGAGTGTAATCTTATCTACTCCTGTACCAACGTATCCGTAGTCGGCATCCGCCATTTCACCAGGCCCGTTGACGATGCATCCCATTATCCCGATCTTCACCCCTTTCAGGTGATCGGTCCGTGCCCTGATTTTTGCGGTTGTTTGCTGAAGGTCAAACAAAGTGCGCCCACATGAAGGACAAGAGATATACTCTGTTTTGGAGATCCTTGTGCGCGTTGCCTGCAGTGTTCCAAATTGTACGGCATTTGACAGCTCCTCCTGCCCTGCATCTGAATCGAGCCACACTCCATCACCCAATCCGTCTATCAGGATGCTACCCATGTCTGTAGGCGGATAGATCAGCAAATTGGCTGCAGGCACCCCCTTGTAGCTGCGTTTAAGGATAACAGGAGCTGTTGAACCCTTGTTCATGAGTTTGACGATCATCCTTCTTTGCTCCGCCATACCATGCATGTTCTCCGTAGAGAGCACGAACACCACTGTGGTGTCGTCGAGCACAGCTTCTATCAATTGACCGGTCAGGTTGTCACTGTTCACTACAATGAAGTTGAGCACAGCTGACTTTTCTTCAGCATCAAGGTATTCATCTGCACAATACAGTGGATAGCTCAGTTCTTTTTGAACTGTTTTCCAGTGCTTGTAATCATTGACAATACCCAATGTACCGGGAATTTCAAAGTCCAGGTCATTCATTCCCAAATAGAGGAAATCACAAGCCAGGTCGCTCATGTTCCACTTGTCCAGCTCTGTCGAGTATTCATAACCGACGCTCTTCAGATCCTCTGCTTTAAGCGCTGCGGAAGCGTAATCGGCAAATACACGGGGCACGTTTCCCCCTCCGATGTTCAATACCTGCCTGGTGGTCCTCTTGTGATGGGCATATGGCGTTATTGGATACTCCCTGATCTCCTCAATTGGCTCATGACTTCCCCTGTTCTCATATCGTGCAACCAGCTCCCTGGCTACCGGTATTTCAAATTCCGGCTCTTCCGTAAGGGAAACCCTCACCGTATCTCCAATGCCATCCTCCAGCAATGCACCAATTCCTACCGCGGATTTGATCCTGCCATCCTCGGCCTCCCCGGCTTCTGTCACGCCAAGATGAACGGGATAGTTCATACC
>DTRK01000095.1:12529-14259 GCA_012965955.1 Flavobacteriales bacterium
GCACCATGACGATGGTGTTGCTCGCCTTCATGGAAAGCACCAGCTCATGATAGTTCTCTCTTTCGCATACGCGTACAAATTCCAATGCCGACTCTACCATTCCCTGGGGTGTATCTCCATATCGATTCAATATCCTATCTGATAGGGAGCCGTGATTGGTCCCAATTCGCATTGCGGTGCCGTGCTCTTTGCAGATATTCACCAAAGGCAAGAACCTGCTCTCTAATCTCTCGAGGGTCTCCTGGTATTCGCTGTCCGTGTATTCCCTGATGGCGAACTTCTTTTTGTCGGCGTAGTTGCCGGGGTTTACGCGCACCTTTTCTACAATGCGGGCTGCAATTTCTGCTGCGTTTGGCGTGAAATGAATATCGGCTACAATAGGTGTTTCAAAACCTGCCGCCCTGAGTTCTTTTTTAATGTTCGCCAGGTTCTCAGCTTCCTTAAGACTGGGTGCGGTAATTCTGACCAGCTCACCCCCCGCTTCAATAATCCTGATTGACTGCTCCACTGTGGCTTTGGTATCGAGCGTATCCGTTGTTGTCATAGATTGGATACGGATCGGCTGATCACCACCAAGGGCCATATTGCCAATATTTACCACCCTCGTCTTATAACGCGAGTATTTGGTGAGTGAATTACAATAGAAATTGTTCACGGCGCAATCGTTATTAACAAGGGCTGTCGTGTCAGGCATTCTGCGGTATTTACTTAACCTCGTTGAGTTTGTCAGCCACTGCCTGAACAGCTTTTTGCTGCTCTTCAACTACTTTCTTTGCATTATCCTGCTCCTTCTCATTGGCCTCTAAATCGGATTCCGCCTGCTTAATGCTCTCCGTAGCAGATTCAATTTGAGCGTTCCACCTCTCAATATTCTGATGCAGGCGGTCATTTGCCTTCACTAGCTTATCCACCTCCTTCTCCTTTGCGGCAAGCACTTTTTCGGCCTCTTTAACCTCGGCCTCAATGCCAGCTGTGGTCAATTTGACAGCAAAGTCGTACACTATGTCCTCAGCCGTTTTTGCCCCGCTATGCGCTCCATCAACGAACGCCCCACCGAGATCAAATGCAACAACCAGTTCGACCTCACCACCAGATTCCTTGGCCGTGGCATAGATGTCAATAGAATTGCTGCTGATCGAAGAAATTGTGGCATTATCCGCAATTATTTCTCCTCCGCCCTTTACCTTTTCCGGGTTGTATTTCTTGAGCAGTACTTTCCACTGCTTTTTTACTTCAGATTCATTCGAATGATAGATGGTCGTTACGAAAGCCTCGTGCCTGCCACCGCCAATACTGTGATTTGAAACATCAACTTTCACCTTTTGCCCGAATACGGTAACAACCGATGTTAATCCCACTGCCATTAAGAATAGTTTTGCTTTCATAGTGCTTACATTTAGCTTATTCAGTTTCTTCATCACTCTCAACAGTACTTACCCCACCTGATACGATAAACTTCATGACCGTGGCTGCTGAAACGTTAAGAGGAGTGATGTATTCTTTCGAAATGATGAATTGGTTTCCCGACCAGGCATATGAATGCGGAAGGTAAACCGACACCATTTCTGATCCAACTCCTAAATCCGTTAAATCATCATTGGTAACAAACCCCAGCTTGTAAATATTGGAATCGGCACTCAGCTTTACCAATACGGGTTTGTCAAAGCTCTTTTTAGACCCCAGGAAGCCAGACATTAAATCCTTCACCGCCGAATATATAATCTTAATGA
>DTRK01000096.1:0-3537 GCA_012965955.1 Flavobacteriales bacterium
AATCGCACTCGGATGCCAATTGCGGACAGGCAGATGGAGATGCCATAGTTAGTGTTAATGGGGGTATTACCCCGTATACTTACTTATGGTCTAACGGATGGGACTCTGCCTCAATTAACAATCTTTCTGCAACTACGTATATCGTAACAGTCACCGATATCAATGGATGTCAGCAAAGCATACCCATCACCATCCTGGATATGGCCGGTCCTACAGCGGCAATTACTTCTTCTGGCAATGCCAGCTGTTACGGTGGTTGTGACGGTTTTGCCACAGTCTTGGTCAGCAATGGAACGGCACCGTATAGTTACTCCTGGAATGATCCTTTGGGTCAAAATACCCCTACCGCTGCTAATTTATGTGCAGGAACCTATATTGTTGAAATTAAAGACTCCAATAGTTGTATAGCAACTGCACCGGTCATCATTTTGGAACCCGACTCTTTAGTATTTAATCCAAGTTCTTCAGACCCCATATGCTTCAATGATTGCAATGGCATGGCGGGTGTTACTGTAGCGGGCGGAACTGCACCGTATACTTATTTGTGGAATGACCCCGCAACACAATCCACCGCACTAGCCATTAACCTATGTTCAGGAATATACACGGTTGTTATTACAGACAGCAACGGATGTTTCGATATTGGAGATATTGTACTGCTAAGCCCATCGCCAATGACATCCAGCATAGCCGTTATTGACGAATCATGCATGGGCCTTTGTGATGGCATTGCGACCGCTTCTGTTATCAACGGAACAGCACCATATACCTATGCATGGGACGATCCAAATCTACAAGCAACTAAAACTGCTGGAGGCCTCTGCGCAGGACCTTACAATGTAACGATCACAGATGTAAATGGATGTGTCACAACTTCGCAGACTACAGTTGGGTCTCCGCCTCTTCTTGTTGCTTCCATCGTTTCAAGCGGTAATGTGAGTTGCTTTACGTACTGCGATGGTTTTGCTCAGTCGAGCGCAACAGGAGGAACACCACCGTACTCCTACCTCTGGAATAACAACCAAACAACTGGACAGGCGATTGCTCTGTGCGCAGGAGTGTTCAACCTCACAGTCACGGATGACAACGGGTGTACATCCACAACCGGCCTGACGATTACACAACCACAGGGAATGTCAGTGACGACCACACAGAATAATGTAAATTGTTATGGAGCATGTGACGGAAATGCAACGGCTAGTTTGAGCGGTGGAACTCCGCCATTTATCTATCTGTGGAATGATATCTCCTTTCAAACAACTGCTGTAGCAAATGGTCTGTGCAACGGTAGTTATAATGTCACGGTTACTGATAACAATGGATGCACTCAAACGTCAGCAACCATCATTACGCAACCCCAACAACTGGGGCTTTCTTCAACGATTAATTTATCTACCTGTGGTTTCAATAATGGAAGTGCCTGTGTTAATGTAATCGGTGGCATTTCACCTTTTGTAATACAATGGGATGATCCGGCAACCACGGTTGGTGCTTGTGCGATGAACCTGATAGCTGCCGTTTATAATCCGATCGTGAGTGACGGAAATGGATGTTACTTTACTATGCCTGTTATTGTCAGCGACCTTACCGGACCTTCAATTGACAGTGTTACGTCGACAGATGTAACTTGCGCTGGAGACAGCAATGCATCCGTTTCAGTTGCCGCGACGGGGACATCGCCACCGTTGACCTACATTTGGAAATCAGGGTCTGATACACTTGGGATCAACATGACATCAGTTTTTGGCCTTTGGGGAGGCACTTATACGATAACAGTAATTGATGCTAACGGCTGTATAGTGGGTGCTTCCGTTACGGCGAGTGAACCTGCTGCTGTTGCCTCAGCGATTATTAGTTCAAATGGCTCTTCCTGCTTTGGTGTTTGTGATGGTTCAGCATCAGTTATGGCTGGAGGTGGAACATCCCCTTACGCCTATATTTGGAGCAATAGCCAGGTTACTGCCGCTGCTTCCGGACTATGCCCAGGTTTGCACAATGTGATAGTGACCGATGCAAATGGGTGTACCACCTCATCATCGGTTTCAATCCTCGAACCTCAACCTCTGTCGGTAACCGATTCTATTACTAATGTGTCCTGTAACGGCGGTGTGGACGGCTCCATCTATCTTTCTGTGTCTGGTGGAACACCCTTTTACAGTTATGGGTGGGTACCCAATGTGGGCACCGGGTCAATTGTGACGAATCTAAGCGCGCAGACGTATGTGGTCACAGTGACGGATCTCAATGGATGTAACTCAATAAACCCTATTGCCATTAATGAGCCTACACCACTTTCTGCCATCGGAATAGGTTATCCTTCCACATGTGGAGACTATAACGGAATGGCCATCGTCATTCCTTCTGGTGGAGTACCTCCATACACCTTCCTTTGGGATGATCCGGCAGCAACTACAACAGATACGGTAGCAGTCCTGTTAGCAAGAGACCCGTACTACGTAGTTATCACAGATGCCAACGGATGTATTTTAAACTACCAGGTGACAGTTGGAGATCTACCTGGACCGGTAGTGGATGCCGTTGTAACGGTAGATATACTGTGCAATGGCCTAAATACCGGTACTGCTACTGTTCAGGCCAGTGAGGGTACCCCACCGATGACCTATGAATGGAATGATCCAGCAGCACAAAGTGGAACAACAGCCACCAATTTGTATGCAGGGCCTATAGTTATTGTTTTGACAGACGCAAATGGGTGCATAGTTACTGGTTATGCAACCATCGATGAACCTGACACCCTGGTGTTGTTCGTATCAGAGGATGTATCCATTTGTTATGGGCAATCTGTTGACATCAATGCAACAGCAGGTGGGGGAGTTCCACCTTACTATTATATTTGGGACAATGGACTTGACAGTAGCCAAATCCAATCCGTTGCACCATTAACAACAACAACTTACAGTCTCAATGTTATAGATGCCAATTCTTGTACCAGCAGTTTGGATTCGGTGGTAATTTCAGTTTCGCCCCTGCTGGCTCCTGTTCCTCAAAACGACAGTATTTGTGTTGGTGATGATGCAGTTGTTGGTGTCTCTGTTACGGGGGGCAACGGAAGCCAAATCAGCTATCTATGGAGTAACCTGGCAACCGACTCTGTTCAGACTCTAAGCGGATTGGTTGCAAATACCACTTTAACCGTGACGGTCAGTGATGGTTGTTCACCTGATTCCACCGTTACTGTAGAGATTTGGGTAAGCCCAAATCCAGATGTGAGCTTCACTGTTGACGGATCAGGCTGTGAACCCTATGAGTTAACTGCTAAGATAGATTCAGTAGGCACATGGCCACCTGTGAACATTATCTACTGGCTGTGGGATTTTGGTGATGGTAGTACTTCAAATGATGCAGACTCAACGACCCACGTTTATGTTACGGCAGATACGTTTGATGTTTCCCTGCAAGTGATCTCAGATCAGGGATGTGTCACTACCGTAGTACAACAGGGGGCTGTCGTAGCATATGCCGCTCCTACAGCAGACTTCACCATAGAGCAAGATGAGATTGAGCTGGACCCGCCTG
>DTRK01000096.1:3552-4115 GCA_012965955.1 Flavobacteriales bacterium
TTCCATGTTGAGTCCAACCATTGACTTTATGGATGCCTCATCAACCAATGTATCCTCCTGGCTATGGGATTTCGGTGATCCGAATTCTGGTATGGAGAATACAAGTGACCTCGAAGATGCATCACATCTGTTCACCGATACTGGAACTTATATAGTAACACTTATTGTCCAAACACCTGATAAGTGCCCTGATACAATTACGAAGGAAGTGAGAATTATTGGTCAGTACATCCTATTTGCACCGAACAGCTTTACACCGAATGATGACGGCGACAATGACTTCTTCTTTCCCCAGGGCCTAGGTGTAGACCATCAGTCCTTTGAACTTTACATTTTTGACCGCTGGGGCGATATAATCGCAACTGTAAAAGGCGAGTGGGGCAATGACATCAGTATAGGCTGGGATGGTAAGGCAAATGCAGGAAATCAAATCGCGCAAATGGATGTCTATGTATGGTTGATACGCACTACAGATATATTGGGCGACGAGCACGAGTACATAGGACACGTCACGCTATTAAAGTAATGCTCCATACTTTATCCTTTCATTTTTCGGTGCAATA
>DTRK01000097.1 GCA_012965955.1 Flavobacteriales bacterium
GGAGTCACTTTGAATTTTTTCGCAATACCTTACCAGGGCCTGCGTGTCTTCATCCTGACTTTCCTCTACTTCGACAACCTTACCACTCCACAAAACATTGTCAGCTATGATATACCCGCCTGTACGGACCTTATCGATCACGAGGTCATAATATTTGGAGTAGTTTTCTTTGTCCGCATCGATATAGACAACATCAAAGGTTTGGTCTATTGAAGGGATGATATCAACAGCATTACCCAGATAAGTTACCACACTGCTCGTTTGCCCGGCTTTATTAATATACCGGGCCGCCATTTCTTCCAGCTCTTCATTGACATCGATCGTGTGCACCTGCCCTTCGTCTTGAAGCCCTTCCGCCCAGCAAAGTGCAGAGTACCCGGTATAAGTACCGATCTCCAAAACCTGCCGGGGATTGATCATGTGACTGAACATACTGATAACCCTTCCCTGAAGATGTCCGGCCAGCATTCGAGGTATTAAAACCCTGCTGTAGGTTTCGCGATTCAACTCCTTCAATACCTTGCTCTCTTCTGAGGTGTATCGTTCAACATAGGCTTCAATCGCCTCATCTAAAAACTCCATTGGATTATTTCTTTATGAACAGTAGAAACCCTATTAACCTTCTCGCTGTGGGCCTTTGCCATCCAAATATATCTTAAATAATATTTCGACGCCAATAGAGTCTCCCTCCAGGTCTAGCTTCAGTGTGCATAGGGTCATGCTCACTACCCTTTTCTCCATTGTGAATGTCTCTTTATCCAAAAACCAGTCTTCCACCATAAAAACTTTAACCACATCATCTGGGTTCAGTTCCTCTGTAATTACGACCGATTCAAGTTCTCCGGTCTCAAAATTCTCAAGCAATGTAGTGTCGGTATGCGATTGCTTATACTGCACTTCCTCAATTGTGAGCGGATCATCCATAAAATCAAAGGCTTGTATTTTGCCAGCGTAAATGGCCTCAAAAATATCGTCCAACAAGACCTTGTGATCAAATTGGCCCATATAATCAGCTGTTCCGTCTTCAACAACTATATATGATTCAGAGCGAAAATTGAAAGCTATTTGCTTGAGGTTCTCATTGAGTTCCGGTGCACCATCGCTATTGTCATCAGGTTCGCATGATGATAAGATCAGAAAGCTGGTTGCTGCAAGTAATAGATTAAGGTTTTTCATGGGCTTCTTATTGATATTAATGGGTCGCATGGAACCAAAATGCTACAATGCTCTTGAAAGAGTCATTTCAGTGGTTTCACAACAACAGGAGTTTAAAAACAAATATATTACATAAAATACCCTCCTCCAAAATTAGAAAATTCATCTGGCCTTATTAACGTTTTCATGTTCATAAAATTGCCGCTGACCTGATTAACCATCAAGGTATTTTTAGTTGTTTCGCTCAACAGCAAGCTGCATCATCATGAAAATCAGGATAGCCTCTTACCTATCCCTTTGTTTCTTTTTGTCCATCACGAACACATATGGACAGCGTGAACAGCAGTTTTCTACCAGTTATATCATGGGTGGTGGTGAAGCAGCTCTACTAGAAGAAGCAGGGTGGTTTTATGGGATAGGGGACTTCCGGCGCGCACTACCTCTCTTTGTAAAACTCGACATGCGTTATCCCGGCACCAAGGGCTATAAGTTCTATGCAGGCATCTGCTATCTTCAGAAAACCGATGAACAGGAAAAGGCAATAGGTTATCTGGAAGCAGCGTATAGCGGCAATCCCAAATTGCCAGACATTCTCTTCTTTCTGGGCAGGGCATATATGCTCAATTACCGCTTTGACGAAGCCATTGGTTATTTCAAGTTGGCGGAAGAAAAAAAGAAAACATCCTCTGAGAACAGAACGCGGATCCCCCTGCTGATAGAACAGTGTATGAACGCCAAAGAGCTGCGAAATCTAAGCACGGACCAAAAAATCGTACTTGAGAACATTGGTGCTCCGGTCAATACTGAATATGATGAGTATGTTCCATTGGTTTCCACTGATGAGTCTATCATGATATTTACCTATAAAGGTAAAAGAAGCAGAGGAGGGCTCATCAATATATATGGGGAACCAGATCCAGATGGCCAATATTTTGAAGATATATTCGCAGCCCATCTCCTGGATAATGAGTGGCTGGAACCGGATGGATTAGGGCCCAGGATCAATTCCAGCTACCACGACGCCGCTGTTGGCCTTGCCCCAGATGGCCACTCGCTGTTTATCAGCAATGATGAAAAAGGCGGCGACATCTACATCTCCAGACGTACCAAGAACAACTGGGGCGCGCCAGAACCCATAATGGGGGAGGTTAACACCAAGAACTATGAAGGGCACGCAAGCATTAGTGTGAACAAGCAGGTACTCTTTTTTGTATCAGATCGACCAGGTGGGTTTGGCGGGCAGGATATTTACCAGGCGACTTTGCAAGAGGACAATACCTGGGGAAATATTGTGAACCTGGGACCTGATATCAACACCCCATATGATGAAGACGCTCCCTTTATTCACGCCAATGGTAAGCTGCTTTTTTTCAGTTCAGAAGGCCATAACAGCATGGGTGGCTTTGATGTTTTTTATACCACTTTAGAGGATGGCCAGTGGTCCAAACCAGACAATTTGGGCCCTCCCGTCAATACACCCAATGATGATAATTATTATGTAGTTTCTCCCAACGGAGAGCACGCCTATTTCTCTTCGGGAAGAGCAGGAGGCTATGGTGGCCAGGACATATATATGGCCAAGCCAGGGGTAGTTGGCGAATTGCCTGACCTGGCTCTAATCAAGGGCAGTGTACAAAACAATGGCCGGAATGTACAGGCATCAATCAAGGTTACGAACACAACCACCAATGAGATTTACCATACCAATACGTCGGATGTCGTGTCCGACAACTACCTTATCTCTCTTCTGCCCGGCCATGCCTATCAAATGGATTTCATGCTGAAGGATAAAATACTACATACTGAAAAGGTAGATGTCTCAAACCTGAATGTGTTTGTAGAAGTTAGAGAAGATATTGAACTCTCTGAACGGAGAAACCCCTTCATCGACTCGACCAATCTCGTACAAACCCTGCTGGATGATAAGATCGCAGAAATTGAAGCCGCTAATCAGGTTGCGGACCTTGAAAGAATGATTCAGGATTCTATCGCCACTGCTTTAATTGATACGGCAGTCATTGTCCCTGCCGACACAACGCCCCCTCCCCTCAATGGGCAAGCCGGAGAAGCTGCAAGGCTGCAAGTCGAGGTACAGGCCAGGCAAACTGCTATGAATGACAGCCTAATCCGTGCTGAAGAAGAGGCCAGGTTGGAAGTTGAAGAAACTGCCCGGCTCAAGGCAGTGGAGGAAGCGAGACTGATGGATGCACAAGATAGCGCAGATGGTGCAGAGGAAGAAGCGAGAATGAAAGCTGAGAAAGAGGCCAGGCTCCAGGCCGAAGAACAAGCAAGACAAGCTGCCATAAAAGACAGCCTGACCCGTGCTGAAGCAGAGGCCCGATTAAAAGCTGAAAATGCAGAGACGGAAAGGGTTGAGAAAGAGCTAAGGTTGAAAGCGGAAGAAGAAGCGCGACGCAAAACTGAAGAAACGGCAAGATTGGAGGCGGAAGCGGTAGTTGCTGCACTAGCAGCCTCCAGGCTAAAGGAGGAGACTGCGGCTAAGGCACCAGCAGCCCAGGGCGGAAAAGAGCAACTCAACTTCAGCAACATCTTATTTGATTTCGACAAAGCAACACTTAGGACTAAGAGCAAAAAGGAGCTGGATGAGGTACAGCTATACCTCACTCAAAACAGCACTGCACAGATGGTGATAGCGGGACATGCAGATGCCATTGGTACTGAAAAATACAATATGAAACTTTCAGAAAGAAGGGCGCAAAAAGCCGCAGCTTACCTGATTGACCAAGGCGTAAGTGAAAGCCAGCTTGTGCTTTATGCGTTTGGTAAATCCAAACCCATTTCGGCTAACACCAACAGCGATGGTAGCGATAACCCAATCGGCCGCCAGAAAAACAGGCGAGTTGAATTTGCTGGCGCGGAAGCATCTAAAAATTTTGCGGGCGGAAAGACGATCGCCTTTTCAAGAAGGGTGGCCAACCAGTCCAAACAAATCACCGGATCTTCAGCCAGGAGGGGAACTTTCTATAATGTGCAGGTTGCTGCCTATAAGTACCCCCAGAACTACAAGCACGAAAGCCTGGATGGCCTCGGTGAAGTAATAGCACTGGATGTAGATGGAATTACCAGATTTACCCTCGGGCGTTACGACAATCTCAAAGAAGCACGGCAATTCAAAAAATTGATAGTAAAAATGGGCACGACTGATGCATTCATAACAGCTGAAGTGGATGGAGAACGCAAATACCTGAATGAAATGAACAATAATGGGGGATTGGCAACTGGTAATAGCCCACAATCCATATCTCCAGCCGCCAGGGTTGCCTACAAGCGGGTAATGGCCAGGTTCGGGGATGAAAGAGCAGAAGGACTGGAATTCACTGTGCAGATTGCTGCTTATGAGCATGCGGAAAATTATTCAACAGGGAATTTGAAAACGCCTGGGGACATCAATCCTAAATTGCTCGAAGACGCAATCACCAGATTCACTATTGGCAGTTTTGAAACCCTCCGCGAAGCTGAACAATTCAAAAAGAGTGTCCTTAACAAGGGAACCAATCTTGCCTTCGTTACAGCAAAGTACAACGGTGAGAGGGTCCTCGTTAAAGACTTGATCGCCAATAATTTCTACACTCTTTAAAGTACTTTCAATACTTGCACCGTATGCTACTTTTGTTATTTTTGTTTATAAGCAACCTGATATGAAAGCCCTATTATGACTAGAATAATTTTCATCCTGAGCCTAATAGCACTTATTGTCTCTGCGGTACATGACAATGCTTCCGCTCAGAAAGAATTTGACAATGTGCTGGTGGTGGGGGAAGGTGAAGATGAGTTACTGGCGGACGCCAATTTCTTCTTTTATGAAGGAAATTACTCGACTGCTGCCCAACTGTTTGAAAAACTCTTCGTGCATTTTGAAGGGCGTTTTGAGTACAAGGTCCATCTGGGTATCTGCTATACGTATACCCCAACAAAGACAGATCAGGCACTTACACTTCTCGAAGAAATATACGCTGAGTATCCCGCTACAAAAGACATACTTTATTATCTAGGAAAAGCATACCATCTGAATCACAAGTTCGATGAGGCGCTTGACATATTTGAAAAGGCGAAAGCTGATAAAAAGCTCACCCAGAAACAAGAGGAGCATGTCGAACGGCTGATCATTAATTGCAACAATGGTAAAGAAATCATAAAGGATCCTTTGGATATCGCAATAGAAAACCTGGGCCCACCGGTAAATTCTCAAGGCTCTGAATACGTTCCGGTTATTTCAAGTGATGAATCAGTTTTGATCTTCACCTATACAGGAGAGAGGAGTCTTGGGGGCCTGCAAAATGCATATGGAGAGGAGCACCAGGAAGGTTATTACTACGAGGACGTCCAGATCTCGTACAAGTTGAAAGAGGCATGGCTCGCACCCGAAAATATTGGGTTTAATATCAACTCACTTACGCATGATGCTTGTATTGCGTTATCAGGAGACGGTCAAACATTGTTTGTATACAAATATTCTGAGGACGGCGGCGGAGACATCTTCCAGAGCCAGCTCGTTGGTGAGGAGTGGAGCCCTTCTGTTCAGCTCAATAATAATATCAATACCTCTCACTGGGAGGGAAGTGCCAGCCTCTCACCTGATGGGATGACACTCTATTTCACCAGCGAACGTCCTGGCGGGCAGGGAGGTAAAGACATCTATTTATCCAGAATGCGTGATGATGGAGTATGGGGAGAAGCAGAAAATCTAGGCCGGGCAATCAATACTGCTCATCACGATGACGCTCCATTTATGCATCCGGATGGAAAGACGCTCTATTTCAGCTCTCAAGGGCATTTCAATATGGGTAACTACGATGTTTTTAAAACAGAATGGGATGGGGAGGCATGGTCAGAACCACAGAACATGGGATATCCTCTAAATACTGCAGGAGACGATATGTTTTATGTGGTATCTGCCAATGGTGAAAGGGGTTACTTTTCGTCTGGAAGACCTGGTGGAATGGGGAAACAAGACATTTACATAGCGCATTTGGATAAAATCAAACATGACCATGCTCTGATTATGCTAAGAGGGATAGTTACCGCCAATGACTCCGCGGTCGCGGCCAACATCACGGTGAAGGACTCAGATAATAATGTTGTTCAGGGAAATTACAGCTCCAATGCCTCCACAGGATCTTACCTGGTGTCACTTCCCGTTGGGAAGGATTATTCAGTCTACTACGACGTTGAAGGACATGAAACACATATCAAAAATGTCAAGGGTTCCGAAGCTGTGGAATTTAAAGAATTGGTGGTTGACGTTGATCTTTATTCGGACGGGTATAAGCCCTCCCTAACACTCGATGGCAGCGTACTGTATCACAAATCACCTGCGAGGCCTGCGGTGCGTATAACCGTGTACATTAAAGACAAGAGTGGAAATTTGGTAAAGCGCGAAACGGAGACGGATAGCCGGGGATACTTCAAATTTACTAACGTACCGGCAAATGCGGAGTATGTTTTGTCAATCGACGAGAAGGATCCGGACCTCAAAGCCTATGTGCATCCTGTTATTGTTGGCAAGGCTCTCCTGAGGGGCCAGGGAGTCAAGGATATAAAGGTCAACGGAGTCATTACAGATAGCAACGGATCATTCAAAATAGAACTGAAGGAGGACAATCTGTTAAGCAGCAATTTGCCAGAAAGCAAGGAAGAACTGGAACAAGTAGATTTTTCAGACCCTGATGTATATCAGGAAGTGCTGGATAAATATGGTTCAATAGCTGCAGACGGGTTGGTCTTTAAAATTCAGGTTGGTGCTTATAAATCGACCAAACCTGTGGACTATTCACACCTTACCGGACTGGGCGAAGTAACTAAGAAGATGTGGGCAGATGGTCTGATGCGATATACCATGGGAGAGCTAAGAACACTTAGAGACAGCGAAGAGTTAAAGAACAAAGCCATCCGAAAGGGACAGGGCGATGCATTTATCCTCATTTTCTACAAAGGGGAAAAGAGACTCTTATCAGAGGTAGTTGCAAATGGTTTCTATAAATCCTGAGCCTTAATTCCACAGATGAGCTATAGCAGAGATATATTGATTATCAGCTGTTTGATGCTAAACATCCAGGCAAATTGGGTTTTTGCTTCTTTTGGTTCCGGAGACAACAACAAGAAACTGGAGAAACAAGCTGAGCTTCATTTTAAGCAAGAGAATTATAGTGCCGCCCTGAGGATCTATTCCAATCTCGAAAGACGAGACCCCAAATCGGTGGAATACAAGTACAAGATCGGTATCTGCTATATACACGAGTCCAGGGATAAGCACAAAGCAATAGAGTATCTCCAGGCAGTAAAGAAGCTAAACCCAAAAGCCAAGGACCTGGAATACTACCTGGGACGTGCCTATCACAAAAATTATAATTTCAAACTAGCACTCAAACATTTTAATGCGGCTATAGACATTGACAAATCCTCCGATAAGATCCGAAAGGAAACTGAACGGCACATGAAGTATTGCCGTACCGGCACAATGCTCATTCAGGCTCCTCTGGATGTCAATATCCAAAATATAGGCAGGCCTATCAATACCAATGGTTCAGAATATGTTCCGGTAATTTCAATGGATCAGTCGATAATGATCTATACCTATAAAGGGGAAAAGAGCATAGGTGGCTTGAGAGACGAGTACGGATATCCAGATCCGAAAGGAACATACTCTGAAGATATTTATCTATCATATAAGGTAGGGGATTCATGGATCCCCCCAGAGAAAAACAAATTGTTCTACGCAACAGTATTCAACACTAAGGTACAGGAGGGTATCAACAGCACAGGACATGATGCCAGTATTGCACTTTCTGTGGATGGACAAACGCTATTCATATATAAGGACACAGAAATAGGGTCAGGAGACATCTACATTAGTGAGCGTGATGGTACAGCGTGGACCTACCCCATCAAACTAAATATCAATATCAACTCAGATCACTGGGAGGGAAGTGCCAGCTTATCGGCTGATAGACAAACACTGTTTTTCTCAAGCGAACGACCAGGAGGTTTAGGTGGCAAGGATATTTATATGTCGGTTAAACGTGAAGATGGCATCTGGGGAGAAGCAGTTCCGTTAGGCCCCTATATCAACACATCAGAAGATGATGATGCCCCGTTCATCCATGCAGATGATAAAACACTTTACTTCAGCTCCAGGGGGCATAAGAGCATGGGTGGTTACGATATATTCATCTCCAGGCGTGATGAAAAAGGTGATTGGGGGAAGCCTGAGAATATTGGATATCCTATCAACACAACCGCTGATGATATCTATTATGTAGTAACAGGGGACGGAAATACGGGCTACTTCTCCTCAAGCAGGAATGGAGGTTATGGCCAACAGGATATCTACACCGTCACCTTGGGAAATGTGTCAAAGCCCTCCCCTATTGTGTTGCTGAAAGGTAAAATCCTTGCCAATGACGAATACATAGATGCCAGGATTACGTGTATATATGATGGTGGTGTCAGGAAACTGGGGCCATTCACATCAAATAGCGTTACGGGAGAGTATATCATCAGCTTACCCATAGGCCATGAATACCTTGTAACATATGAGGCGAATGGATTTACAGCAAAGTTGTCAAAAGTCAATTCTACAGATGTGGCCGAGTTCAAGGAAATTATAAGCGATGTAAACTTTTACTCCCCTGGTTTCAAACCGCAGCTAACAATAGATGGGAGACTTCTTTATTCAGAAAACCCCACAAGGCCCGGCGCCGAAATAACAGTTAGAGTCGTGAACAAAAGCGGAACGTTTTCCAGGACTGTGGAAACCGACCAAAAAGGAGATTTCAGATTCATCAACATTCTTCCTGATCAGCATTATATTTTTACCATTGAGCGAAAGGACCCCGGCCTGATTCCGAACAGTGACCCCATAATGATAGGAACCGTCAAATTGTCGGGTTTGGTTCAAAAAGGAGTTAAAGTGAATAACATATTAACTGATGACAATGGACAATTTCGGATTGGTAAAGGAACCGCTTTGGAAAACAAATACACTACAATGCCGGCAAATATTCCATCGCTGGAAAGGCTGTATTTTATCAATCCGGAACTCTATCAGGAAATCATGAAACGATATGGTGCAAAGGAGGTCGATCAATTGGTTTTCAAAGTCCAAATAGCGGCGCTGGAGAACCCTGAGAACTTTGATCATTCCCCATTTGTAGATCTGGGAGAAGTGGAGCAGCTAAAGGGTGAGAAGGATTTGACCTTATTTCTAATTGGAAATTTTAGAACACTGTCAGAGGCAGAGGCCCTGAGAGATAAGGTCATTCAAAGAGATGTTGGAGATGCCTTCACCATAATATTCCACAACGGGAAGCGCAAGTATCTTAAGGATGTAGTCACTGAAAATTTATTCCAGCATTGAACTTTTTTTAGTATTTTCCTTATTAATTTTTAAAACCGCCATCTTCATGAGGTCGATTTGTGTCATATTAAGCTTCTTATTAGTTATGTGCTGGAGTGCCCCGTCGGCGCATAGCCAGGGTGGTAAGCAATTCTCGCAGAAGCTCATCCCTGTACAGGGTAGTATTAAATTGCGCGAGCAGGCAGAGCTGTATTACAATATAGGTGATTATGCTGGTGCGCGGCCGCTATATGAGCAATTAACTCAACGCTATCCCTCGCGAGTTGAATTTATTTACAGAACCGGTGTCTGCTTTCTCTATGAACCCGGTGAAGCCGGACAGGCGATTAGCTATCTTGAGAGAGTATTGCATCTTGACCCGGACCGGGAAGGATTGGCCTTTCATCTTGGAATAGCATATCATGCCAATAACGACTTTGATCTCGGTATAAAGTACTTCGATTTTCTATTGGCCAGTAAAAGTCTGGCCTCTTCTGATCGCGAACTCATTTCGAGAATGCGCAACAGCTGCGAGGTCGGAAAGGAGCTTATTGCCAATGAACTTGATATTCTCATTCGCAACATGGGCGAACAGATCAATTCCGAAGGTACAGAATATGTACCTCGGTTATCTGCAGACGAATCTACACTGATCTTCACCTATAAGAAGATCAAGGCAAGTCAAGGCTTGAAACCCGGTGAAGAGAGGTTTTCAAATGATGATATATACATCAGCTTCAAAAAAGATGGAAATTGGTCAAAACCAAAGAGCATCAGCGACAATATCAATACAGATGGTGGAGACGAGGCAGCTGTGAGCATATCGGCTGATGGCAAACAAATACTAATCCTCAAATACAGTGATGAAACGTCAGGAGACATCTACTTAAGCACCTTAAAGTCTGGAGAGTGGAGCAAACCAACGAAACTCAAAGGGGATATTAATACCGCTGAATGGGAAGGAATGGCATCTCTTTCCAAAGATGGGAAAGTCATTTATTTTGACAGCGAGAGAGAAGGTGGATTTGGGGGAACGGATATATATAAAGCTGAGCTGCAAAAGGACGGGACCTGGGGAAATATTGTGAATCTTGGAAAAACGATCAACACCCCGTATAATGATGAATCGGCTTTCATCCATTCTGATTCCAAAACGCTCTACTTCAGCTCTGATGGCCACAAAACAATGGGTGGGTTTGATATTTTCAAATCAATAATGGATCGCAAAGGCAATTGGAGTACACCTGAGAATATCGGATATCCAATCAACACCGTCGCAAACGACAAATATTATGTTGCGTCAACTGATGGGAAAAGAGGCTATTACCATCAAAACAATCCCAAAGGCTATGGTGGACTGGATCTATACATGATCAATTATGACTTGCCAGCTAGTAAGGAAGCAGCAATAGAAGTTGAAGCTAAAGCGGAGGGAAGACCTGTTAAAGTCAAAGTAGAAGGAACAAAAACTGCAACTACTGGTGTCGACAAGACACCTGGGGATGATCCTAATTACGTACATAACACACCTATTTCAATTTCAGGAACTCTGAAAAATGAAGGGTCCTCTCCAGGTTCAATTTCAAAAGCCAAAATAAAATTGTTGGGAGATGATAAGAAAACAATTGCTGAAGCTATATCTGACAGAGATGGCAAATTTGCGTTTAAGAATATAAGGGGAAACAAGCACTATGAAATTGAGGTGGTAATTGACGCACAGCGCGTTTCAAATGCCAAATCACCTGAAACGGCTGAAACGAAAATGAGGGTTTCAGAAGACCGGCGTAGTACAAAACAACCAAATGTAACTGCTGCTGCTGCAACCCCTGGTGAGCTTCGGATAGCCAACCTCACATTATGCGAAGATGTACAGGATCGGGCACCAATAAGAGCATCAACCTCCTTCCCCGCTGAATTAGACAAAATATGGTTTCATACAGAGGTGAATTTGGGATTTGATGTTGAAGCAACCATTACCCACAAATGGTATTATAATGGCCGGGAAGTATCCAGTGTTGACCTGAGGGTTAAAGGGCCCAGATGGCGTACTTTCAGCTACAAGACCATTAATGAGAAGATGAAAGGACCCTGGAGGGTGGAGGTCTTATACGGTGGAACTGTACTTGCCGAAAAGGAGTTCAAGGTTAAATAAGGCAGGTTTCTTCTAAACCTCAACTTCGAGATCGATCTCGTCAAGTTGCTGTTGAATTTTATCCCTTACCTTTTTGTATTCTTCAAGGTATTTGGCATCAATTGGCAAAGATGCTGGCAGTTTAAGCTTCAAGGCATCTACCTGCTTGCCATTCTTCCAAAAACGGTAACATACATGAGGCCCTGTGGCCAGTCCGGTGCTGCCAACATATCCAATGATATCTCCTTGCCTCACCCTCACCCCTTTGCGGATTCCAGATTTGATCTTGGTCATATGCAAGTATTGCGTGGCATAAACGCTGTTGTGCTTGATCTTGACATAATTGCCATTTCCTTTTGAATATCCAGACTTTACAATGGTTCCATTCCCGGTAGACATGATCGGGGTTCCCTTTGGCGCTGCATAATCGGTTCCCAGATGCGGTTTATATCTCTTCTGCACAGGATGGAAGCGACGCTTGCTATAACGAGATGAAATTCTGCTGTACTTGAGAGGTGCCTTGAGAAATGCCTTGCGCATGCTCTTGTTGTTTTCGTCAAAGTAGTCGCTGGTTTCTCCTTGCTCAAAGTATATTGCATTGTAATCTTCATTAGAATGGTTAAATCTGGCACCTAGTACCCTGCCGATTCCCACCTTCTCACCTTCTACGTACTTTTCCTCATATATCACTTTGAACCAATCCCCCTTTTGGATTCTGTAAAAGTCCACGGCCCAGGCGTAGATCTCAGCCATCTCCATTGTTATTCCTTGATCAATATTATTATCAGCCATGGTATTCCAAAGTGATGAGTTGATTATACCCGAAGCTGTTCTAATCTCCACATCTACCTGTTTGCGTTCACGGTAAATATTGATCGAGTCCCTGAGGCGATAAACCACATAGTTGGCTGCATCAATTTCGTAGATGAATGCCTCAACATGCTGCACAGAGTCTTCAGAGTAAAATATGTTGTACTTCTTGCCAACCTTAAACTTCCTCACGTCAAAAACATCTTTTGACTTCTTCGCCAGCGCATCAATTAAACTGTAAGACACATTAAAGCGCAACAGAATCTCGGATAAGCTTTGGTTCTTTTTTATAGAACCTTCATAGTGTATTAGAGAGTCGGAGACAATCCCGTTTAACACATAGAAATTTGGAAGCACAGAATCGATCACGTCCTCAACAACATCTTCCTCTTCGGGGATATGTACCTCAGCCAATGGTTCGGGGTTGCTGATATAGCTAATAAGCACTAATGATAGTAGAATGATACCGATTCCGGTGGTAAATCTCAAGTTGTGGCTAAAAAGCTTTAGTATCACGCTAATTTGGAATTATTACACTACCGATTCCACCCATCTTTTACCCCATTCCTTCTTTTCCTTATCAGACCAGAGATCAGGATAAAAAATCCGCTTTGCGAATTTAGGTGGCAAATATTTCTGCCAGTTCGTACCCCCGGTAGCAGCAATGTCTTCCTCTTTGGAATGGAGATACCTCACCGCAGACTTATAGTGCACCAGCGGCCAATTGACGTTAACATTTATATCAAACTGCTTTAAGCCATTGATCAGTTTTTGATTTTTCTGATCCGAATCAGAGAGCTCCATGTATTTTTGCCACAAGTTGTCTTTCTTTCTTTTCTGGCCCAATTCGATGAGCTCATCCGAATACTGCTTCTCAAATTGCTTTAGGGTAAGCGTCTTTTTGCCAGTAGCCAATTCCATGGCACCCAACTTCCAGTAAATATCTTCGTACATCGTTTCTATGGAGGCGTTGGTGTCAATATCCTTTCTCTTTTCAACCGCTACGAGGTTTTTGAAATCAGTAGCACATATTTCAATTTTTCGATATTGAACGGATTGAAAGCCACTTGCTGGGAGCAATGACATCCTAAATCTCTGGAACTGGTCTTTCTCCATTCCGTCTACCATAATTGCAAAAGACATGGTTAGGCTCTCAAAATATCGATTGATTCTGGTCAATCTCTCGATGAAAAAGTCCACATCAAGTTTGGTTTTCCACCCTTTATCTTCCCCGGTCTTAAGTACTTCACGACCGTTGTTGGAGATTTGATCAATTTCATGAAGTGTAAGACGAAAATAGAGCTCAGTTATCTGATGGTACAAAATGAACACCATTTCATCAGGAAAGTCTGTCTTGGGCACCTGCAGTGAGAGAAGGGTGTCAATCCTTAAATAGTCCCAGTAGGTCATCGAATCCGCGTACAGGAGTCCATCAAGATAGGACTCCGTGTTCTGTCCCATCGTTTCATACTTGTCTTCCAGCTTCTTCAGCCGGTCCAATACCTTCTGATCAAAATCCATGATTCTCTCAATTTGGTGCAAGTTTAGGAAAAAAAACTGGCCACCGAATTTACAGAGTTAAAGTTTGTAAACCATGAAATGTTAATTATTCAGGGGATCAAAACGCAAGAGATGGACCCATTTACTACACCTTACTCAAACCTGATTGGATGTGTCAGTCCGGAGC
>DTRK01000098.1 GCA_012965955.1 Flavobacteriales bacterium
TTTCAATATTTGGAAGCACCCGTCAGGGTTGTTGGATCCGAAAACTTGCCGGCAATTCCTCCCACACCTGATTGGGATCATCCGGATTTACTTTCTCAACGAAAAAATCAACATCGTCATTCTCAAACATGGTCAGGCCAATTGATGCAGTTCTTGTATGGCCCACAAGGCCGTTGGGAAATCCTGCCAGGTGATTGGCGTAGTAACTGAATCCAGGATATTCGATATGAGCTTCATACCAAATTGAGGGCTGGGCATATCCAATATGCGTGTCATTAGCGAACATCACTTTTCCTGACTTGGTTTTGTTTCCACTTAATACCCAGCTATTGCTTCCAATTAGTACCGGAGCTGGCAAATTGTCAATTATCTCAATGGTTTTAATGGCAATGACATCAGTAATCGAAGAATCGGGCACCTTGTAATTTTGGATCATTTCATCACCGGGGACCCAATGTGGCACGAGATCATTGAGATACTCCGGACCTAAGTCCCTATATATTTTAGTCATCATAGGATCCGTGCGAAACCCCTGAGCGAAGCTAAATGACATGTATCCTATGATCAGATAAACATCCTTGGGTGTAAAGTCTTCTTTCTGAATTCCCAGCAAAGTATACTCCAGGGGAGTCGGACCATTCTTCAAGAAGTGATTGATCCCATCTAAATAAGCCATCGCTGAATGATGCCAGGGCTTATCCCAGTTTTCCATAAACATCTCCACGGATTCATCCGCGGCATCCTCTATGCCAATCGTTTTGAAAAATTTATCGGTCTCAATCAGATTTGGTCCTAATATTTCAGCAAGTCGTCCCCCTCCAACTCGTCTCATGATCTCCATCTGGAAGAGTCTGTCCTGAGCGTGAACATATCCCAGTGTCAGATAGGCATCGTGCTCATTTTTGGCGTAAATGTGCGGAACTCCAAATTCATCATAGATCACCTCTACCTCTTCCAGGGCGCCTTCAAGTGTGATCTCACCGGAATATTTAGGTTTGGAGGAATAAATAATACCGCCTACTATAATAGCAATAAGCACAACGATCGCTGCAAGAATCTTCAGTATGCGCTTGAGTAATTTCATTCTTGACGAGGGTAACCGTTAATAGTTGATCAATTGCTCGATCTCTGCCAAGACCTTTTCCGCTGACGGAATCATTGTTGCCTCCAGGGTAGAATTAAGAGGAATTGCCGGCAAGTTTTCGGATCCAACAACCCTGACGGGTGCTTCCAAATATTGAAAGCACTCATTCTGAATGCGACCTGCCAATGCCTGGGCAAATGTGTTGAATATCGGCTCCTCTGTTACAACCAGGCAACGATTGTTCTTTTTCACAGATGCAAAGACGGTTGCATCGTCGATGGGGTTTAGCGTTCGCAAATCAATGATCTCAATCTGGCCCGGTAAAGATTCAGCCGCCGTTTTGGCCCAATACACGCCCATACCATAAGTTATAATACTCACTTTAATTTCCTGACTTGAATCGGCCTCCTGAACTACTCTCGCTTTCCCGAATGGAATGACGTAGTCTTCATCAGGTTCAATTGTCTTAGCGTCTTGAGTGCCTTTGATCTTCGACCAGTACAAGCCCTTGTGTTCAAACATCACCACAGGGTTGGGATCGTAATATGCCGATTTCATGAGCCCTTTTAGATCTGCACCGGTGGAGGGATAGGCGATCTTCACACCTCGTATATTGGCAACGACGCTTTCAACGCTGGAAGAATGATAGGGGCCACCGCTGCCATATGCACCAGTAGGTACGCGGATTATGCAGCTTACAGGCCATTTCCCATTCGATAAATAATATGATCTGCTCACTTCAGTGAAGAGCTGATTCAGTCCTGGCCAGATATAATCGGCAAACTGAATTTCCACAATAGGTTTACATCCAACAACCGACATACCTACGGTACTTCCAACGATAAAGGCCTCTTGTATTGGAGTGTTGAACACCCGGTCATCTCCAAAAGTTTCGGCGAGCGTGGCGGCCTCCCTGAATACACCACCCAGGCGCTTCCCCACATCCTGTCCATAAAGCAAACATTCAGGGTGTTTTTGCATGAGTTCCTTAATGGCAAACAAGGCACAGTCAACCATTAGTGTTGGTTCTTTCCCTTCAGGCTCCCGTTCACCTTTTTCTTCCGTTATTGGGGTAGGGGCGTAGTCAAAATTGAAGAGGTCCTCTGGTAAAGGATCGTCCGCTTCCAGTGCTTTTTGATAATCCGTAGCTACCTTCTCTTTGGCCGCTGCCTCTATTGATGCAAGCTTATTGGTATCGAAACCCTGTTCTTCCAGATCCTTCTTGAATCTTGGAAAAGGATCTCGGGATTTGTGCTCATCCAGATCTTCACGATACCACTCCATTCGAACTCCTGACGTGTGATGCCCTAACAGCGGTACTTTTGCATGCAGCAGAAATGGCCTTTGCTCCTTTCTAATCTTGCCAATTATATCTGTAACGGTTTGAAATGATTCAAAAAAATCAGCACCGTCAATTGAGACGGCTTCCAATCCTTTAAACCCTTTCGCGAATTCTGAAGCATTCTGTGTTCTGATCTCACTGGCATGTGCGGAAATATCCCATTCATTGTCCTGTATCAAATATAATATTGGCATCTGTTTCAATGCTGCCATGTGAAAGGCCTCTGAAACCTCTCCTTCGGTGATAGATGCATCGCCCAGGGAACAAACAACGATACCTCTGTCCTTTGAATCGTCGGATAAACCTTTAGCTTCCAGATATTGAAGGCCCATTGCCATGCCTGTACTGGGTATTGCCTGCATGCCCGTGGCAGATGACTGATGAGGAATCCTGGGTTTGTCATTGTCGTTCAGGCTTGGATGAGAATAATAAGACCTTCCTCCAGAGAATGGATCATCTCGTTTGGCCATCAGCTGCAACATCAATTGATAGGGCTCCATACCAATGCTGAGTAGGATCGAGTCATCTCTATAGTAGGCTGAGAGGTAGTCTTGAGGAAGCAGCTGCATACCCAATGCCAATTGAATCGCTTCATGGCCTCTGGAGGTAGCATGAACATACTTACTGGTCACGCTGGCATTCTCCTCGTACAATTCTGCCATTGATTTGGCTGTGCACATAAGTTCAAACGCCTTGAGCAAGGTCGCTTTGTCGATATTGTGTTTTTTTACCGCTTTTTTTGTCTCAGCTGTTGCCACTTTACTCAGGGAATTAGGCTGAAAAATACTAAAAGCATCTCTAATAGGCAATGCCTGGTGGAGGTAAATGTGTGAAGACGGGGCGAATAAGGTAAATATGTAGTTGGGTGTTAGGTAGAAAGTAGAAAGTAGAAAGTGGAAAGTGGAAAGTAGAAAGATGTCTGCTAGTATAGATCCTTCAGCTTTCTAACTTAGGTCTAGTTACAGTAATCCTTAATCACCTCATAAATTTCAAAGGATCCATTCTCTCCTGCCTTGGAAAAATCATAGCACGCCGCATCTAAATCACCAGTGAGATATTTGACAAAGCCCCTGTTGACGTAATAGGCCATTTTGGTTGGATTCAATTTGATAGCCGAGTCATAATCTGCCATGGCTTCATTATACCGCTTCAACCAGTGGTTGGACAATCCCCGATAATAATAGAAGGATTCTTGCCTGGAAAAGAGCTCAATTGCCAAAGTAAGATCTTCAGAAGCTCCGCGCTTGTCAGTGAGCTCGAACTTGCATCGCCCCCTGAGGTAATACACGTTGGCCATATCAGCTGAATCCTTGGCCGTTTTTAAGGTCATCACAGCCAATTCGTCATTGTAGTATTGAAGGGTTTGGAAATAATGGCGGGCATCGAAAAGCTTGCTTGCCGGAGGGTAATAGAATTCCTTGAGTCCGATGTCCTTTTGACCAGAAGCCGGAGCAATAATTAAGAGAATTAGAAGAAGTGCGCTGACGTACCTAATCATAGTGCAGCTGAATCTGTAACGTCCACATCAATCTTTTTCCTTAACATCCTTGCCTTTGCAGTTATTGTCCCCTTGATTCTCATATTCATTTGTCCTCCCAATGCCGATAACAGTATAGACGGCAATGCGGCTTTAAGCTGGCTCCCTTTCA
>DTRK01000099.1 GCA_012965955.1 Flavobacteriales bacterium
CAACCGATCCTCCTGTAATTTGCGCCTTTCTGAATGCTCGCATATAATAGGTGTGATGGTGTCAATGCCAATCTCGCATGACTTTTCCAGGAACCACTCAAACCGACTGTTGTTCTTAGGCGGAGCTATGGCGATGTGGACTTTGGAGAAGCGCCTATTCTGCTCTGGTAGTTTCCTTAATATGTCAACATTGCAAATTTCATTACCCGTAGATGATATGATGCCAGCATACAGGCTCCCCTTGCCATCAGTAACATGAATCTCATCTCCGGCTGATAAGCGAAGTACTCGGATTGCATGCTTTGATTCCTCTTCTCCCAGAGGACAGTCAGTATCGCTAACTTCTGCTGAGTAAAACAAGTTCATTTAAAAATATTGTTGGACGAGAGTGTTTGCAGCTTCCTAAAGCTGAAAAAGACAAGATACAATGAAAAATGATGAACTTAGCGTTCAGGACCGTATGATACGAGCTCTTTCCCCTCTTCGTTATCAGTAAACTGCTCAAAATTGGCAATAAACATATCAGCCAATTCAACGGCCTTCTTATCCCAATCGGCCACGTCAGCATATGTATCTCTAGGGTCCAGTATGCTGGTATCCACACCAGGCAAAGATGTAGGGATTGACAGGTTGAAGTAGGGAATTGTCTTAGTTTCTGCGTTGTCAATTGATCCGTCTAGAATTGCATCGATAATGCCTCTCGTGTCTTTTATTGAGATTCGGTTTCCTGTTCCGTTCCATCCGGTGTTCACGAGATAGGCAGTAGCCCCTGCTGCCTCCATCCGTTTTACAAGCTCATGACCATACTTTGTTGGATGAAGCAAGAGAAAAGCAGCACCGAAACACGCTGAGAAAGTAGGCTGAGGAGTGGTAACTCCCCTTTCTGTGCCAGCTAATTTCGCTGTAAACCCAGATAAAAAATGATACTTGGTCTGTCCGGCGGTTAATTTTGATACTGGAGGCAAAACGCCAAAAGCATCAGCGGTTAAGAAAATGACCTTTTTTGCGTGTCCAGCTTTTGAAACAGGTTTGACAATGTTTTCAATATGATAGATAGGATACGCCACCCTGGTGTTGGGGGTGGTAGACCCGTCAGTGAAGTCTATCTTTCCCTCAGTATCAAGCGTCACATTTTCCAGGAGCGCATCTCTCCTAATCGCGTTAAAGATGTCCGGCTCACTTTCCCTATCAAGGTTTATTGTCTTGGCATAGCAACCGCCTTCAAAGTTAAAGACCCCATTATCGTCCCAACCATGCTCGTCATCGCCAATTAGCTGTCTTTTTGAATCTGTAGACAGGGTGGTTTTGCCTGTACCGGAAAGGCCAAAGAATATAGCAGTGTCTCCATCCTGTCCCACATTTGCAGAGCAGTGCATAGAGGCGATCCCTCTTAGTGGAAGGTAATAGTTCATCATCGAAAACAGCCCCTTCTTCATTTCTCCTCCATACCAGGTGCCACCAATGAGTTGAATACCCTCTGCTATATTAAAAGCCACAAAATTTTCGGAATGTAATCCTTGCGCTTCCCAGTTTTTATTCGTTGTCTTTGCACCGTTCATCACGATAAAATCAGGTGTAAAATCTACCAACTGTTCCTCTGTTGGCCTAATGAACATGTTCTTGACGAAGTGTGCCTGCCATGCAACTTCAACTATGAACCGTACCTTAACACGTGTTTCCTCATCAGCTCCACAGTAAGTATCGACTACGAAGAGCCTCTTCCCAGACAATTGAGTGGTGACCACGTCTTTCAATGCTTTCCAATTCTCCTGACTCAATGGCTTATTATCCGAAGACTTTGCCTGATCATCCCACCATATCGTATTCTCGGTCAGTTCGTCTTTTACAATATACTTGTCCTTAGGAGAACGACCGGTAAAAATACCAGTCATCACATTCACAGCTCCCAGTTCAGAAAGTTGGCCTTTCTCATACCCTTCTAAATCACTTCTTAACTCTTCGTTGTACAAGAGTCCATAAGAAGGGTTATAAACGACGTCTGTGACATCGGTTATACCGTATTGGCTTAGATCCACAAACGTAGCTGTTTCCATGCTGCTCATTAATAGGTTTTAAGGATAATTGATCTCTTTGCCTAACGACGCGAAATTAAATATTATTCTCAAGAGAATTAAACCATGAAAGCAATAAAAAGCTCAATTTTATTAACGTGATTTCCAATTTAGTACGATAGATAAAGCCAAGAGCATCCAGCCTACCATGAACGATGCCCCACCAATGGGTGTAATTGGACCCAACATTTCAAGGCCAGGCCTGTGAACGAGTGTGCTTACTGACATCAGGTAAAGCGACCCAGAGAAGAACGCTATACCAAGAATAAAAAATATACCGGCCCAATTCAGGAGTTTGGACGGATAGAAGTTGATCATCACGGCTAACCCAATGAGTGCCAAGGTGTGGTACATCTGATACCTTGCTGCTGTTTCAAAAGTGCCAAGCTCCCAATAATTGAGTTTGTCTTTTAGCCAATGGGCCGCCATTGCGCCCAACAAAATGTTAATAGCACCTGACAATCCGGCGAGAAGCAAGAAAACCTTTTGTATCAATGACAAAGGATTCATATTAAGTTTTTATTTTAGCAAACCATACCAAGATAGGTGCTTGGTTAGTACACGTCAAAGCTATTCAAATTTCATGAAAAATATTCTTGTGATAGGGGCAGGAAGGTCAGCGCCAACATTGATCAAGTACTTACTTGAACAATCTGGTGACAATGATTGGAGGGTGAAGGTGGGTGACATCTTACTTGACCTTGCATCAGAGCGGATCAATGGCCATGAAAATGGAAGGGCGATTGCCTTTGACGTGCTGGACTCGCAACAGCGGCAGAAAGAGATCAGCGTGGCAGACGTGGTTGTCTCAATGCTGCCCCCAAGCATGCATATGGATGTAGCCAAGGACTGTGTAGAGCTTGGCAAGCATATGGTCACGGCTTCTTATGTTTCTGATGAGATGAATGACCTGAATGAGGCAGCGAAGAAAAAAGGTGTTGTATTGCTGAACGAAATTGGTGTAGATCCAGGACTTGATCATCTTTCATCAATGGATATCCTGGAGAAGATTAAAGCCAAAGGAGGATTACTTACTTCATTTGAATCCTTCACCGGGGGGCTGGTTGCTCCAGAGAGCGATAACAATCCTTGGAACTACAAATTCACCTGGAACCCACGGAATGTTGTGTTGGCTGGACAGGGGGTTGTAAAGTTTATTCAAGAGGGGAAATACAAGTATATCCCTTATCACAAAGTTTTCAACAGGATAGAAAAGATCAATATTAACGGGTACGGCAGCTTTGAAGGTTATGCAAACAGAGATTCACTAAAATACCGGGAAGTCTACGGTATTGACGACATCCCTACCCTATATAGAGGCACGTTGAGAAGGCCGGGTTTCTGCAGGGCCTGGGACCTATTTGTTCAGCTTGGGGCAACGGATGACTCCTATACTATGGAGAATACTGAGAAGATGACACACAGGGAATTTATCAATTCATTCGTGTTTTACCACCCAGGAGATTCGGTTAAACTCAAAGTGGCTTATCATATGGGAATTGGAATTGAGTCTGATGAATTGGAAAAGCTAACCTGGCTTGGATTGTTTGATGATACCGTCGTGGGGTTAATAAATGCCACTCCGGCCCAAATTCTTCAGCATATACTGGAGAAAAAATGGACCCTTGAGCCTGATGACAAGGATATGATTGTGATGATGCATCGCGTATTTTACAAGATCAATGGTTCACTAAAAAGACTGATATCGGAGTTGGTTGTTAAAGGAGATGACAGCACCTACACTGCCATGGCTAAAACAGTGGGTCTCCCAATGGCAATTGCAACTAAGCACATCGCCAACGGCGTGATTAACTCCCCAGGCGTATTGCTGCCAATTACCAAAGAGATTTATGAACCTACTCTAAAGGAGTTAAGTCAGCACGGAATTGAGTTTGTGGAAAGAGAAGAAGAGGTTGGTTGATAATGTAAGATGTCAAACCTGCCTAAATTACTTTTGATAATGTTTCTGTGAACACGGCTGGCCGGCAATTTAAGATGCAGAAGTTGGTGGGTCCGACGGTTAATCCTGCCTGAGTAAGTTGTCAATAATTTCTTCCACAGAAACCCCATCTGCTTCCGCTTTATAGTTGCGGATAATCCGGTGCCTCAAAATTGGCTTGGCAACTGCCTGTACATTTTCTATATCTGGTGAGTACTTACCATTTATCACTGCATGGCATTTTGCGCCTATAATGAGATGTTGAGAGGCTCTGGGACCCGCTCCCCATGAAATGTACCTGGCTACAATATTGTCATCACCATCCTTGACATTCTCAGGCCGCGTGCTTGTAGCGAGCCTTACCGCATATTCTGTAACATTATCCGGGACAGGAATTTTTCTAATTAGTTTTTGATAGGCTATGATCTCGTCACCACTGAGGATTACATTCAATTTTGAGACGTGGTCGCCAGTGGTTTGTTTTACCACATTTAGTTCCTGGTCCAGTGTTGGATAATCCAACCAAACATTGAACATAAACCGGTCGAGTTGAGCCTCCGGGAGTGGGTATGTACCCTCCTGCTCTATTGGATTTTGCGTGGCAAGGACAAAGAACGGATCACCCATCTCATATCTCTTCCCAGCAACCGTAACCGCTCGTTCTTCCATCGCCTCCAGCAAGGCAGCCTGCGTTTTGGGTGGACATCGATTGATCTCATCAGCGAGTATAATATTGGCAAACAGAGGCCCTTTCACAAATCGAAACTCCCGGGTTTGGTTGTTATCAGCTATGTCCAGGATCTCTGTACCGAGTATATCAGAAGGCATTAGATCAGGAGTGAATTGAATTCGGCTATAGGTAAGGCCCAATGTTCTGGAAATTGTGTTCACCAACAGAGTCTTCGCCAACCCAGGTACGCCAATTAATAAACAGTGTCCGCGACTAAATACAGAAATGAGTACTTCTTGTATAACATCATCCTGTCCGACGATCACCTTGCCTATTTCATTACGCAAGGCGTGATACTTCTCTACAAGGGTATCGACGGCCTTTACGTCTGACTCATTATCAATCTGGGTTTGATCCATTCTTTAGCTTTATATCAGGATACGAATATATCAATAACCTATCGTTTCATCTGTTAATAATTTTTTTCATTAAATAGGTCAGATGGAACTTCCCTATAATAATCCTGCTGTGTATTAAGCATTGTCATTGCACGTTTCAAACACTATTATATGTTACTGCTTAAGGATTCCAATCATGTCTATCGCCAATGAAACTTTGGGAGTTTCCACAATCCGTCCAATCTCCTCACCCTCTCGCCAAAAAACAAACGTAGGAACCCTTTCAATTATTTCCTTGAGCTTGGCTGTCTCTGCGGTCTTTTTTGAGCGTGGCACAGCGACCAAAGATACCTGGTCCGCCAATTCCGTTTTGTCAATTAAGCCGATGAAGGAAGGGACCCAGTATCTACTGTCATCGCACCAGGTTCCAAAGAACACCTCCACAGTAACTTCCTTAGATAATTTATTGATGTTCTTTAAAGCTTCTGAGGAAGCTGACTCTGCATTATAATTCTCACGATACCAGATGGAATCGGCTATATTGGCTTGTGTTACCTTTCCTATTAGAATGCGTTGGTTATTAACCGAGTCCATAACGACCGGTTGCCCTCTTAAACCATGGATAGAAGTTAATAACAGAAATACAGTAAATAGATACCTCATACCGCAAAACAGCAAATATTCAGCTACTCAAGTCCGTTCCAGCTGCTCGTGAACGTACAATCGCTGTAAGCTGGGCCAATCTTGATATACGTGTCTCCTTGTTTTTTAGCAATCCACTTAGTGATGGCATGGCTTTGCTTCTCCTCCAGGGCTGCAGCTTGTAGTTTTTGGTAATCTTGTTTGAGACTTGCTCGGTGAGGATTCGTTCTTTTGATCAGTTTTATCAGGCGATAAGCCTCCTTTCCGTCATCAGTCCGCATTAATACGGGCTCCGAAATTTGACCGACTTTCATCTTATCAATGCTGAAGAGCAGCATGGGATCAATTTGTGTGGGCTCAAACCTGGTAGAGCCAGTTTGAGGGTTGATCATTTTCCCACCCGTCATTCTTGTTTCTTCATCATCCGAGAATTTCTCGGCGGCTTCGTCAAAGGTTAGCGTATCTGTTAACATGACTTGCTGAATGCTATCTAAGTACTCCCTTGCATTTTTTAAATCCACACTTGACACCTGTGGTGTGAGTAGTATATGTCGCACATTTACCCGTTCTCCTATCCGTTCTATAAGCTGCATGATATGGTAGCCATACTGGGTTTCAATGATTTCAGAGACCTGATCTCCTTTCAGGTTAAATGCCACACCTTCAAATTCTGGAACAAGTGCCCCTCTTTCTACTGGCCCTAGCTCTCCATTTTGTTTTGCAGAACCCGGGTCCTCTGAGTACATATAGGCCAGCAGTCCGAAATCTTCACCATTCACAATTCGTTTGCGCAGCTCTGCGAGCCTGGTCTTAATGCGCTCCCTTTCCTCTTGACTAATAGGTGGCTTTTTAACGATATGCGCGATCTCAATTTCTGAATTTATATAAGGTAAACTGTCGATGGGAATACCAGCAAAATACGCTTTCACATCAGCAGGAGTCACTGCAATATTCTCAGTAGTTTTTGCCCTCATCTTTTGTACCAGCAACTGATTCTCAATCATTTCCCGAAACTCACTTTTGATCTCCAAAATTGACTTTCCGTAGTACTCTTCCAGTTTCCTTTCAGAACCAATTTGATCCACAAAAAAACGCATCCTTCTGTCCAACTCCCCATCAACCTGTTCATCTGACACCTCCACACTGTCGATCCTGGCTTGGTTGATCAACAATTTTTGAAAGAGATTATCTTCCATAATAAGACATTTCGCCTGCTCTTCTGTATAACCCTGAAACGCGACTGCACCTTGTGATTGATACTGAAGCTCAATTTCAGACTTAAGGATTACTTCATTTCCGACAATGCCAACTATTTGGTCGAGATTCGTTCCTGAATTGCCGTCTGCTGGCTGCGCATATGTCGAACTAATCACACCCATTATCGCTGTTGCCAGAAGAATAACTTTAATGCTTATTGTGTTCATAATTGGATGCTGATGTACAAGATAACGCAGGTCTTTTATTTTTCTTATTTGTACAGTTCAAAATAGTTTTTACTGATCCCTTCCTGATAGGTACTTGCCTCCATTTTCAGGATCAATTCTGATCTCCTTCGATTTAATATAATATCGCGGATTTTTTCTCTTTCATACTCAACCGGTGCTGGATTCTCCTTTCTGATAAGGTCCAAGACATAGACTAAGTAGACGTGCATGGAATCCTCCGATTCAAGCATCATGTTAGGTTCAAACTCCTGATTATTACTATCAAAACCTGATCCTAATTCCAGCTTCAGATTCTCAAACAGTATCCATTCTTTCTCTGTGAGCAAGTAGCTTTTGGCATATTGATGACAGTATTCCTCCAAGGCTGTTATGTCTTCATCCAATTCAGAAGCACACCATTTTTTAGCGCTATCAAGATCTGGAGCAGCTTTAGGAATTTTCACATATCGTACACGAATGATATCATCCTTTAAAATTAGATTGTCAACGTTGTCGTTGTAGTATTCATTGATCTTCATATCAGACACCGCAGTGTCTAACTTCTGCTTTATCAATTCTTTTTTATAGGCATATATGATTAAGGAAGAGCGATAATCTTCGAGTTGCTTTTCCATGTGCTTGATGGCCTCTTGCTCTGATAAGTTCAGCTTCGCTTTATTGAGCACCAGTTGCTGCTTTATCCACGATTCCAGATACCTATTGACCAATATAGCGCTGTCTTTAGCTGATGTTCCCATTGGGATCAGGTCGACAATATCCTCTTTGTATAGATACTTATCAAAAGCTCGAGCAACTCGTTTGGAGCTGGTTGACTCGTCGTGAAAAAAGGAACAAGCGTGCAGGATGCCGGCCAATGCTAACACCAACAGAACACTTGTTATATGACCCATGTTGAATTTTTCCATGCTGGGCTCAGGCGCTTGCACGGGGTTCAAGGCTACCTTATAGAAGATAGTACATCATTGTCAACTTCGATTGTGTACTTTTTCTTAAGTGTTTCAATCCACTCTTTCTCCAGATAGGTTTGATAATCTGCGGTAACCAATCCCTTGGATTCCATGAGGCTCTTCGGCATGGGGTTCAACACCGCATTGACACTTACCAAGACGATCTTTCCATCAATCTCCATATTCTCTGTAACTCCCGGCGCCCACTTAATTGTGTTAATCAACTCATCTTCATTCTCCAGGTACTTTTGAGATGTAATTGTCAAAACTTTTTTCTCTGTGTTGATAGTCTTGGAAATATATTCTGTTGTATATCCCTTTTTGACCTTTTTCTTTAAAAGCTTTCTGACCTTTTTTGCCACGCCTACATCATCGCAAGTGTACACTTCAGCATCAAGTCTCCTGCCCCACATATAATTGTTCTTGTTGTTTCCATAGAAAATCTTGAGGCCCGTTGTGTCCTTGATCGCCTTTGACCATACTTTTTCGTCTGTCAATTCAAATAAGAGTATTCCATCGTGATATTCCTGAACCAAAGATTTGAAGTCAGGATACTTAGCCTCCAGCTTTGAATCAGCGTAGGAGATACAGCTTTCCTGCACGAATTTCCGGTACAAGTTGTTTACTGCGGGACGTACAGCCTTCTTTTTACTCTTAGTGGGATGCTTCTGGATATAACGCGTAAAGTCAATCTGGCTATAGTCCCTGTCACCAATTGTAAATAGATGTCCGGTTAAACTTTTTGCCTTGGCTATGTCCCATCTTCCTCTGAAATAAGTGTCATCAACTACCGCATAAAACTCATTCCGGTGCCTTATTGTTTGTTTAAAACCATACTCACTTTTCACCTTGCTAGCGAAAGCTTCGCGAGGCTTATTAGATCTGGGACTCTTAGCAATTCTAGACTTGAGCTCACCCTTTATTTCATTGAACTCAGGCAATTTCTTCTTATCGTTTAGTTGAATAATATGCCATCCATAAGGTGTTCTAACTGGTTTTGTATAAGCACCTTTCTGGGTAAGGCTTGCAACTGCCAGTTCGAAATCACCAACCATTTTCCCAGTAGTAAACCAGGGCAAAGCACCACCGTTAACCGAGGTCTTCTTGTCTTCGGAGTACTTTCGTACAACTTCCGAAAAGGAGCTTCCGTTCTCCAACTCTGCATATGCTCCATCGATTTTTACCTTAGCTTGTGACAGCTCTTCCTGGGTGTTGTCTTTTTTAGTAATTACCATTATGTGGGAGGTCTTGACTTCGCCAAGTGCATCTCTTTTATCTTTCACATTAATAATATGATAGCCATACCGGGTCCTTACAGGCTTGGATACTTTACCCACCTCCGTATTATACGCCATGGTCTCAAAAGGATAAATCATTTGAAACACCGTGAAATACCCCAAATCTCCTCCATTGTCTTTTGCAGATGGGTCTTCAGAGGCCAATTTTGCCACATCATCAAAATTCTCTCCATTCAATATGCGCCTTCTGAGTTTAACTATTTTTCTGTAAGCCACCAGGGTATCTCGTGGATCCGCCTCCATTCCTACTTTGATTAAGATATGACCCGCACGAACATCGTACTGTTTTCTCTGATAGGCCTCCTGAATGAGGGCTTCAGAAATCCTCTTGTCATTGAGATAAGGTTGTGCCAGCTGTGCACGATATCCGCTTAGTTCAGTGATAAAAGCCTTCGTAGTATCCAGGCCAAGTTCTTTGGCCTCAGCCACCTTTAACTTGAAATTTATATACAGCTGAAGATATTCTTCAAGGGACTTTGGGTCAATCTCCTTGTCTTTCTTACTGTTCTTGAAGTATACCTTTAGGAATTCACCTTTGGTGATATCTTCGCCAGCTACCTTCATCAATACCTGGTCATCATCTGTGCTTTGAGCCAACGTTGTGTTATCGGCAGCGACCGACAGCAGGATTGTCGAGAGTACAATCAGTAATACAACTCTGATATTCATCATATAATGTTTTTCTATAATATCCTTAAATAATCGGGGTGCAAAATTAGCTAATCAGGCATTAACTATCAAGATACAGACCGATTAATTATCTTAGGTACTATATTATCGGCTGTAGTTGGGTGCTTCGCGAGTGATGGTTACATCGTGCACATGGCTTTCAGTAATTCCCGCATTCGTAATTCGTATAAACTTAGCCTTGCGCAAAGTTTTAAGGTCTGGAGATCCGCAATAACCCATTCCCGCTCTAATTCCGCCTATGATTTGGTGAACCACTTCACCCAAGCTTCCCTTATAAGGAATGCGACCTGAAATCCCTTCAGGAACCAATTTCTTATTGTCATTCTCCATATCCTGAAAATATCTATCCTTAGAGCCCTCTTGCATGGCCTCCACTGATCCCATCCCGCGATAAGACTTGAACTTGCGCCCTTCGAATATTATCGTCTCTCCCGGTGACTCTTCAACTCCTGCAAACAAGGATCCGGTCATTACGACGCTGGCTCCAGCCGCCAAAGCTTTTACTATATCTCCGGTGTAACGAATACCGCCATCCGCAATGATCGGAATATCAGTGCCTTTAAAGGCTTCAGCAACCTCCACTACTGCCGTTAGCTGTGGAACGCCAACTCCTGCAATTATTCGTGTTGTACATATAGATCCTGGACCTATGCCCACTTTGACAGCATCCGCGCCTGCACTGGCCAGGGCAATTGCAGCTTCTGCCGTGGCCACGTTTCCTACAATAACCTGAAGGTTAGGATATGCTTTCTTAACGTTCTTCAGGGACTTGATCACCCGCGAAGAATGCCCATGGGCCGTGTCAATAACAATTGCATCAACATCATTGCCCTCTAAAGCCTCAATTCGATCCATCATATCCTCTGTTACCCCTACTGCGGCGGCAGCCACCAATCTTCCGAAACCATCTTTTGCTGCGTTGGGACTGAGTTGCACTTTGACAATATCCTTAAATGTTATCAGGCCGACCAATTTGTTAGCTTTATCTACGACGGGCAACTTCTTAATCTTGTACTTCTGAAGAATGCCCTCCGCCGTTTTTAAGTCCACTACCTCGTCAGTAGTGATAAGTTTGTCCTTGGTCATAACCTCAGATACTTTCCTGCCTAAATCTTTCTCAAATCGAAGATCTCTATTGGTTAATATTCCCTCTAACTCTCCACTTGCAGCTACAATTGGAATACCTCCGATTCCATGATCCTGCATGATAACCAAAGCATCTTTTGTAGTAGCATCTGAAGGGAGGGAAATCGGATCCAGTATCATGCCATTCTCCGACCGTTTTACCTTTTTAACCTCGTCGGCTTGCCTTTCTATGGACATGTTTTTATGCAGCACGCCGATACCGCCTTCCTGAGCGAGGGCTATGGCTAATTTGGATTCCGTAACCGTGTCCATGGCTGCCGAAGCAATAGGACAGTTGAGGGTAATTTCTCTTGTAAGTTTAGTCTGGATACTTATATCCTCTTCCCTTGGGAGAACTTCAGAATAAGCTGGAACAAGGAGTACGTCGTCATAGGTAAGGCCTTCCTTGTCAAATTTCGTGGTGGCGTTCATGGTGCAAACAATAATATTGAATTATTTGCGGGACAAAAGTAGTGTAATTATTTGGTTATTTGTTATTGGCGAATGGTGTATTATGTGTTAAACTTGGAGTGTTTGGTGCTGGATGCAATGGAATGGAGGCTTTCCTGTCGTTAGCGTATCAACAACACTGTTCCAGCTTTTTGCACCGGGATACCGTGGCGAATGGTAAAGTTGACATAGAACACATAAGCATCATTCTGAACCACAAAACCTTTTACGGTGCCGTCCCAGCCCTCATTAATGTCTGTAGTTTCAAAAATCTTTTGTCCCCACCTATTAAAAATAATCAGATGGTACCTCTCTTCTTGAATAAACATTCTAATTGGGGAGAAAACATCATTAATACCATCACCATTCGGAGTGAATGAATTTGCCAGAACAAATTTGGGAAACTGCTCAACACATTCAGTGTTGCTGGTATCAATACATCCGAAGAGGTTGGGATTGAACTTGACCGGTACCACATAGTAGCAGAATTGCCCCCTGCCTGATACAAAATTAGTTATAGGGTCTAATAAATCTTCAAAATAGGTTGTCCCGAAAGGAACAGAAGCAATCCAAGAATACGGCCCACCGTCAAAACTCCTATAAATATCATAAGAACCAACCAGTGTTACCCATGTGGGTTCTTCATTCCAAACCAAGAGACTCTTAACAGAATCCCGGGCCTCAACCGTAATTAAGAAAGGCACTCCCCCTGAGGCGGAAGTATCTGTGTAGGTGCATATAATATTGGATGAAGAGGTCATTGTTCCAGTACCATCATTGGCCATTACAAAGTAGCAATACGCTGTTCCCCGATTAAGTCCGGAAAACGTGAATTGTGTTCCAAGAGCTGTTCCTACGGAGTTAAATGCACCACTGTTTTCACTGACAAATACCGTATAGTCGTTGACTCCCGATGTCCATAAATAATAAGGCGACCAATCCAGCGTAGCCTCCCCAGCACAAGTATCCAATGAGGCCGAGAGCAAAATGGTAGAATGCCCGGTAGTTGAAGGACTTTTATTTCCACATGTGTCAACGGCAATGATATCGTAAAGTAGGGATTGGGTATCAGGGTAGGAAGTAAGGTCCATATAGAACGTGTTATTCAATCCATAGGAAATCCCCACAGAGTCCCAGCCTCCAAAGGCATTGGCCACATATATAATATACGCTACAACGTCGATGGAAGTGCTGACCTCCCACCCTATTATTGCAAGGCCAGTTATAGGATCCACGCTGACCGAATCTATTATCACTTGCACGGGAGCAATGATATCTGGCTCCAAGAATGCAATATTGGAGCTGCTAATGCAACCAGAAGAATCAAGGACAAATATTTGATAATCAATAGAGTCTGAGCAAGTAGTAAAGGGATCTGCGTAAGTTGAAATCTGGTAGGACGAGTCAATCAGCGTTAGAAGGCCGGAAATTGGATCTTCCCGAAAAATCTGCATCATCTCGGTACTCGTAGGAATAGGAGGCGTGTGCAAGGTATTCCAAGACATATTTGCTGTTCCACCTGAGGTATTTCCAACAGAGAGAAACATGGTTTCAAGCGTATCCGAAGTGGTATTTACACATCCTGAATTGGCTCGAACGTAATAGAAACGCGAAGTCAAATCTGCATTTGCTCCTACGTGAGTATAGGTATTGACATTAAAATTGGCAATACTGTCAATCAGTAGATATGGACCCGCTAAAAGGAGTGAATTGTATATGTAATAGTTGGAAAACGATCCGCAAGAATCACTGGGTACCTCCCAGGTAAGCTGGACATCGCCAGCCACGTCAACCGCCAGACATTTCAATGCAGGCGCTTGTGCCATCACAGAGGCCAAAAAAACCAGCATGCTCAGTGTACATATAGCTAAAGCCCTGAGGATCATCTTGCAAAAATATGAAGGAACAGGTTCATTTCAGTAATAAGACGTGTCAATTACCAACAAAGAGGCCGTGAATATCTTCCATTGATAGATATTCTCAGCAAACTCATCCAATGAAGTGTGGTGAGATTGATTTGGTTTCCAGATTAATATATGCACAGAATGCGCTTTATTCCACATTAACGCTTTGTGAAAAAATATATTTTATGGATCTTACCCTTTTGAAGCTATTGCAACAATCTAGTTACGAATACTTTAGCTAATAGGTTACTGCTAGTCATTTTATAGCTTCATAGTTGATATCGCCTCAGATAAACGATTAAATTCATCAACCATTATTGAGATAATGTCCTTCACCGGTAGTATCTGATCAATTTGGGCCGAAACCTGACCAATCTCCAGTTCGCCTTGCTCTAAGTCTCCTTCAAACATCCCCCGCTTCGCGCGGCCTTTTCCCAGCAGGGCTTTCAATTCCTCAGGTGACGCACCCGCGTTTTCCGCATCCTGAACTTCCTTATAAAAGTCATTTTTAATCATC
>DTRK01000100.1:0-2265 GCA_012965955.1 Flavobacteriales bacterium
CTTGATTCAATACTCGATACCTCGGTGAATCTTACGTTGGCTATTCCATTCTCCACAGCTGTTATCTCCGCATCACTCATCCGGGCCAATCCTTCGGCGTCCTTGTGTAACCCCCTCGAGGTCATATATCGAAAGAGCGTATACTCGACAAATTGGCCGGCTTTGTCTTTTCCCTTGAAAGGTATTGCACTGCGCTTCTCCCACTCAGGCTCAATTTCTAAATGACAAACATACCGCCACACATAATTCCCATTCTCTAACTGTTGGTTATCCAGATCATGAAAATAGAGCATTCCAGAAGCTGTATACTTGGGAAGATCAGCTACATTTTCCTCTTTGACCTTATAAAAATCTGAGACCATATTGGCCATGTATCTATATGTCAGGACTGGAATCAATGCGAGCAACAATATGGAAATGCCCCTTATTATTCTGCTTTCTTGTTGCACGGACAGGTAGAGCAGTGTGCTGAACCCTACCACAATAACAATGGTCAATCCGGTTACCGACTCCATCAGGAACAGAAATACCACTAACCAGATAGAAATAGCGATTAAGGCTATGCGCCTGACTAGCGATAATTGAGTTTGTAACAACTGAAACATCAACCAAGAAAATGACAGGCATATCATGAGCGCAAATCGTATGTGAGAAATAAAATGCGAGATGTTACGGGCATCCATGATTTCTGTTGGGGGATAATCTAGCATGTTTCGAACCCAGTTATTGATCGGAGTGAGCTCTCCAGCACAGATGATAGTGGCAATTAAAATGGAAATCGAAAAAACTGAAAAGACTTTATCCACTATCTTTCTTGATAAAGGATTTGAAGAGGTAATAAGAAACGGCAATACAAAGAGGGGCACTTTATTTCTTAGATCCCACGCTGCATATTCCCAATTTGCTGTATGAAGAAGCCCGAGAAGATGCAGGCCGAACATAGATGTGAATATTAACGCTGGTTTATTAGCGATAAAGCGCTTTATTTTCTCTTTGTATTGTCCTTCCAATACCCAATTAGTGCCAATAATTATTTGAGCAAGGGACATCAGCAAATTGCTGGTCGGCAAGGCCACAGCCATGACCATCAAGCCAAATAGATAAATCCTGGTGTGGTTTATTGGGGTAAGAGCGGACATGTTAGCTGGGGTACCAGGTGAGCAAGAATAACGCACCGAGATCGATAAAAGTGTATAAGTTACTACTTATTCTCTTGTGGATTCACCTCGCTGACCGCTGTGCCTGAAAGTATGGCGTTGTAAGCAGCTTTATCAGATAATACTTCAATAGCCTTACTTACATTCTCATCCGAGCTCAAAGCACCTTGAACACGGCCTTTTTGGAAATAGTACCTGGTAATAATCTGATTTTTCAAACGCGCTTTAATCTCAGGCTTGAACTTATCCAGATCATCTGTTTCCTTATGTGTTAATTTCTCTTTTAGCGCCAGGTACTCCTCTTTGGCATCTTCAAAGTAGTACTCTTTCTCGGCAATCTTCTTGAGCTTCTCCATCTGCTCTTCACTCTCAGTGGTGTACGTGTAATCCTTGTCAGTAAGGAATGCCACAAAGTTTGCGTATTCCTCATCAGATATTTCAAATTCTTGTGGCGGAGCTAACGTCTTATGCTCCCTTGCATACTTTACCGAATAATCAAATATCAATAGCTTAGAAATCAGCTTGCCAACAATCTTGATTGGTGGCTTTCTTTCCGTGATCAAATCTGGATCAATTCCCCCTCCATCATATACAGTACGTCCATTACCGGTTTTGAACTCAGTTATCAGGCTATCTGGCACTTTCCCTACGCTTCCATCATTGTTTCGATTTGAGTAGTCTAACGCTTGAATGCACCTTCCGCTTGGAATATAGTATTTAGCCGTCGTGACCTTTAATTGAGAGTTATAAGTTAACTTCAGCGTCTGCTGCACCAGGCCCTTACCAAATGTTTTTTGTCCAATAACAACCGCACGGTCATGATCTTGCAGTGCCCCTGATACTATTTCAGAGGCCGATGCTGAATGGCTATTTACAAGAACCACCAGTGGAATTTCCGCATCAATTGGAGCATTCAAGGCTTTGTGTACCTTGTCCCAATCTTCCATTTTGCCTTTGGTACTAACAATCGTTTTCCCTTTGCCCACGAATAGGTTCACCAGGTTGACAGACTCTCTTAGCAGGCCACCTGGATTAGAGCGCAGATCCAGGATAAGACCTTCAAGTTCGTTGTTATCTTTCAGCTCAAGGAATGCGTTTTTAATCTCGC
>DTRK01000100.1:2289-8858 GCA_012965955.1 Flavobacteriales bacterium
TCCGATCTTGTCAGAGACCATTCCCGAATATGGAACTGGTTTAATCTTAATCTCAGCACGCTCAAGGACCACTTCCAAGGGTTTGCTTTCACCTTCGCGTTCTACTAACAACTTCACCGTCGTTCCGGCCTGTCCTTTTAGTACTTTGCTTACCTGGCTGGTGTTCTTGCCTTCGATCTTACTTCCATTCACCTCCAGCAGGATATCACCTGCCAATAAACCCGCTTTATGCGCGGGGTAACCCTCATATGGTTCCGCGATCAGTACTTTATCGCCTCTCTTGCGGATCAATGCTCCGATGCCACCATATTTACCGGTAATGGCGAAACGATGGTCCTCCATCTCTGACTCAGGAATATATGTGGTATAAGGATCCAGGGAAGAGAGCATGCCTTCGATCCCTTCTTCAATGAGTTTTCCAGGGTCAGTTTCGTCAACGTAGTACATATTCAATTCCCTAAAAAGGGTGGCGAATATGTCCAGGTTCTTAGATATTTCAAAATAGTTGTCGACGAAACCAACCGACCCTATTGAAATGACTGACATCGCCAATACGACAGCTAATACTTTAAACTTTTTCTTCATAGCATGCAATTTATCTACAATTAAGGTACCGGATCATATCCATGACTTCCCCAGGGATGACATGAACAAATTCTTTTAAACGATAGGTAGGTTCCTTTAAATGGCCCGTGTTTGCGAAGTGCCTCCTGTGCATAAACTGAGCAGGTTGGGTTGAATCTACAGGTTGCAACGTATAACGGAGAGATAATTAATTGGTACAACCTGATAATCCCCAAAAACAGCTTAGTCAGTATCCACCTCATACATATCTGATAAACGTTGTAAAGATAAAATTATTTTCTCCTCAATATGTGCGTAAGCCATTACCTCATTCCCTGTATATACCAAGGCCAGTGAAATTGAATTACCCTTTCGTTTTAAAGCCTCCAGCAGGGGACTTTTATTTTTACGGTATACTTCCCGCATACGTCTCTTGAGCTTATTTCTTTGAACGGCTTTCGAGATGTTCTTCTTAGGAACGGCAATGAGTACTTGTACGGGACAACCAGGGTTAAGTTCTGATTCCAGCCAAATTGTTCTGATAGGGTCAATGGCAAAAGACGCTCCTTTTTCGAAGAGTAGATCAATGATCTTCTTCGAATGAAGTCTTTCCTCTTTTTTGAAAGATTGGTCCATCGTTCTTGGAATGCCTGAGAAGGACCACCAGCAACGTGCCTGCCAGTAAGCAAGGTAGGTGGGTTCTAAAGCGCTACCCCAGCCTTACTATCTTTTATTGGAAGTCTTAAGGTAATCTTCAATGGCCATTGACATTGAAGGGGCATGCGGAAGAGGTGCTCTGACATTAAGTGTCAACCCAGCATCTTCTACTGCTTTAGCCGTGGTCGGGCCAAATGCTGCAATCCTGGTATTGTTTTGCTTGAATTCAGGAAAGTTCTTAAACAAAGACTTTATTCCACTCGGACTAAAAAACACCAACATATCATAGTTAACATTAGCCAGGTCCGAAAGATCAGAGCAAACCGTTTTGTAAATGACCGCCTTACTATACTCCAAATCATTAGCTTCTAGTTTTTTAGGTATCTCTTTCTTCAAAATATCTGAACAAGGCAACAAGAACTTTTCGTCGTTATGCTTTTTCAAGACTGCTATTAAATCCCCAAATGTCTGCTTACCATTGAATATCTTTCTTTTCCTGTACACAACATACTTTTGAAGATAATACCCAATAGCCTCCGAAACGCAGAAGTACTTTACAGAGTCCCTGATCGGCACTCTCATTTCTTCGCACATACGGAAGTAATGATCTACAGCATTTCTACTAGTGAAGATTACGGAGTTGTATTCCTCAAGGGCGATGCGGTCTTTTCTAAAGGCCTGAGCTGGGATGCCCTCAACATGAATAAATGACCTGAAGTCAATTTTTAGCTTGAGTTTTTGTGCCAATCCGTAATATGGGGATTTTTCTGATTCGGGCTGAGGTTGTGACACTAAAATAGAGAGAACCTTTGTCATAATAAAAATAATGTGGTGGTTATTAATAACGGACCAATGATCCTATGAATCGTTACAGTGCGCTCGAAACAAATCTTGTGATTATAATCAGCGGTAAAATTTCGAGGGTGCAAAGATATAAAAATATATAGAACTGGGAAAGATTAGCATTGGCCCTTCCTATAAAATAACCGCGAAATAACCGGTAAACATAGAAAAGTACAACCAGCGAGACCCCTACCTGCAGCAGCACTTCCTGACCAGAAGAGAGATAGGTCGCCAGTACTACTATTGGGATGAGAGAAAGTCCTAAAATTTTATTGATAAGAAACACATGGAAGATATACTCTGAACATTTTTCAGTGTCACTGAAGATCCAGCCGACAAGCTGTAACACAAGAGACTTCAGCGGGTAAAGCAAAAGCACCACTGGCAAAATCAATAAAAAGGAATTGATAGTATCTGCCAATGGCAAGAACACATCGTAATACTCAATAAGCTGGTATAAAAACAACGACATACTTAAGATAAAAATAGCATTCAACCCCAAGCTTATTCGCTTTATCATGGAGTCATTCGAACGCAATATCGTGTACACATGCAGCTTATATAAAAATGCCTGCAACAACTGTTTCAGGCGCTTTAGATGATAAACCCGAACCCAAGCCAGTATTAATAATATAAGCACCAGTACTCCCAATATCCAATCAGGCGAACTCATTACTTTGTCAATTGCCTCTTCGTGCGAAGGCTGTAGAATATGTTGGGTTGAAACGAGTGTATCAGGTGATTGGCCAGCTGAAAAATCTACACCGGGCGCGTAGGTGTAGCCGTAAACATTTGAATCTAAAGGCACAATATTGATTTGCTATTTACGAACGGCAGGCAGGTTGCGGGCTTATGATTTAGGAGCACCTCTGCGAGTAATCCGTTATAGGTAAAAGACCCGGGATATATTAAAACCCAGTTTGATATCTCCATCATTCCAGGCATCAGGAGTGTTCGGAATGAACTGATTTTCGATGATTCCTGATGAATTAGTGAAATTAATGTGAAAGACATGACCACCTGTTTCAATCTCTATTCCAATACCCAGGGGAGCGTTATAAGGAAAGTCACTATTGAACCTGCGGAATTTGGAGAAGGTGTAAAAGTAATCTGCAACAACCGCTATGCGTTGCGTCACTTTCAATCTTGTCGCAAACCCCAGGGCGATCAGGTCATTGGATTCTTCACCGCCATTTCTCTCATTGGTGAGGTCGTTCACATAATTTCGATGTACCAATGTTGGCAATATCTCGAATGAGAACGAAGAGCTGAATTTTCTGGCAATAATTAGCTGATGAGTATAGGAAAACCTATGAGCAGCTTTGGTCCATCTATCGCTTCCATCAGGATTCTGAGGAGATATCCGTGGAGTGAACGCGATATTAGAGTACCAGGCCATCGAAATGGGAGTCTTATTGTCCATTGTTTGGCTCATGAATTTAAACTTCGTATTTCCATCAATATCTTCGTTAACCTTACTTCTACCAATGCATATCATCCATTGATCCGTTAGGGCATAGAGGAATGCGAACCGAATGTTACTCGCTTCGTCGAATCCAAAAAAACCATGACCGCCGGTGGTGACATTGCCAAATCGGTGATTGATATTGAAAATTAAGCTCTTGGCCTTTAACACCTCCGTGGTCTGGGCATTTATCACCCTGGTAGTCTTAAAAGTGGCTATGGTGTTTTCGCTCTCCGATTCAGTAGAATCAGCGGCTTCCAGCATGCTCATCAAATCATCCTGAGCCAGGCTCATACCTGGTAAGGCCAGGAAAATCACAAAGGCGAAACCATTGCAAACAAGGAGTTTCCGTAGATTCATAGGTTCACTTCTTTTTTTCATATGGTTTGTACACCACCGATACTTTCACATCAATTTCTTCAGGTATATTGGCAATAACCACCTTTGGTATTTTGATCTGGTGGTCGGCCAGCATGATCTTGAACTCACCTGCCACAGAGATTTCATTTCCTCTTTTTATAATTATTCCTGACAATGTCCTTTCCTTCTCAACACCGTGGATGAGTAATTTGCCAGTTGCAGTAACCTCGTACGTTCCGTCCTTTGAAAGATCTACATCTTCATTGATGTTACCATTGAAGCTTGCTTTGGGATACTTTTCAGACTCCAGATAATTCTCGTTAAAATGCTCTTCCATCAGATTCTTTTCGAATTTGAACGCCCTAATCGGAATTTGGAAGACCAATTGGTTGGCCTTAGTATTGAGCATTGAAGAAGATTTCACGTTTTTCGCTTCTATATTCTCCATTGACGTTTCGGCGGAGAAAGATATTTTCGAGCTGCTGGAGATGAAAACCTGAGCTCTTGAGCCATATAAACACAATGTCAATCCGATAATAATTACTGCTTTTTTCATAAGCGTCTATTACTCGGCCTTGCCGTTGTTAATCCATTCTTGAATTGTAACTCTGTAAACCGAATCAATTTTTGTTCCAGGCGTGGGCGGCATGAAAATACAGGCACCGTCCCAATTGATCGAACACATTAGACTTCCATCGTCAGCTACGACCTCAACAAGTTCATAGCTGTGTAAAAGAGGCGTTCCTTGCGCAGAATTAGGCTTATGACAAGCCAATGTACAATAGGCATCTATAATCGGTTGGACATCACACGTATAGGATACGATGGTTGAGTCTGCAGCTTGTAGAGAATCACAATACTCCATTGTTACTGGAAGAATGACCTCGCCCTTATCAAAGGCACATGAAGTAACAAACCACAGTCCGAAGAATACAGACCCAATCCCTGGTTTGATAAAGGAAGTTGCTGATTTAGGTATCATTTTATCTTATCCTTGTAATTATAGATATTTAGATAATTGTTACTATTCCAACCACATGCCATAGCGAGCTCAGCTCTGTAACACAATAAGTTACACAGAAACGAACGAATCAGAATTTCCCATAAAGGGAATACGATAATGTAATTGGGAAGTTTCATTAATGTGCAACCTGAGCGAGTTCTTCACCCAATAGTTCCATGCCCTACTCACAGACCTTTTTTAGCCTTTGAGTTACGATCATTATCTCAGCAAAGAATGATATCTATGGAAACGTGCAAACCTACGAAAATTCCGTGTGTTATGGTTATGTAAGACATTCAGCTATCCACATTGTTTACATGGTATTGATCTTTTAGCTAATTTTGCCGCGTCATGCCTTCGGCAGACAGGTTATCAACGAGGTAATACCTAATATTATGGCCACAGATCACTTCCAATCACCAGATTATTACAATATAGATGAGCTGCTCACCGATGAGCACAAATTGATCCGGGATTCGGTAAGAGCGTGGGTAAAAAAAGAAGTGTCCCCCATTATTGAGGAGCATGCGCAAAACGGAACGTTCCCTCAGCATTTGGTGAAGGAGCTTGGAAACCTGGGAGTTTTCGATGCAGGAATTAGAGCGTGGAGACTCTGGAATTCGCTCTGTTGCTTCTGTTCAGGGCTCTTTGGTGATGTTTCCTATAAACGAATATGCAACAGAAGAACAGAAGATGAAATGGCTACCTGGATTGGCCAATGGAGATTTGTTGGGTTGCTTTGGGTTGACGGAACCCAACCATGGCTCTGACCCCAGTAACATGGAAAGCAAGATTGTCGATAAAGGTGACCACGTAGTGCTCAACGGTGCTAAGTTGTGGATCACCAACGCCAGCGCTGCTGATATTGCAGTGGTATGGGCAAAGGATGAAGCTGGAGAAATTCGCGGCTTGGTGGTTGAAAAAGACATGCAAGGATTTTCCGCACCTGAAATACACGGCAAATGGTCGTTGCGGGCTTCAAACACCGGAGAACTCGTATTTGAGGATGTAAAAATCCCTAAGGAGAACTTATTTCCGGATATACGAGGACTTAAAGGCCCATTGAGCTGTTTGAATTCTGCACGCTTCGGTATTGCCTGGGGAGCGATCGGTGCAGCCATGGACTGCTATGATTCATCTCTGCGATATTCAAAGGAGCGCACCCAATTTGGCAAGCCCATTGCCAGCTTTCAATTAATACAAAAGAAGTTAGCTGAGATGATCACAGAGATCACGAAAGCTCAATTACTTGCATGGCGTTTGGGAACCTTGAGAAATGATGGAAAGGCAACTCCGGCCCAGATATCCATGGCCAAGAGGAACAATGTGAAGATAGCCTGTGATGTGGCCAGGGAAGCCAGGCAAGTGCATGGAGCCATGGGCATTACCGGCGAATACTCTATCATGCGCCATATCATGAACCTGGAATCAGTGCTGACCTATGAAGGCACGCATGACATTCACCTGTTGATTACGGGAATGGATGTGACGGGGATTAATGCTTTCTCCTAGCTTCTACAGCCAGCCCTTCTCGAAGATCTCCCTGGTATGATAAGAGATAATAATGGAAGCTCCTGCGCGAGCAAAAGCATACATTGTCTCCATCACAATGCCTTGCTCATCCACCATACCCTTTTCTGCAGCGGCCTTAATCATGGAATATTCTCCTGAGACATT
>DTRK01000100.1:8868-14084 GCA_012965955.1 Flavobacteriales bacterium
GAAACAAGCCACGGGTACGGAAGAGTGTTCTGCAACATCCGAAATAACATCCATGTAAGCCAATGCCGGCTTCACCATTATAATGTCCGCACCTTCCAGCTCATCCAGTTCCGCCTCTCTTAAGGCCTCGCGGCCATTTCGAAAATCCATTTGATAGGTCTTGCGATCACCGTGGGATGGAGCAGAGCCGGCTGCCTCCCGGAACGGCCCGTAGTAATTAGAAGCAAATTTTACAGCGTACGACATGATGGGTGTATTCTCAAACCCCTCTGCATCCAACAAATCCCGAATGGCTCCCACCCTACCGTCCATCATATCACTTGGAGCCACCATGTCCGCACCTGCCTGTGCATGAGAAAGGGCCATTTTGGCAATCAGCTCAACTGAAGAATCATTGTGGACATACTCATCCCTGAGAATGCCACAATGCCCATGCTCTGTATATGCGCAAACACATACATCTGTAATAATGTACAGGTCAGCCCCGAACTTGGCTTTTAGTGCTCTTACGGCGGTACACACCACTGAATCTTCCTGATAACAAGAGCTGCCATCTTCTGTTTTTTTCTCTCCTACTCCAAAAAGCAAGATCTTGTTAATCCCCAGCTTTAATCCCCCCTCCACATCTTCCAGAAGTTCATCAATGGAGTAGTGATTGATACCGGGCATGGCTTCGATAGGTTCCACCACCCCATTTCCCGGAACCACGAAATATGGATAGATGAACATGTCTTTATGCAACCGCGTCTCTGCTGCCATTTCTCTGAGTATCGGATTTGCTCTAAGCCGTCTTGGTCTCTCAATCATCATGATTTTTTGGGTTGAATAGAAGCCGCAAAGACCGCCTGCGCCAGTCCGGCATCGCTGAAAGTCGAAGGCTGTGTAAATGCTCTGACTCCGTGATTATTGAGTTCATTCCCCGTCGCATTTCCCATAGCCACGACCCTCTGCGACGGCCCGATCAGGTTGTTCTTAAGATATGAAATGACATTCGAGGGACTGGTGAAGACCACAATATGGCTCATAGGCACCTTGATATCTTCATGACTTACGGTCTCATACACTACCAGGTTGATGACCTGGCCCTTCACCGCGAATTGTTCCTGCACAGCTCGCTTGCTTCCCCTGGCCATTGGAAACAGAACTATTTCTGATCCCACCAAGGCGGCGAACTGCTTACCAGTAAGCCGGGTATCAGTAGAATAGCCGATAAAGTCGGCCCTTAACCCTCTCTTGCGCAGGGCAGCCGCCGTCGCTTTACCTATCACACCATACTTCACACCCTCAGGCGGATCAAATTGACCCAGGTAGTGATAGATGGCCTGCTTACTCGAGAAGAACACCCATGTGTAATCATCTCTTACCAGATCTTTCCTCACGGCTACCCGCTTGGTTTCAATCATCGATTTTCCATTCACATCAAAGCCGTTACCTACCAGTAAATTCTCAAAGCCGTCATCCCGCCGCATATCCCTCGTAATAAACACACTCGTCCCTTCGATATCCTGAAACCTCTGCACCAATCGCTCTCCTACCTTATTAGGATTGCGTGTCTCCGTATACAGCATCTTCGGCACTTTATCTGAACTCTCTGATTTTGCGGTCCACACCTCGAAGCCCTCTTCCTCCTCCTTTGCCCTGCAATAAACACCAATGGGCGTTTGGCATCCCCCCTGGAATTGGTTCAGGATATTTCTTTCAATTTCTGTCACTGCAGCCGTCTCTTCATCATTCAAGGCTTGCAGTTGTTTTTGCAGGCCCTTATCCTTTTCCCTGATCTGTATGGCGAGTACCCCTTGAGCCGGAGCTGGAATGAATTCTGTAGGGTCCAGAAGCTCAACGTGGAATGCAGAGAGATCCAAATCCAGCCTATTTACACCAGCGGCAGCAAGGACTATGGCATCGTATTCTCCATTTTGAAGCTTTTCTATCCTGGTTGGCACGTTGCCCCTCATGTCCTTCAATTTGACATCCTTTCTGAATCCTTTCAGAAAAGACTTTCTTCGCGCAGATGAAGTTCCTACTGTGGCACCGTCTTTTAATGCCAGACGCCGTTTGGTGTCAACAGCATTTTTATTAATGAGTATCAAATCGTTGGGCTCCTCACGAGTGGTAACTGCCGCAATTTGCAGGCCTTTTGGCTGTTCTGTTTCGAGATCCTTATGAGAATGAACGGCCAGGTCAATTTCTCCTTTCAACAGCGCCTCTTCTATCTCCTTTGTAAAGAAACCCTTGCCCTCCATCTTGTCAAAGCTCAGGTCCTGTACCAGGTCACCTTGCGTTTTAATCACCTTGATTTCCGCAGGGATCTTCAGAGCACTAAGCTTATCCTGAATGTAGTTCGCCTGCCAAAGTGCAAGGTCACTTCCTCTTGATCCGATGATTAGGTTTTTGCCCATAATGAAAAATGAATAAGCTATCCGAAAGGCAGCCTAGGACTTATCGAGCAACACTTCCTTCGCAATTTTCATGGGAACGGAGATATACTTTCGCTCTACATAATTAAGGACTTTGTCGAGCGTCTCTTTTGCTGCGGTATCCAGCTTTTCTACATCCTTGGCATATACCGTATTCACTGCAGTGTTAACGATTTCCTTGACCTTATCCGGCACTTCACTCATGGCTAACTCCACCTGACGCTGCTTATAGATCTTCTTAAACTCTTGCAGTGCATTATCTATAATTGCCTGGCATTGGACCAGCTCTCCTTTTCGTTGCTTGAGATTGCTTTCCGCAATGTCTTTGAGATTGTTAATGGCTACGAGATTGATATTGCTGTTCTGTGCTATTTCCGGATCAAAATCCGCGGGGACCGCCAGATCAATTACCAGCTTTCTATCCGTATCTCCATTGAGCATCTGCGCATAGAGTTCTTCAGTAATGATATAATCACTGGCACCCGTACAGGTTATGATCACTTCAAAACCCTGTCCCTTATCGCCAAGTTCTGCTAAGCTAAATGCTTGCCCGTTCAATTCCTCGGCAAGTAGCTGAGCATTGGCAAGCGTCCTGTTGAATACCACCAAATTATTGAATCCATGCTTCTTGAGATATTTGGCCATCGCGGTATTGGTTTGGCCTGCACCAATAATCAGCAACCTGGATCCAATATCAATGTTGAGCTCCCGAAGCTTGCGATAAGCCAGTGACACTACGGATACCGGGTGCTTTGCAATATCGGTTCCTGAATATATTTTCTTTGCCGTAACAATGCTGTGCCGGACTACCAGTCTGAGCAAGTCGCCCGTCAGGCCCAGTGATCTCTCTCTCTCCCACCACCATGGAATCCAACGATGAAGCGACGTTAGTAAGGTGCAAGATGGCATCTGATCCCTCGTAAACATCCAGCTTCCCGACCAAATCCGCTATCTCTTCCTGCCCAAGATTATCATTGAAGGCAAGCAGGACCGACTTCAGGTAATTCTCGTCTAACTCAGAGTTGGTTTTAATCAAGAATTCAGTACGGTTGCATGTAGAAAGGTACATCAGCTCCTGCAGACCCAGGGTATTCTTTAAAAGCGCCAGCTTGGTGGCAAGTGCATCCCCTTCAGCATACAGCTTACCAATGTCCTCTGGCGAGGCTTTCTTAATGTTAAGAGATATGATCTTGAGACTATTCAATATGCAGCGCTGGAATATCGGTGCAATAATCCGGGAAAAGGGCTCAAGAAATGTCATGGAATTGTCAGTAGTTCAGAGGAAACGCATGATTTGATCAGTTTTGCGCCGCTAAACTCGCTTCTTGACACTATCCTGCACAATGCTTAAGTTTACAACATGCGGATGAAAATCATCTTGTTATGCTGCCTGATGGCAGGGCTGTTCGCAAAGCAGGTGCGCTCCTCACATGTGTACGGTGGGGAGATCTATTACGAGTGTCTTAACCCTTTTATTGGCGCTTACCTCTTTACCGTTAAACTATATAGGGATTGTTATACCGGGGTTCCTCCTTTTGACGATCCCATTTTCGTTTCGATCTATACCCGTGATACCTCAGGTAACTTCGTCCTCTATATTCAGATGGATATGGTATTGCCACCTCCTGATACGTTGGAAAACAATACCTACAACTTCTGTTTGTATGCGCCACCAAATATATGTGTTGAAGAGGCAGTTTATCAGCAAGCGTACTTCTTGCCTCCTGGAAAGTATTACTTCACCTACCAGCGTTGTTGTCGAAATCAAGGAATATTAAATATTCCCAATCCGACCTCAGTAGGCTTTGGATTTGATATTGTGGTGCCTGTCACAAACCTGGTTGTTTGTAACAGTTCGCCTTATTACAATAATTATCCACCCACCATTATTTGCCTGGATGCGCCGTTTGAGTATGATCATTCAGCTACAGATCCTGATGGGGATTCTTTAGTGTACTACCTCTGTGCTCCCAACGATTACGATTACTTTACCTGGGGCATTGTCCCTAACCCCTCCGGCCCACCAAATAGTAATATAACGATGGATTACATCAATCCTCCTTTTGATTCACTGTATCCCATAACGGCGCCAGTTGACTCATTTAAGATTGATCCGGTTACCGGTTTAATGACAGGAACACCTACTCAAGCAGGGAGATATGTAGTGGCGGTATGTGTGTCTGAATACCGAAACGGACAGCTGCTGTCAACCAATAGCCGAGACTTTCAGTTCAATATTGCCTACTGCCTGGATGATCCATTGTTACAGTACAGCTGGGCGCCGGACCTCAGTGATCCCTGCATGATAAATTTCACCTATCAGGGAAATACTGTAGTTTCATTTGATTGGAACTTTGGAGTGGATTCAATCACCTCGGATACCAGCGACTTAGAGAACCCTTCCTACACCTTTCCCGGTGCAGGCACATACACCGTTTCACTGGTAGTAAACAAAGCATACTGGTGTGCGGATACGCTTGACATTGATGTAACCGTCGGTAATTGTTCTGTTGTCTCGGTTCCGGAATCGGAAAGTGATAATGAAAACCAACTGCACCTTTATCCCAATCCTGTTAGTGGAAGCTTCACTCTATATCTTGAGGCTGACGACAATCAGGGCGATATTCAAATTCATGTTTATCATATGGATGGCACACAGGTATTAAAGAAAATTGTGGCCACTCCGCAAGTTGACACCCTCCATACACTGGATCTGAGAGGAGCATCAAAAGGAATTTATCTCTTGAAAGTAGAAACAGGCAAAGAGATACTGACTAAGCGGTTAATCGTGCTGTAGAG
>DTRK01000101.1 GCA_012965955.1 Flavobacteriales bacterium
TGACAAGCACGCTGGCACACAACAAAATTTTTGGTTGATAAAAGACTAAGACAGCTTGGGTATGTGCATTATTGAGATGTGCATCGTATAAAAGAATAGATTTCTGTAACACAAACTCCAAACACCAAAAAAAGCCCAGACTAATGGTCCAGGCTTTTTATATTAACACGAGATTCTCTACTTAATATCGCTCTTCTTAAAGACGGCTGTTTTAGCAATTAAATCATGAATTGCCTGTCGCTTTGCTCCGAGGACAAAGAAGCATCCAATGAAAATTACCAGACCTCAAACCTGACCAACAGTAGCCAAAACCGCTACTCCGGCTACTCCGGCAAGTATTGTAAATACAGTACTGCCATATTTTAATAAGGCGCGCATAACCAGCTTTCCGGTTCAAGTTGCAGTACCGTCTGCATTCGCATTCTTTATCTTCAACAATTTCTTACCTGGAGATTGACCTGTAAAGGCTTCCATAAGAAGGGTGAGAATGTAAAAGAGAAGGAAGCAGATAAATACGTTACGACTTATTCACTTCCTAATTCTATTTTCATGTTAAATCTCTCCCATCTGCCATTTTTAGGCCTCCAGTCAAAATACGAATAAAGTCAATTAATGTCAAAATCCCAAAAACACCTCCTGTGAGAAGCATTAAAATACCTAATCCTGTGTACCCCATCATAAATCGATGAATGCCCAAAAAACCGAGAAAAAAAGCTATCAGGGCCATTGTGATCTTTTGTTGTGCTGGTTTTTGTCCAGAAACAGGATCAGGTGCCGGCGCAGAAACAGGTTCTGGCGCTGGCTCAGGTGCAGCTTCAGGTGCCGGCGCAGAAATAGGTGGTGGAGCTGGCTCAGGAGCAGGTTCAGGTTTTGATTCAGAAGCTTGATCAGGTTCCGGTGTAGATTCAGGTTCCGGTGTAGATTCAGGTTCCGGTGTAGATTCAGGTTCCGGTGTAGATTCAGGTTTCGGGGTAGATTCAGGTTCCGGTGTAGATTCAGATTCCGGTGTAGATTCAGATTCCGGTGTAGATTCAGGTTTCGGGGAAGCATTTTCCTGGGATTCGTCTTTATTTTCTTGTTCTTCAGATTCTTTATTTGAGTCGTCCATGATTAGGTGTTTTAGGTTATCATTAGGTTAAACAAACAAATTTTTTCTTTCAAACCAAAGTTTTATTTAACAAAAAATTCCGTTCATTCATCAACTGATGACTTTTCAACAGGATATATACTCATATTAGGAGCTGGCTTGTACTCATACATTCACGCCAATTTTACTAACTTCGGCCTCTAGTCAATATGATAAGGACAAGTCCCCGTTATGAGTTATGATCTAGTTGTTTTAGGGAGCGGCCCCGGAGGTTATGTGGCAGCCATTCGTGCTGCTCAATTGGGAATGAAAGTAGCGATAGTGGAAAAAGCAGAGCTCGGTGGAGTATGCTTAAATTGGGGATGTATACCCACCAAAGCATTGCTAAAAAGTGCGCAAGTATTTGATTATTTGCAACATGCCAAAGAATATGGTATAGAGGCACCGGCGACTAAAGCCAATCTCACAGATATTGTAAAGCGAAGCAGGGACACGGCAGCAGGAATGAGTAAGGGGGTTCAATTTCTTCTGAAAAAAAACAAGATACATGTAATTGAAGGTTTTGGGAAATTGACAAGTGCTAACAAGATTAATGTCAGCAGCGAATCAAATGGCAGCTCAGATGTAGAAGCTAATAACATCCTCATCGCGACCGGTGCACGCTCAAGAGAATTACCAAACCTTAAAATTGATGGGAAGTCAATAATTGGATATCGCCAGGCTTTGGTACTTCCCAAGCAGCCAAAGTCCATGCTTATTGCAGGCTCGGGAGCCATAGGATCCGAATTCGCTTACTTCTTTCAAACAATTGGTACGGAAGTGACACTCGTAGAATTTCTTCCAAACATTGTTCCTTTGGAAGATATAGATGTTTCCAAACAGCTGGCTAAGTCCTTTGGCAAGACGGGAATGAAAGTCATGGTTAACTCTTCTGTTGAGAAAGTTGAGGTGAAAGAAGGCAAATGTCACGTGGACGTAAAAACAGATAAAGGAATTGAGAAGTTTGAAGTTGATGTGGTTTTGTCAGCTGTTGGTATTGAAGCCAATATTGAAGGAATTGGATTGGAAGAAGTTGGCATTACCACCGACAAGGGTAAAATCTTAACAAACGATTTCTATGAAACCAATATACCTGGAGTCTATGCAATTGGAGATTGTATAGGTGGGCAGGATTTGGCTCACGTAGCCAGTGCAGAGGGAATAATTTCTGTTGAAAAAATGGCCGGCCATACACCAGATCCCCTTGATTATAACAATATTCCTGGATGCACCTATTGCCAACCGGAAGTGGCTTCCGTTGGATACACGGAAAAAGCAGCTCTTGACGCAGGATACATGTTAAAAGTGGGGAAATTCCCCTTCACGGCCTCAGGAAAAGCAAGCGCAGCCGGACACAAAGATGGTTTTGTGAAATTGATATTTGACGGACAGTACGGAGAGCTCTTGGGTGCTCATATGATTGGTTACAACGTAACTGAGTTGATCGCGGAAATTGTCGCTCTTCGAAAACTGGAAACAACGGGGCCTGAGCTGATCAAAACTATTCATCCGCACCCTACAATGAGTGAAGCTGTGATGGAAGCAGCTGCCGCCGCATATGGGGAAGTAATTCATTTATAAGGTATTCACTTTGTATGTGTGGAATAGCAGGCATCTTCGCCCTTAATGATCAAGGAAAAAAACTCCTCTCTAAAACCAATGACGCTATCCAAACTCTCAATAAGAGAGGCCCAGACGCACATGGTGTCTATCAGCATGGCTGCGTTTCCCTGGGACATACCCGATTGTCAATAATTGATACTTCAGAAGCAAGTGCACAACCGATGACCGACGGGTCCGGGAGGTATACGATAGTGTACAACGGGGAATTCTATAACTATAAGAGTGTGCGCAGGGAATTGCAGGCGGATGGGGTGAAGTTCAGTTCGGAAGGGGATACTGAAGTACTCCTTCAATTGTATATCAAGGAAGGAGAAAAATGTGTCGAAAAGGTGAATGGATTTTTCGCATTTGCTATTTATGACAAAGAAGAGCAAAGTCTGTTTGTAGCAAGAGACCGCTTGGGAATTAAACCCTTGCTTTATTTTCAGGATGAAGATAAAATCATATTTGCATCAGAATTAAAGGCGCTTATTCAATACGAAATCCCTCGTGAAATTGATCATGTTTCTCTCTTTACCTACCTGCAGCTGAATTATGTCCCTGCTCCATACACCATGCTTAACAATGTCAAAAAACTGGAACCAGGGTGTTCCCTAACTGTTAGCAACCAAGAAATTCTCCCTCCAAAGCGTTACTATGAAATTGCGTACAACCCATCCAAGACAGTTGATGTTGAGGTAGATAATTATCAAAGTGCGAAGGATACGTTGTATAAAAAAATGGATCAAGCAGTCGAGATCAGGTTAGTCTCAGATGTGCCCTTAGGCACATTTTTGAGTGGCGGCATCGACTCATCAATCATTACCAGTTTGGCCGCTCAAAAAGTTTCGGGCCTCAGTTCATTCTCCATCGGGTTTAAAGATGAGCCCTTCTTTGATGAAACAGAATTTGCGAGATCATTGGCTAAGAAGGCGGGTACAAAGCACACCGTTTTTGAAGTGTCCAATAAAGACCTGTTTGAAAACCTGGAAAATGTGCTTGACTATTTCGACGAACCTTTTGCTGACTCGTCTGCAATTGCAGTCTACATCCTCTGTCAGCAAACAAAAGGGCATATTTCCGTTGCGCTTTCAGGTGACGGCGCTGATGAAATATTTTCAGGTTACAACAAACACATGGCTGAATACAAAGCCCGTAACCCAGGCCTCAAGGAGCAGCTTGTAAAGAGCCTCGCTCCTATTATTGATAAACTACCGCAATCCCGAAATAGCAGTATTTCAAATCTAAGCCGTCAACTGAGTAAATTTTCGAGT
>DTRK01000102.1:0-9020 GCA_012965955.1 Flavobacteriales bacterium
TACACCGGCTACAATGAATGGGATTCTTATAAGGCCTTCTGATATACCGAAAAGGCCCACCCAATAATAAAGGAGCGTCTGAAAAAGCGCTGGATGAAAATCCCCGCTCACACTCTTTCCAATGAGCTCAGAGAAATCCTCAACACGCAGCTTGAGTAGCGAAGAAACTTCATCTCCCGTAAGCGAAAGGTCACCAGAGTTGTAAAACCTCAAGATAGCCCCTACCAGCATGATGCACAATAGCAAAAACTCTTCTTGATGATCTTGAATATATTTTCTCATTTTAATCTGATGGGGTTGCAATATTACACATTTATCTCCTTAGGCATAAGTGGTGAATTGCAAGAAAAAGTATAGTTTTGTTATCTGGTAACAGACGATGGTGTGATGGGCTGGATTTGAAGCCAATGAATAGAATTCCGTGTTAACATATTGAATATCAATATATTACAGAGTTTAACAATTTGATTTAAAGATGCACCCGTAGTTCAACTGGATAGAATATCTGACTTCGGATCAGAGGGTTGGGGGTTCGAATCCCTTCGGGTGTACTTGATGATCAAGCCCCAGGCTGCAAGGCAGACTGGGGCTTTTCTTTAGACACGAGCCAAGCCATAGCTTGGGCGAGGGCATGAAGAAAGGCCCCAACGCTCGCGCCAGCGAGCTGGGGTGTGGTTCCCTTCACGACTTAAAAGGGAACGCGCAGCAATCCCAGATTCTTCCTAGGTGAATGTCAATCAAAGCACCTCAGTGCCTCGCGCCAGCGAGCTTGGGTGGTTCCCTTAACGACTTAAAAGGGAATATCCAGAAACTGTAGGATCATCGTAAAGGTGCAAAGTGTTCCACGTGAAACATCCCTTATCGACCAAGATAGATCATCAACACGGAAATATCGGAAGGAGACACGCCGCTAATTCTAGAAGCCTGCCCTATCGTTTCCGGCTTTACTAACTCTAGCTTTTCCCTGGCCTCCAAAGACAATGAGGTGAGTCTGCCGTAGTCAAAATCGCTGTGAAGCTTAATATTCTCTAACCTTGACATCTTTTGAACCATTTCGTGCTCCTTATCGATGTAGCCAGAGTATTTCATCTGAATTGCCGCCTGCTCTGCCCCTTCTTCAGCAACTTTGCCAAATGCATCCACGAAGCTGTTTATTCCAGGTATACCAGTTCTTAAAGTTTCAAAAGAAACCTGGGGCCGAGTTAAAATATTGAACAACTTCACCTTTTGATTAATCGGCGCAGTTCCTGAGTCGTGCAATATTGGATTGGCCTCCTCAGGGGATATGCTGGTTTCCCTAAAATAATCAATGATGGCCTCCGTAGCTTTTAGCTTGTCCCCTACCCTCTTCATCCTTTCATCAGAAGCCAGTCCAAGCTCATGGGATTTTGGAGTCAATCTCAGGTCTGCATTATCCTGTCTAAGCAGGATTCTGTACTCCGCACGCGACGTAAACATCCTATATGGCTCATCCGTACCTTTAGTTACCAAATCGTCAATTAGAACGCCTATATAGGCTTCAGCGCGCCCAAGTACCAGCGCCTCACGTTCATTCAGTTTCAAATGTGCATTTAGCCCCGCCATCAGACCCTGGCAGGCGGCTTCTTCATATCCTGTCGTGCCATTAATTTGCCCAGCAAAGTACAGATTTTCCACACTCTTTGTCTCAAGTGTTAATGACAATTGATCTGGAGGGAAATAGTCGTACTCAATAGCGTAGCCCGGCCTGAAGATCCTTACATTCTTAAAGCCCGGTATAGTGCAAAGCGCCTCGTATTGTACTTCCTCTGGAAGAGAGGTTGAAAATCCGTTAATGTATGTTTCAACCGTGTTCCAGCCCTCGGGTTCAACAAACAGCTGATGCCTCTTTTTGTCTGCAAATCGCTCAATCTTATCTTCAATAGATGGACAATACCTCGGGCCCTTACCTTCAATTCTGCCCATAAACATAGGTGATCGGTCGAATCCGCTCCTTAAAATATCATGCGTTTGTTCGTTGGTATAGGTAATGTGGCAGCTACGCTGAACGTTCAGGGGCTTGGTGTTGCTATATGAGAACTTTTGAGGATTAATATCACCCTTCTGCTCCTCCATCACACTGTAATCAAGAGACCTGCCATCCACCCTGGGAGGCGTTCCGGTCTTCATTCTACCACTCTTAAACCCAAGCTCTACTAGCTGTTCAGTTATGCCAGTCGAAGATTTTTCTCCAGACCTTCCTCCCCCAAAATTCTTCTCTCCAATATGTATTAGTCCGTTAAGGAAGGTGCCATTAGTTAGAATTACTGCTTTAGCTGCAATCTCAGTGCCCATTCCCGTCTTTACGCCCACAACCCTTCCTTTCTCAATATTTAACCCAACAACTGTGTCCTGCCAGAAATCTACAAGCCTGTTTTTCTCCAAAACACTTCGCCATTCTGCTGCAAATGCCATGCGGTCATTTTGGGAACGAGGACTCCACATGGCAGGGCCCTTCGACAAATTGAGCATCCTAAACTGAATCATAGATCTGTCCGAGACTATTCCAGAGTATCCACCCATAGCGTCAATCTCGCGGACAATCTGCCCTTTCGCAACGCCGCCCATAGCGGGATTACAGGACATTTGTGCGATACGTGCAAGGTCCATGGTAACCATTAAAACCTTAGAGCCCATATTAGCTGCCGATGCTGCTGCCTCGCAACCTGCATGGCCACCACCTACTACAATTATGTCGTAGTTATCAAACATAACAACCAAGAAAGTTCCACGTGGAACATTAATTTATTGGGAGTGCAAAGATAGATATAAATCTTCCTTTTCAGTCATGGCGGACTTGTCCTTAGCGGTCTTATCGCCATAGCCAATCAAGTGGAGTAGGCCGTGAACCATAACTCTCTTTAACTCAGCCTGAAAAGGAATCTTGTAATAAGATGCATTCTCTCTAACCCGGCCAACGCCAATGAAGATATCACCGCTAACCATAGTGTCTTCGTTGTACTCAAACGCGATTACGTCAGTTATCTTATTGATTTTCAAATACTTACTGTTTATTGCTCGTAAATATTCATCAGAACAATAGATAAATGTTAAAGGCCCTAGATCCCTCCCCTCCATTTTCACAACCCGTTCAATCCACCGGGACAATATATGAGTATTGGGAAGCCTCAGCTTTCCTCCTTCTTTATGAAAATAAATATCGGCTGGACGCACCTATTGCGCGGTTGAACTAAATGCTAAGAAGCAAAATGAAAGAATGCTATTCAGTTCGCAGAGACTTTAAAGTTCAATTCCACTTCCCGCCCGTCACTTGAAAAGCCTACATTGTCAGCTAGATTTCTCATCAAAAAGACCCCTCTTCCACTGAGCTTTTCTGTATTGCCTGGTTCAGTTGGGTCAGGCAGGCTTGAAACATCAAACCCCTCACCTTCATCACTAATCCTGAAGCACAGGTGCTCCAGATCATTATCAGCATCAAACTCTATCAGCACCTGCTTTCCGGGGTCATATTTGTTCCCATGCTGAATAGCATTATTCACAGCCTCAGTTATAGATATCAGAATATTCCCGTAGTGATCCTCATTTATGCTGTAGTCACTACAAATTTCATCCACCATCCTCTCCACTAGGGCAAGGTTTTCTGGAACTGAGGCAAAATTAATTGATTTTTTCATTGAAGTAGCACTGCGTTTCTTTGGCTCTTTTACCAACATACTTTAATTTTTAAACGTATTAAAATACTCATTAACCTTGTGCTTATAATACGGCTTGAGGTCCGCCGGAACTGTCCTTAAAAGTTCCGACTCACGCTTTTTCAGCATATTATACTCAAAAAAGTCCGTAGGGTTACCAAATTTTTCATTTTTCGACTCGGAAGATTTTCTTTTATTGTCCATCTCTCGCTCCCGCTCTGCTTTCTCAGCTTTCAATAATCGCGTCATTATCTCCTTTTGTCGATTAATGGTCTCTTGTGTGATGCGCCTATTTACCAGATCAGTTTCCGTCTGCTCCATCATTTTTGCCAGCTTCTCCAAGTTACCCATACCCCCCTCACCATCCTTGTTCATTTCCTGGTTCAACTGCTGAATCTGGTTTCTAATAGCCTCTTGCTCGGCCGCCATTTTTGCCAGCTTCTTGCTGATTCCGTTGCCTTCTTGGCTACCTTTCTTCATTGCGTCCAGTTGCTTATTCAGCTGCCTTTGCAGGCCCTTCATCGAGGACATAGAAGGCTTTCCTTTCCCTGGCTTTTTACAACCTGGCTTTTTACAGCCTGGCTTGTCACATGATGATTCACTTTGCATTTGACTGGCCATTTGTTGCTGCATTTGTTCTACAACCTCACTTAATAGCAGCGCCAGGTTGTTCATAGCCGTCATTACATACTGCTGCCTTGAGCCCGCCTCATTGGTCTTTCGATCAGCCATCATCTGAATAGCTTTAGCCATATTCTGATTAATCGCAGCAATTTCCCGATTTACGAACGGTTCTATTTCAACAACCCGTTTGCTTAATGCGAAAAGAGAATCTTCGACCATCTTTGCATCATCCTTAATCTTCTTCTGGGTTTGGGTGTGTTTTACATATTCTGGGCTCTTTTGATTTGTTCCCTTAAATTCAGTCATGAGCTCCTCCTGGTCAAATGACAGTTTAACGAGGTTCTCAAGAAGGTCCCTAAGGTCCTCCAGGTTTTCGGCGTCTGCACCTGCCTCCATTTCCGACTGCATCTGCTCCAACTTCTTGCCCAACTCCTCCATCCCTTTTGATGCATCCTTTTGCGACCCTGCTGACTTGCCCTTCTTGCCTTTCTCCATGTAGTCCGAGCTTTCCTGCATATCTTCGGATATTTGCCCTTCGTCTTCCTTGGTATCCCCTAGCTCATTAGGGTGTTCTAACTCTTTGTTCAAATCGTGCATCTCCTTGAGGTCTTTCTTAACATCTTCAAAGTCCTGTTTCAATTCATCCTGTTTCTTCTTTAACTCCCCCACATCTGAATCTTTCTTTTCAGTCTCTTTGGTAAGCTCCCCTTGTTTTTCTTTCACGTCCTTTAGCTTTTCAATTGCCCGTTCAAGTTTCTGCTCCACTTCCAGCTGCTTGAATATCTCTAAACTTCGATCGAGCTCCTTCTCAATATCCTTGTTGTCAAGCTTCATCTTCTCCATCATTTCCTTTAGCTTGCTCTTGTCAAGTTTGTCCAACATCTTCTCAATCTCCCTAAACAGTTCCTTCATATCATCGGTCATCACCTTTTCAAACAGTTCCTCCAGGGCTTTTTGCTTCTCAATAATCTGCTCATCAATTTTGACATATTCCGACTGTTCCCAGAAGTTCTGCGCAACATCTTTCTTGATGTCCTCAATGCTCTTCTGTAGTTCTTTCTGAGAATCCAATAAATCTTTCATCTTTTGTTTCTCTTCCCATGAAAGGGTCTTCTTGTCAAGCATCTTCTTGTTCAGGTCTTTTAAATCCCTCTGCAGCTTTCTAGCGAGCATGGTGCTCTTTTCTATCTCTTCCTTAATTTTATCATTCCTCTTGTCAGTCTTATCCGAAACCTCCTTTAGGCTAGGGGCTTTATATACACGTTTCTCAGATTTTGTGGATTTGCTGCCATTGACCCCATCATTGTCCCATATTTCAAAATAATACTCAATCTCATCCCCGGCTTTCATCTCCAGATCATTCAAATTCCAAAAGTGGAAAAACTGTGCCTGGCTCATCTCCTTCGCGATTGCTACGGGAAGTGAGACCACATCCGAAGTACCCCCGTCTTTTGTTCTTGTATAATTGAATGTCAAGCCCTCAAAGCCATAATCATCCTTAACCAAACCTGCGAAGTATAATCGTTTTGTGTTGTTTGAATCAACTTGCTCCTCCACCTTGATAGAAGGATATAAATCAGGAACAACATTTATCCAATACGTTATAGAGTCCCTACTTCTCACAAACTTGTTCCTGATCTTGATGGTATACGAACCATTCTTAAAGAACCGATCTGAGTATGTATACCGATTTGCTTCATGGCGATCAGCATCTGTTGGCCCCTCACCCTCCCTGTTTGAGAAATGCATAGTGAGCTTCTCCGTGTTCACAGTATTGAAAGTCCATTCTACCTTAGTGCCTTCCGGAATAATCATGTCACCAGTATTGCTCAGATGCTCCTTAGTCCGTTTAGTATATGCCGGAAACAACAGCTCTGCCCTGAAGGCCATAATCAAAGGTTTTGGCATCACCTTCAACTCAAATTCTTTGGAATAAAATCCATTCGCGATTAATCTGAATATTTTTTCTTGTTGAATATTTCGAAATAAGTAATTGAACGATGCTTTCCCCGTCTTATCAAGCTTGTAGTTCCTTCCTTCATATTCGATGTAAACTTCATTTGGCAGCTCCTTGCCCACAATAGTAACCGAAAGCGGGTAGTCCTCGCGCTGCACAGCCTCAAGACCTACATTTTCAATAATGAATTCAAATGGAATAACCGGTTCAAAAAAGGTTCTGTGATGGACAAGCCTTGCCGTACTGTCCTTCACCAGTGCCGGATACAAGAAGCCAATTAGGCCCACAAATATCAACGGAAATAGGGCATATTTAACGTATCTTTTATTCTGAGAAAAATCTATGGCTGCAGAGAATGGAATAGGATTGAGCTCCTTGGTCTTTTGTAAAATACTCGCGTCCAACAAAGACATTCCCTCACGGCTTGCATGTCCCGTTTCTTTACTTAGCTGAAGGAGATTCGTCAATTTGTCTTGCACATCAAGAAAGTGCAACCCAATTATAGATGCGGCATCTTCATAAGACAATCTCTCACCGATACTATACAACTTGCTTAAAGGTATTGCAATGAACTTGGCCAGAACCAATCCCGTGCAGCCCAGAAAACCGTAGAACAAAATTGTTCTGATGGTTACATCAAACTCGCCAAAGTATTCTGCACTTGTAACGCCAAGGAAAAACAGGACCATTAATCCGGTAGCATATAGGGCTCCGCGAATCAGTTGGTTTTTGTAGTACCTCCTGATAAATGCTTCTAGCTTCCCTATAAGGTCCTGGTAGCTTCTTTCGTTCTCACTCATTGTAAAATCTTTCCTCAGGCAGATGTTCGTACTGTCATAACGAAAATGCCTCAGTAAAGTTATACATTTCCCCAATTTTAAAGTTGTCCTGCCCCCTCCGCATACAGATAATAGATTTATCTTTGGGTGCTCCACAAATTTTGAACTATGTCTGAAAGAAAGACGAGAGTACGTTTTGCTCCCAGCCCGACCGGCCCATTACACATGGGAGGCGTTAGAACTGCACTTTACAATTATCTGTATGCGAAGAGCCAGGGAGGCGACTTCATCCTGCGTATTGAGGATACTGATAAGACCAGGTATGTCGAAGGAGCGGAAGAGTATATTGTCGAAGCGCTGGAATGGTGCGGTTTAAAGTTTGATGAAGGCCCTCATGTCGGAGGAGATTATGGCCCATACAGACAATCTGAACGTAAATCCCTGTACCGTGAATATGCTAATCAGTTAGTAGGGGATGGATATGCCTACTATGCCTTCGACACGCCAGAGGAGCTCGACGAAATGAGGGAGAGGTTAAAAGCGGCCAAAGTTGCGGTTCCACAATACAATGCTGTGACCCGATCCACAATGACAAACTCTTTGACGCTATCAGACGATGAGGTTGAGAAGAGATTAGAGAACGGTGATCCATATGTGATCAGGATCAAGGTTCCAAGAAAAGAAGAAATCAGGGTTCAAGACATCATTAGGGGTTGGGTAGTTGTGCACTCCTCAAAAGTAGATGATAAGGTGCTTTTCAAGTCGGACGGAATGCCGACATATCACCTCGCCAATGTTGTCGATGATTATTTAATGAAGATCACTCATGTTATTCGCGGAGAAGAGTGGTTACCGTCAACTCCGATACATGTGCTTTTGTATAAATATCTCGGTTGGGAAGAGGCAATGCCACAATTTGCGCATCTACCCTTATTGCTTCGCCCTGACGGGAACGGAAAACTTAGCAAAAGAGATGGTGACCGGCTGGGATTTCCGGTGTTTCCCATGGACTGGATAGATCCAGGAAGTGGCGAAAAATCATCTGGGTATAAAGAGCAGGGGTACTTTACCGAGGCATTTATCAATATGCTAGCCTTCCTTGGCTGGAATCCCGGAACAACAGAGGAGCTGTTTTCCCTGGATAATCTCGTTCAATCCTTTACACTGGAAAGGGTTGGTAAGGCAGGAGCTAAATTTGACCTCGAAAAGGCCCACTGGTACAACCAACGCTATCTTCGAGACAAATCAGATACTGATTTGGCGGTGCTGCTGCAACCTCATCTGGCAGAAGCAGGGATATCATCTGATATTGACTATATCGCCAAGGTTTGTAACCTGATGAAGGAGAGAGCTACCTTTATTTCTGACATGGTTGAAGGGAGCTATTTTTTTAATGCCCCTAAACAATATGACGAAAAAATGATCAGGAAAAAGTGGAAGGATAATACGCCCTCCATGATCCAAGGATTTCGAGACAAACTGTCTTCAATCGGTGATTTCTCTTCAGCGAATATTGATATAGAATTCAAGGCCTATTTGGAGAGTAATGACATTTCAATGGGAGAGATAATGCCTATTCTGCGTATACTGATTGCAGGCGTCACATCTGGTCCTTCAATTCTTGATGTGATTTCAGTTATTGGAAAGCAAGAATCCCTGAATAGAATTGAGGTGGGATTAGAAAAAATTCCCACCCTTTCAATTGATTAACAATTTCATGTCAGAAAAAGTCAAACTGTCCTCGAAGTCCGACGCGAACAAAGTTCTGATTGGTCAGCAGCGGGTAAGTGAGAACTTCTTTGAAAGCGACCGCATATTTCAGTCATTATTCAGCCAGTTATCAGATAGCGGTAAAGCCTATATGGCCGACAAGCTGACCGAGCTAGGAGCAGCTGCGGCTGGAAAGATGAACCAGCTCTCGCTCGATGCAGACAAGAATGTTCCTGAACTAATTAAACGAAATGCCCTGGGCGAGGATATTGATGAAAT
>DTRK01000102.1:9030-13863 GCA_012965955.1 Flavobacteriales bacterium
GCTGTGAAAAGTGAAATGTTCCGCGTAAAATGGGAACCGGGTAATAGAAAACGGTTTGGCGAAGCGAGAAACATGCTGGGCTTCACGTCTGGATTTCTGTATTGTATGAGTGAGATGGGTCAATATTGTCCCTTGTGTATGACGGACGGTGTTGCAAGGCTTATCGATCTCCATTGTCATCCAGAGGACAGGGAGCGGCTTATGAAGCACATCTACACTGACAACGCTGCAGATCTAAAGACAGGCGCCATGTTTCTCACTGAAAAGACCGGAGGTTCGGACGTTGGTGCCAATATCGTTTCTGCAACACCAATTGGGAATGGATTATACCGCCTAAATGGTGAAAAGTGGTTTTGCAGCAATGCGAACGGTGACATCATTTTTGTGCTGGCAAGAACGGACCAAGACGTTCCTGGGATCAAGGGCCTATCCATTTTTATGGTAGAGAAATTCCTGGAAGATGGTAGCAAGAACCCTATGGAAATCGTCCGCTTAAAAGATAAGCTGGGGGTGCGTTCAATGGCCAGTGCGGAATGCGTTTTGACTGATACAATAGGCAAACTTGTAGGGGAGGAATTCCAGGGATTCAATGTGATGGCGGATATGGTAAACCTGTCGCGGATTTATACCGCTATGGCGAGCCTGGCCGGTTCACGTCGTGCAATAATCGAGGCGTACCAGTTTTTGAATCAGCGGCAATCTTTCGGCAAACCGACAATGGAACACGCATTGGTGAGAGATAAGTTTAGAGAAGTTGGCAGTATGTATGTAGCGAATTTCTACATAGTTTGGCGAACCATCAAGGCTTTGGATAATGCTGAAAATGGGGAGGTCAATGAGGAACATCTGCTCCGGCTATTGACACCCATGATCAAGAAATCAGTATCCGAAGAAGGCGTCTATATCGCTCGGGAAGGCATGGAGCTAATGGGTGGGGTAGGGTATATCGAAGATACGGTCATGCCCAAAATCATTCGCGACCTTTTGGTGAACCCCATTTGGGAAGGAGCAGGCAACATTATGATCCTGGATATGCTAAGGGCCTCTAAGAAATCGAAAGGCCTGGAAATCCTTCACAACGAAATTACTGCCGCTCTGAAAGATCACCCTGGCAGTGCAACTATTATTACTGTACTGGACCAACTTTGCGAAGTGATGGGCGGCTTTCAATCCATGGATCAACAGGAGGCAGAGAGTACCGCCAAGCCCGTTTTTGAGCAACTCACAAAAATTTACAAGCTCGCTGTGCTTTCAGAGAACCTCACCGATGAAACGAAAGCCTGGATACAGCCTGCAATTGATTTCCTCAAAGAAGATATTCTCAACACTCCCATTAGCAAGAGATCTCCGCTTACAAAGGATGAAGTGGACGCTCTAATTGCCTGGAATTATTAATATCTATTATGATTAGGCTCATGGTTATCAGTTTCGCAGTTCTCACCTCCCTGGGTTCAGGGTGCAACAAAGAAGGAAAAGAGGAGAATACACCGAAAAGCTGTATTGATAGCTTGAAGGAGCAGATCCAAAACCTTCCCCCTCAAACACCCCCAGCAACTATCTGGCAGTACACGTACAACGGGTCTGTTGTCTATCTTGTCCCTGCTCCTTGTTGTGACCGGTTCAATCCTCTTTACAATGTAGACTGCGAGATAATTTGCCATCCAGATGGAGGAATTACCGGAAAAGGGGATGGGAAATGCAATTATTTTCACAGCAGCGCCACAGATAAGGAGTTGCTCTGGAAAGACACCCGCTCGGCAGAATAGCTTTTCCCGCTTCTGAGGCAACCCCTCAGGTGACAATCTCGTCATTAATTATGCATGCATAACTTTTTATTTGCGCATTAATTTTTTAATATTGCTTATAAGCATTCCCCCTATACGTAATTCGCAATTAGGTGAAGATTAGCCTTGGTTACATTATTCATGATTCTATCAGGCAGAGAGCGGTATTCCTGTTCTTTGTCCTTTTTTTAATGGTAGTTTCCTTTGAATCATCTGCTCAAGAGTGTGGATATGTTTACGTGACGCCAGCTGGGGCCAGCAGTGGAATAGCAGGTACCAAATCTAACCCTGCAAATCTCACCTATGGCCTCACCCTAACCAGTTCCCAGGATAATATAGTGCGCCTCGGCGCAGGGACTTACAATCTCTCTTCAGAATTCACAATGATTGGAAACATCACCCTGGAAGGTGGATTTGATGGTTCAACATGGGTCAAGAGTAATGCAACTCCAACCATTTTTCACCGGGACACTGCCAATATTCAGAGCAACCCATCAAGATTAGTAGCCTTTTCGTGTGTGGGCATCAGTGATTTTAGGATAATGGATATAACCATCACTATGGACGATGCATTCGGAAATGGTATCAGCACTTACGGCATCTACCTAGACGCGTGTTCGAATTTCACATTGTCCAGATGTATTATCAATTTAGGCGCTGCCTCAGATGGGTATCAAGGCCTGGCAGGTAATACTGGTATGGCTGGTGCTAATGGAACCGATGGAGAATCGGGGTCTGAGCAAGGAGATTGCTGTAAATTACCTGGTAATGGCGGATCCGGATCATTCCCCGGCAGCAATCAGGGCGGCGGAGGTGGGCCCGGTGCAAACAGGCCAACCTTCGCTGTCGACACAATTCTAGGGTTGTGTTATTCAGGGGATTTTAGGACAGAAGACGGATTCTCAGCCTATGCCGGCCTGGGTATGGGAGGAGCGCAAGGTGGTGTCGGGGGAGATGGGGTTTGTGAATTGGTAGAATACGTTTCTACTAGTTGTGCCGCCACCGCAACTAACCATGGAGGAACTGGAGCCGATGGTACGATTGGGTACAATGGGCAGGACGGACTTCAGGCATATGCATCATACACAGGAGGGTTTTACATCCCTGCCACTGGCACAATCGGCACACAAGCCGTACACGGCGGTGGCGCTGGCGGTGGTGGTGGTGGTGGAGCCAAGGGTTGTGAGCCGGTAATCCTCAACCCAATCACATGTGATACCGTATTCTGGAGCTGGGGCTCTGGGGGAGGTGGAGGTGGCGGCGCTGAAGGCGGCCAGGGGGGATTCTCAGGCCTGGGAGGAGATGGTGGGGGTAGTTCCTTTTGCATATTCACATGGAACTGTGGAATAAATGGACGGGTTCGAGATTGCTACATGACACCTGGCGCATCAGGTGCAGGGGGTGCCGGAGGTCCAGGAGGTCCAGGAGGCATAGGTGGTGTTGGGGGACTCGGTGGTACAACCGGTGCCAATTTATTGGACCCCACCAGGAGTTGTAATACAGGAGAAGGTGGTACTGGTGGTACTGGTGGTACTGGTGGCGTTGGCGGCACTGGTGGTGCCGGGTCTGATGGCACAAGCCTGACCATTTATGAAGATCCTGTTGGTTATCCAATGTTGGTTTCCAATGCTTACAACCCCTTTGAGCCTGATGTGACCGTTGATTTTTCTGGATGTTCCAATTCAAACATTGTATTTGGCACAACGGCAATTGGTAATATCGACTGGATCTTTGGATTTGGCGCCACTCCCGCCGGTAGTGTCAGTGCAACAGATACCGTTCAATATGCCAGTGGCGCACTTGGGCCAAGAACAATTACATTGATTGTTGATGGCGTACCCTATACCCTGGCCAACTTTATAACCCTCAACGAAAACTATACGCCGCCAGAAATAGTTGCCACAGATTTAGTTATTTGTGCAGGAGATGATATGACCCTGACCAGTATAGGGAATGCAGATACATACAATTGGTCTATCCCTGGTGGGTCGACTACGAGTTCTACTACGCAGAACCCTGGAGCAATTACGTTCAGTACGCCAGGGACATATGTTATCACGCTAACGACCACGAGTTGCTGTGGGCTCGCTTATACAGAACAGGAGATTGAGGTAATCAGCTCCGTTAATGTAGACATCGGGGCCGACACCTCAATATGCTTCACGGACGCCTTGCCAATTTTTGATGCTGGAAACCCGGGAGCCTCTTATGCCTGGACACTTAACGGCGCTCCAGTTGGGGGCAACACGCAAACCCTGCAGGCATCTACACCTGGTCTTTACGAAGTAAGTGTTACATACGGAACTTGTTCGAATACTGCGTCCCTCGCATTTGATATTTTCACCTCTCTTGACGTTGATCTCGGTGGAGACATGGCAATTTGCATCGGGGATCCTTTTCCTACACTGGATGCAGGAATGCCTGGTATGGCTTATTCCTGGACTCTCGACGGAAACCCGGTTGGAACAAATTCTCAAACATTACCTACAACAATTCCCGGAACATATTCGGTGATAGTGACCAGTCCAACGGGATGCCAGGGTGTTGACTCCTTAACCTTGTCTCTTAGTCAGCCGGAAGTTGAACTCGGAAGCAACAAATCGGTTTGCGACAATGAACCGTTCCCAATTCTCAATGCAGGAAACCCCGGTTCTACATACTCGTGGTTCCTCAATGGATCACCGGTTGGTCTTGACAGCATAGAACACCAAACGACTGCAGGAGGAACCTACTCCGTGACTATAGCAAACCAATTTGGATGTACCGCTGGAGATAGCATTAACATCACTGTATTAGCCACGCTATTGGGAAGTTTTAGTTCTCCAGCCACGGCTAATGTGGGGGCAACGGTAGCATTTACTGACGGCTCATCTCCAGGTCCTGTTTCATGGAATTGGAATTTTGGTGATGGAAGTGCGAACGACACTACACAGAACCCTTCTCACTCGTATAGTACAGCTGGTATCTATCCTGTTTTCCTAATTGTTGGAAATGGCGTATGCTATGATACGGTGATTACCACAATTGAGATCCTTAATGATTGTGGAAC
>DTRK01000103.1:0-1505 GCA_012965955.1 Flavobacteriales bacterium
TTGGAGGGACTGATGCTGGGACTTATGCCCTTTGGGGAGATTATAGGTGCCAAATTACCCCGTAAATCCAAGCTGCCGGTTATACTTGGTTTTTCATTCTTGTTAGGTGTGGGTGCGACGTTCGCCGAGCCTGCCATTGCAGTTCTTAAGGCGGCAGGTGCAGGTGTTATTCCCTCAAAGGCTCCCTTGCTTTACAGCTTGTTGAACGAATTTTCAGATCAACTTGTATACTGCGTAGGTGCAGGAGTTGGCGTTGCGGTTCTCTTGGGTGTTCTCAGATTTCTCTATGGATGGTCGCTAAAGATTTTTATTGTTCCCCTGGTGTTGATACTTTCAACATTCACCATCTGGGCGCATATGAACGAGGTGCTTTCTCCCATAATTGGATTGGCATGGGATTGCGGCGCTGTAACGACAGGGCCAGTAACAGTGCCTTTGGTGCTCGCATTGGGAATCGGAGTCTGTCGAGTTGTAAGTACAGGAGATTCCAGTTCAGCAGGATTCGGAATAGTCACCCTTGCATCTCTTTTTCCAATTATTGCGGTACTGTGCTTAGGTACATACCACTATAGAGCGAATGATTATTATGGTGCACCCAACTCTCAAATAGGTAAGGTAACTACAGTAGCCGCTTCCCCAGATGAGAGTAAAGAAGTAGCAGTACGGGAACAAGGATTTACAGAGGCAGAGTTTAAAAAGTTTACGACATCGGGCAATATAGACAGTAAGTATGATATCGCTTATGATAACGAGCACGCTATATATCAGGATGGCAAAATCGTATTGCAGCAACCCACGGTTATTTTCAAAAAGAGCGCAAAGAGTAATGTGACCAGTGATGCGCCTCAATGGAACACCAAAACTGATCTGATAGTGCAGATTAAAGAGTCGGTTATTGCTGCCTTTATGGCGATTATTCCTCTCTGCCTTTTCCTTTTCCTAACGTTGAAATTCATCCTGCGAGAAAAAGTTCCTCGTGCTGATGAAATAGCGGCAGGCCTGGCATTTGCTGTTATAGGAATGGCCTTATTTGGACTGGGTATAATGTTAGGATTGACGCCACTAGGAGAGCAGCTTGGGGGCAATATCCCGGCAGCATTCTCCAATATTGTACCCTGGGAATTGACAGGACACGCCGGCCCTTTATACGGGGAGTTTGCAGGTAAGATGGTTGCAATCGCCTTTGCTTTCTTGCTTGGATACGGTGCAACGCTCGCTGAACCGGCACTGAATGCATTGGGCACAACAGTTGAGAAAATAACGGTTGGGTCGTTCAAGAAGTCACTGCTGATGAAGACGGTTGCAATAGGGGTAGGTGTGGGAATCGCAATGGGCGTAATGAAGATTGCATTTAACATTCCGTTGACTTATTTGCTTCTTCCTCCATATATAGCATTGATATTCCTTACGCTTATATCATCAGAACAGTTTGTCAACTTTGGCTGGGATAGTGCTGGAGTAACTACAGGCCCTATTACAGTGCCACTGGTATTGGCAATGGGCCT
>DTRK01000103.1:1515-21367 GCA_012965955.1 Flavobacteriales bacterium
GGGAGTTGGTGCGAGTGTTCCTGGGGTAACAGACGGATTTGGCGTATTGGCCATGGCTTCAGTAGCTCCCATTATTGCTGTATTAACGGTCGGCTTACTGGTATCAAAGAAAAAATCAGAACCTGAAGAAGCAAGTTAATATGGACTATTTAGATAATTATTCGCTAGTCACAGTTATCCTGCCTAAGGAGTCTGCTACTGATATACTGGACAAAGCAATTGCTAATTATCCTGGTCCGGCTGTTATGCTGAGTGCAAGGGGTTCTATTTCCAGCAACAAATGGTATTCAAAAGTTTTCCCTCCAGTTAATCCAGAACAGCAAGTTGTGGAATTGCTGGTGGAAGATGATAAGATCACTGATCTTATGAATAGTATAACGCTCGCCGGTCATTTTAATACATCCGGAGCTGGCGCAGTATTCGCAACTAAATGCGGAAAGGCTCTCTATCTGGGTAATAAAGGGGCAAGTGTTTCAACCAATGCGATAGGGAAACCTGATGGCATTGAGTATAAATCAGAGACGACAGCTATATATTGTATTGCACAGAAAGACAAGTCAGAAGCAATTGCGAATGTTGCAATGAAGGAAGGAGCGCCGGGACCTACCGTGGTCTTCGGACAAGGGAGAGGTATCAGGGACAGAATGGGCCTGTTGAGAATAGCTATAAGTCCTGAGAAAGAGTTGATTCGTGTTGTGGTGGATAACTATGATGTGGAGCCCGTATTTAACTCGATGGTTAAAGAAGGTAAATTGGATACTCCTGGGATGGGATTTATCTACACCATGCCAGTAGACAAAGCTTATGTAAGCCTGCCGAGTGTTATTGGAGCCAACGACGAATTAGCTTCCAACCATCAAATTATCAAAGCAATTGATGATATAAAAGGAGGAACAGCCTGGCGTACGCTCAGTTCGGACACTTCTGGCAAAGGAGATATGGATAAAAAGCACCTCTCAGATCTAGTGCGTCTATCGTGCGTGACTGAACGCGGTAAAGGTGACGAAATCGTGGATGCTGCTATTGCGGCAGGCGCACCGGGAGCAAGTATTGCCTATGGCACCAAGATGGGAAGCGAAGAGAGCAAGGGCGGTATCAACCTGACCAAGGAAATGGAGGTCATTGAACTTACTGTTTCTCCTAAAGTAGTTGATGATATGGTTGGAAAGATGTCGGAAGCTGCTAAAGCCAATGACAACGATGATGTGTATTTCTATACACAATCGGTTCCTAAGGCGCTGACTTACCTAGGCTAAAGTTTAGCTGAAATGTATTGCGCCGTGTAAGATTCATTTGTTGCGGTAGCCAGTTTTTCAGGTACGCCTTCGCATACCACATTTCCGCCTTCTTCTCCGCCTTCAGGACCGAGATCAATCACCCAATCTGCGCTTTTGATCACATCCATATTATGCTCGATAACTACTATGGAATGTCCCTGCTCTATCAGGGCATTAAAGGAAGTGAGCAGCTTTTTTATATCATGAAAATGCAAGCCTGTTGTTGGCTCGTCAAAGACAAATAAAGTACGCTTGGCCCGGGCATCCAGTTTTTTAACTCCCAGAAATGTGGCCAGCTTAATGCGTTGTGCCTCTCCTCCGGAAAGTGTGCTGGAAGGTTGTCCCAATTTCACATAACCCATGCCTACGTTTTGTAATGGCTGTAGCTTTCTCACAATTGCCTTCTCACCTAACCCTTCACCTTCTTTGAAGAATGCTATGGCTTCATCAACCGTGATGTCCAGGATATCTGCTACGCTCTTTTTACGGTACAATACATCCAAAATATCTTTCTTGAACCGCTTTCCCTTGCACTCTTCACACAGCAAGTGCACGTCTGCCATGAACTGCATCTCAATTTTAATCTTTCCTTCCCCGTCACACTCCTCGCAACGTCCGCCATCTACATTAAATGAAAAGTGGGATGGCTTGTAACCCATTTGTTTGGAAAGCTGCTGCTCAGCATATAGAGACCGAATATCATCATACGCCTTCACATAGGTTACCGGGTTTGACCGCGAAGACTTCCCTATGGGATTTTGATCTACGAATTCAATATTGGCAATCGTGTCAAGATCACCTTGAACACTTTCGTGACCACCGATCTTCTTGCCATAGCCACCAAGATGTTTATGTACCGCTGGGTACAAAATATTTTTCACCAATGAAGACTTGCCCGACCCGCTTACTCCGCTCACCACAGTCAGTACGCCCAGGGGAAATTTGACATCGATTCCCTTCAAGTTATTCTCCCTGGCACCTTTTACCTCAATGTACTTCTTCCACTTCCTGCGCTTTTCAGGAACTTCGATATTCAGTACTCCATTGAGATATTGTGCCGTGAGACTTCTCTTCTCTTTTAACAGGCTTTCATGCCCCCCATGAAAGATGAGCTCGCCCCCTTCCATGCCAGCCAAAGGGCCCAGATCCACTATCTCATCAGAGGCTTTCATGATTTCTTCGTCATGTTCTACCACGATCACCGTATTGCCCAGGTCTCTTAAGGACTTGAGTACTGATATTAGTCGATCTGTATCCCGTGGATGCAGGCCAATACTAGGCTCATCCAAAATGTACATAGCGCCAACAAGAGAACTTCCAATTGAAGTAGACAGATTGATGCGCTGTGATTCTCCCCCTGACAGCGTATTAGAGAGCCGGTTTAGTGTAAGGTACTCTAATCCCACGTCACAAAGCAATGTCAACCTGGACGTTATCTCGAGCAGCAACCGCCTGGCGATCTGTTGATCGTGCTCATTGAGTTTGAGCTCCTTAAAGAAGAGAAGTAGTTTAGAAGCAGGCCATAGCACAAGCTCTATGATTGAGCGCCCCCCAACTTTCACATAATCTGCATCGGCCCTGAGTCTTGTTCCCTTGCATTCCGGGCATTTCGTTTTGCCGCGATATCTTGATAACATCACGCGATACTGAATCTTGTAGCTCTTTCTCTCTATATACTGAAAGAAGGTATTCAGGCCTTTGAAGTGCTTATTGCCTGTCCAGAGCAGGTCCTTCTGCTCCTGGTTCAGTTCTATATATGGGCGATGGATGGGAAAATCATAAGCAGCAGCAGTAGCAATAAGCTTCTCCTTCCATTTCTGCATCTTCTGCCCTTTCCAGCAGGCTATAGCATCCTCAAATATAGAAAGCCCTTTATCTGGTATTACCAGTCCCTCATCAATTCCTATGATGCTCCCAAAACCTTCACAACTCTTACATGCGCCATAAGGGTTGTTAAAGCTGAAGAAATGTTCAGAAGGATGCTCAAAGAGGATATCATCCAGCTCAAATTTATTAGAGAAAGCTGTAGTTTTCTTGACTTTGGGTGATTTGCACACTACATCGACCTCACATACTCCACCTCCTTCATAAAACGAAGTCATTACAGAATCTGATATCCTGGTTGTATTGGCATCGTCATCCTGAGTAGATACTATTATCCTGTCAATTACGATGCTACACACATTCAAAGGTGTTTTCAGCCCATTTGCTTCAATATGCTCTTCAATATTCACAATTTCCCCATTGAGTGATATCCGGGTGAACCCCTGTTGCAGCAGGACGCGAAGGCCTTTTTCTTCTTTGTCCTCGTATGGCGCTCTAAGAATAATCTTTGTTCCCTTCTTCAGGCCATTGATATAGTCTACCACATCTGATACGGTATCTCGTTTGACCTCTTCACCTGATACCGGTGAGTAGGTCCTCCCGATCCTTGCAAAGAGTAGCTTCATATAGTCATACACTTCAGTGCTAGTACCTACCGTTGAACGCGGATTCCGGGTAATTGCCTTTTGCTCAATAGCAACTGCCGGAGAGATGCCACTGATCTTATCAACATTGGGCTTTTGAAGGTTACCCATAAACTGGCGCACGTATGCCGAAAGGCTTTCAACATACCTCCTTTGCCCCTCTGCAAATAAGGTGTCAAATGCCAAGGAAGACTTACCGGATCCAGATAATCCCGTAATAGTGATGAACTGGTTACGTGGCAGAGCAACGGAAACGTTCTTGAGGTTATTGACCCTGGCACCTTCTATGATTATATAATCAAGAGGATCAAAACCCTTAACGGAGCCATTAGAGTGGCTTTTTGTTGCTGTCTTTGCCATGAGAGGGCTGCAAAATTACTCATAATGTGAGCAAAGTTCGCCTGTACCTACTCTTTTTATTTGTATCCAAATATTTGTGCGAATAGGGCCATTTTATCGTTTTTTCACGGTATAGTTTTGTTAATAATTGTTAAATAAAGGCAGTCCCTGATCAGGAACCTAAGCCGTGGCCATGTATAAAGTTGCATTTTCAGACTTTAATTATATATATTTGACTTAGTTAATCGCGAAATACGTGTAACCAAATCATGACGGCCACGTATAAACAGCCAAACGTTAAACAGAACTTCATAAAAAAACGACGCCTATAGCTTAAACCTTTACGCATTTTTCATCCGAAACTTACTTGAATCATTCATTTGCTGATGGTAGGTTAATTTTTAACTAAAATTGGATATCATGCGTAGACAAATCTTAAGCGACCAGCAACTTATCGGCCAATATATAAAGGGCCACGAAGGTAGTCTGGAAGTTCTAATCAATCGACACAAATCAAAAATCTTCACGCACATTGTGCTTATCGTTAGAGATAGGGCTTTGGCAGAAGATCTATTTCAAGACACCTTCATTAAGGTAATCAAAACGCTTCGTGCTGGAAAGTACCGGGAGGAAGGTAAGTTCTTGCCATGGGTAATGCGTATAGCGCACAACCTGGCAGTGGACTACTTCAGGAAAAGCAACAGAATGCCGACTACCAGTGGTGGTGATGACTTCGATATTTTCGATGTAATCTCTGACACTCAAGCCAGCATAGAAGATGTTGTGGTAGAAGATGAGATCCACTCAGATTTACGGGCTTTGGTAGAAGAACTACCTGAAAAGCAGAAGGAAGTATTGATCATGCGTCATTACTGTGACATGAGTTTCAAGGATATTGCTGAGGAGACCAATGTAAGCATCAATACAGCTTTAGGGCGTATGCGCTATGCATTGATCAATCTGAGAGTATTGATCGAGGAGCGCGACGTGACTTTGACCAGAGATTAGCGTATTTGAGTTTTCTGATTAGAACTTTGGTACCTTGTATCTGGTATTTGAATAAAATTCCATGTATTTGATGTGGTTTACGCAATAATCCTATTTAAGGCCCGTTTATATGGCAAGAAACCACTTTAAACTGCTTTTTGCCTATGGATAAAACTTTTACTCGAAATGAATACATGCGGATTATTGAAGAAGAAAAAGAACTAATGGGTTCTGCTTCTTCTGACGCAAACGTTCAATCCAATCCTTCAAACAATACCGTCAATAACATATTGAATTTTTCTAAAGCTTATAGCTGGCGAAATTCAAAATCGGTTGGAAACATAGAGCATGTGTTGAACTAGTCAATCCCAAAGTATTGGAAAGGATGGTCGACTTCGGTAGGTCATCCTTTTTTTGTGCCCATGTTTCTACTTAACCCACAACGACCGGCGACCAACCTGGCTGCATATAGGGCACACTTCCGGGTCATGTCCCCTGGCCGGACAATGTTCACGCCCAAAATAAATAATCTGGAGGTGCAGTTTGTTCCATTTATCTTTTGGAAAGAGTCGCTTACTGTCTTTCTCAGTCTGAACCACGTTTTTTCCATTGGAAAGGCCCCAGCGGTATATTAAACGATGAATGTGTGTATCGACAGGAAAAGCAGGGTGGCCAAAAGCCTGGGACATCACCACAGAGGCTGTCTTGTGCCCTACCCCAGGCATTGCTTCCAGCTCTTCAAAGCCTTCTGGAACCACGCCCCCATGTAAGTCCAGGATCATCTGAGACAAACCGTATATGCCCTTAGACTTGGAGCCCGCCAATCCGCAAGGCCTGATAATCTCATGTATATCTTCAACAGACAATTTGACCATATCGTGAGGATTGTCAGCGCGTTTGAATAGAGTCGGTGTAATTTCATTCACCCTGGCATCCGTACATTGAGCTGATAGCAGCACTGCGACCAGAAGCGTATATGCATCCTTGTGCTTCAGTGGAATGGGAACCTCCGGATACAGCTCCTGCAGTTTTTCCTGAACGAATTCAGCCTTCTCTTGTTTTGTCATAGCGCTAAGCAATATTGAATGACCGGAATCCTACAATTTCTCCTTCATGGACCGAGACTTTGATGACTTCAGACTGCTCAGATCCAATATGGCACCATTTTACAAACGCCTCCAGTTTACCCCTCTCTCCTTCAATCTCAACATAAACTGAACCATCATGTTCGTTTCGTACAAATCCACTTAACCCGATGCGATCTGCTTCCTCCTTGGTAGACACACGGAACCACACGGCTTGAACCTTACCCTCTATGCGAATGTTGAAGTGAAGCATTGCTTAATTCAGGTATTCAGAATATAGTTGAGCCATTTCCGCGTCGAAACAACAGAATATAACCTTCTGAACAACCTTAGCCGACAGCAGGAACTCCTTGACCTCGGTCATCGCAATCTCCGTAGCTTGTCTCTTTGGGAATTGGTAAACACCAGTACTGATAGCTGGGAATGCCAGAGAACTTAAGCCGGCACCCTCGGCAACGATGAGGGAGTTTCTATAGGCCCTAGCCAGTAAATCTGCTTCATGCTTATCCCCACCATACCATACTGGTCCTACTGTGTGAATTACGTAACGTGCCTTAAGGTCATATCCCTGAGTGAGTTTGGCTTCCCCAATCCGGCATCCGCGCAAACTCCTGCATTCTTCCAGTAATCTGGGGCCAGCAGCTCTGTGTATTGCTCCATCTACTCCACCTCCTCCCAATAAACTGGTGTTGGCCGCATTTACTATTGCGTCCACATCCAGTTCGGTGATATCCCCATCATAGACTTCTATTATAGCATGTGCCATTGTACGTCTTCAATTTGAGGCTAAGATACTTTGTTTATTGATTATCAACTCGCGATATAATCACTTTCCTTTCCCGCAAAAGGCCACACTATACAACTTATCCACTAGTGTGTAACCCCGGTTAATGTACAAGCGATAATCCACGGCACGTCATGTGCTGATGTGAGAAATTATCACAAGACTAATTCAAATCCGAAAACGAACCATATATACCAGATAGGGGCCAACCCAATTGAATTGTGAATAAATATAATTATAATGCCACTAATCGTCTTGTTATGCTCGGCAATAATTGTGTACTTTGTTAGATATTGGCTATTCAGGTATGCACCACCTCAAAATCGGCGATAAAGCGCCTATAATTGACGCTCTCGACCAAGATGGAAATCACGTTGGCCTGGAGCAGTACATAGGGAAAAAGGTTGTACTGTACTTCTACCCAAAGGACAATACACCTGGGTGTACCGCTGAATCATGTGATCTGCGCGATAATTACGATTATCTCCAGAAGGCAGGATACGAAGTGTTAGGGGTAAGTGCTGATACCGAAAAGAAGCATCAAAATTTTATCAATAAATATAAGCTTCCATTCAGACTCATTGCTGACACAGACAAGAAAGTGCTCAATGATTACGGCGTATGGGGGGAGAAGAAATTTATGGGCAGAACTTATCAAGGTATCCATAGAACCACGTTTATTATTTCTGAAGATGGTACTATTGAGGATATCATTACCAAAGTCAAAACGCTGAATCATACGAAACAGGTTTTAAGAAATAAAGAATTGATAGGTAATTGATAACCAATATTTTAAATCATTTTATCTAATCTATTAACACAAACTTATTATGGACAAAGAAGTCAAAGGGGGTAAGTCTAAAACCCCAGCCAACAGCGAGAAATTAAAAGCACTGGAGCTCACTTTAGAGAAGCTTGAGAAAACATACGGCAAGGGAGCCATTATGAAGTTAGGTGACAATGCTATTGAAGAAATGAATGTGATTCCTTCAGGCTCCATAACACTTGACATGGCCTTGGGAGTAAATGGATTGCCAAAGGGGCGAATCGTGGAGATCTATGGCCCTGAATCATCAGGCAAGACCACCTTGGCCATTCACGCTATAGCGGAATGTCAAAAACAAGGAGGAATTGCTGCATTTATAGATGCAGAGCACGCTTTTGACCGGTATTACGCACAAAACCTAGGGGTTGATGTAGCCAATCTGCTGATCTCACAACCTGATAACGGGGAGCAGGCACTAGAGATCACTGATAACCTGATCCGATCAGGTGCTATTGACATCCTGGTCATTGACTCAGTTGCAGCACTTACACCGCGTATAGAGTTGGAAGGTGAAATGGGAGATTCCCAAATGGGCTTACAGGCCCGCCTGATGTCTAAGGCTCTTAGAAAGCTAACTGGAACCATTAGTAAGACCGGCTGCTGCTGCATATTCATCAACCAAATAAGAATGAAGATAGGCGTTATGTTTGGCAATCCCGAGACCACTACTGGAGGTAATGCGCTTAAATTCTACTCTTCCATCCGTTTAGACATCAGGAGAATTGGCCAGATCAAGGATGGCGAATCCGTTGTAGGGAACAGAACCCGGGTAAAGGTGGTGAAGAACAAAGTGGCACCTCCTTTTCGAACCGCGGAATTCGACATCATGTACGGACAGGGAATTTCCAGAACAGGAGAACTGATTGATCTGGCCGTTGATGCGAACGTAATTCGAAAGAGTGGTTCCTGGTTCAGTTATGGGGAAACAAAGTTGGCTCAGGGACGAGATGCTGTAAAGCAACTTCTTAATGACAACCCTGAACTAGCTGAGGAAATTGAGGCCAAGACCATGGAGGCGATGGCTGCCATGAACTAGGCTCTTGCGAATCATGAAGTTTTTACGAGGAGATGTGCAACCGTTAAAGTGGTATAGCACGGTGATGACTTGCTCCCTGGCACTGTTGCTTCTCAGTGCCTGTGAATCCAAAGAGCAACCTGAGAATACTGATCTCTCTGTGTCTGAGCAAATTGCTCAGATTACAGAGGAGATCAATGCAGACCGGATGAATGCATCGGCCTTCCATCAACGGTCACAGCTTCACCTGTTCAATAGAAGTCTACAGATGGCGATGGATGACATTGCCGTGGCGATTAAGATTGACGATCAAGTAGCTGACTATCACTATACCCTCTCAGATATTCATTTTGCCGGAGGCAATGTGGTATTGGCAACAGAGGCTCTTGCTGATGGACTTAAGCTAGACCCAGAGAACATTCATGCTTTGTTGGCACAAGCACAGCTTTACCATGCATTGGCAGACATGAAAAATAGTGTGGCTTTAATCAAACGCGTGATAGCTATTGATCGCCACAATGCGCAAGCATACCTGCTACATGGAATGATATTCAGCGAACTTGGTGACACTGCACGTGCACTGAGCAGCTTCCAAACAGCTGTAGAAAACGATCCAAATTTAGAGGTAGCTTACCTTAAACTGGGAATGCTACATTATGCCAGGTTAAATCCACTTACGGTTGATTACCTCAATAATGTCATTGCCCTTAACCCAAAGAACGTATTGGCCCTGTATACAAAGTCTATGTTCTACCAAAATACGGGAGAGGTGGATCTGGCCACTGACACTTATTTGCAGCTACTGGATGTCAGTCCCAACTATGCGGAAGCGCACTATAACCTGGGACATATCTGTGTTGAATTTAAGGAGAATTATGAAGGGGCTGTGAGACACTTTAGCAATGCGATCAACAGTGATTCAAGTCATTATAAAGCCTTTTACATGCGCGGGCTGTGCCAGGAGAGCCTGGCAAAATACGATGAGGCCAGGGCCGACTATCTCAAGTCTCTTGATTTGGAGACCAACTATGAGTTGGCAATTGCTGGGCTCAATAGATTAGATGATCTAGGCCTATAAAAAATTACCGGTTTCTTCCGATTTTGGATGTAAGTGCGTATCTTCCCCCTAACATAACTTTCCGCTAGAAACCTGGAGACTAAGTCTTCTTAATCAATCTGAATTAATTATGAAGAGCATTAAAATTATCACCGTTTTCATTCTTGCACTTTCATCAATAAATGTCAGTTCTCAAATAGTGTATTTTGATGAAGATTTTTCCTCGGCTTATGGCACCAATGCACCTGCGGGCTGGTCTCAAAACATCCTCGTAGGTGATCCGGCAATTGACTCTTTCCATTTTGACAATCCAAGTTCAAGGACGCTTAATTCTCCAATCACTTCTCCTGCAGCCATTTTTGACAGCGATGGATATTCAAGTTCTGGAGGAGCTGAAGAGGTGGCTTTGATTTCCTTGAATTTTGACGCTTCAAGTGCAACTAATGTCACGTTGGAATGGGATCAGTATTTCAAGGTGTATAATGCTAACACAGTTTACGTAAGAGTTGACAATGGTGTAACCATTGACACTGTCTATTCTATCAATTCCGCCACCTCGGATCCAGATGCACAATCCATAGATATTTCTGCCTCAGCGGCTGGATTTGCCACAGTTAATATCCAGTTTTTATGGACAGGTGACTGGTCGTTTTTCTGGATTATTGATAATGTGCGCGTATTTACGGATGTTGATTCAGATGTCGGTGTTACGGCAATCACCGCTCCGGTTACGGGCATTGCACTATCTGCATCCGAAACCGTTACAGTTGATGTAAGTAATTTTGGCCTCTTATCTCAAGACAGCATTCCGGTATCCTATCGTATTAACGGAGGCCCAGCAGTAACGGACACTCTTTTTACAGCAGTTCTTCCCGGCAATACTGTCAGCTTTTCATTTCCTACAACTGCGGATCTTTCTACTCCTGGTAATTACCTATTTGACGCCTGGACATCGCTTGGTGCAGATGCCTTGGCCAACAATGACAGCAGTTTCAACTATTCAGTAGATAATATCCCTGTTATAGCTGATGTGGGAGTAGTAGGCTTGTTCTCGCCTCAATCTGGGTTTAACCTCTCTAACTCAGAGATAATAAACATGCTGATTAGAAATTTTGGAAATGTTACTTTGGATACTATTCCTGTGTCCTACACCTTGGATGCGGGCGCACCGGTGAGCGATACACTATTCGGTGCCATAGCGCCAGGCGAGACCAAAAGCGTAGTATTTTCCATTCCCGTTGATCTTTCTACGGTTGGAAGCTACGCTTTTGAAGCATGGACGTCGCTCTTAGCTGATGTCACATTCTCCAACGATAGTTCTATAATATCTATTGAGCATTACTCAAGTCCAGCACCGAACACATTCTTAAATGCTTATGGAAATGGTAATTCAGGTGCAGGCTACTCTGTCCAGGTTACCAGCGATGGAGGCTACATTGTTTATGGACAGACGTTGGGCTTCAATTACGATTTATTTGCCATCAGGACGGATGTGAATGGGGATACTTTATGGAACAGAAGATTTGACGGAGGGACACATGATTATGCTAATTCGGTAGTCCAAACAGCGGACGGCGGTTTTGCTTTCCTGGGACAGACGTATGGTTTTGGAGCCGGAAATCTTGATATATTCTTAATTAAGACGGACGCCAATGGTGATACTCTGTGGACCAGAGCGTATGGCGGGCCCAATGATGACGAGGGAAACAGCATACAGCAAACAGCTGACGGAGGCTATATTATTACAGGGATGACTCGGAATTTCGGAGCTGCTCTTGAAGATGTATACCTGATTAAAACTGATGCTGGAGGAAATATTCTTTGGTCGAAGATATATAGTGGAAGCGGTTACGAGACAGGTAAACAAGTCCGTCAAACTATGGATGGTGGATATATCATCACAGGAGAAACCAGCACGTATGGAGCGGGAAGCGATGATGTGTTCTTAGTAAAAACAAACGCACTTGGTGATACACTCTGGACCAAAACCTACGGCTCTTCTGGGTCAGACAGAGGAAAAGATGTAAGGCAGACAGATGACGGCGGTTATATCGTGACCGGTTATGCCTCAGGTTTTGGAGGAGGAAATGAGCTATACCTAATTAAAACCGATGCGGTTGGAGACACTTTATGGACCAGAATATATGGAGCAAATAACACGGATCCAGATATAGGCACTGCAGTGTTACAGACGGCTACGGGATATATTGTTGCTGGAATAACCCAAAGCTTCACATCTAGTCGTTGGGATGCAATATTATACAACGTTGACAACAATGGAGATCCAATTTGGACGAATACTTATGGAGGAGTTGGCAACGAGGAGGTATACTCGCTAGAGCATGCTCCTGATGGCGGGTACATCCTAACGGGCGCTGTTGACGAATCTGGTATGGGGAACTATGACTTACTATTGATCAAGGTCGACAGCAATGGAGCTTCAGGATCTTGCTTTCAGCAAGCTGTTTCCCCGTTATACTTTGGTACGCCTACCGTGCTTGATTATGCCACATTCTCCGTTATCTCGGCCACAACGATTACCTCTGGCGCTGCACCTACTGTTGCAAGTGACTATATTATTATTAACACCAGAAAATTTGACATAGGGCTGGCGAGCACGGACCCATTATGCACGAATGCCAGTAACGGCACGGCATCGGTGGTATCGTACACTAATTTTAGAAGTGGCGCTGATACAGCTTTTTCCTGGTCAAATGGTTTTTCTGGAGGAGCAACGGCGTGGAATAATATCAATCTTGCACAGGGCACCTATTCTGTGACTGTTACTTCATATAATGGAAATTGTACTGCAATCGATTCAATAACGCTTGTGGATCCACCCTTGTTAACTACCACTACGTCTCAGACAGATGTATCCTGTTCCTTCGGTGGAGATGGTACTGCTTCTATTATTCCTTTAGGCGGTACACCTCCTTATAATTACAATTGGATCAACGGACAAACGGATTCAACAGCCATTAATCTATTTGCGGGAACCTACTCTGTAAATGTATTTGATGTGAACGGCTGTGTTGCCAACAATTTGGTAGTTATTTCTCAACCCAATGCAATGACGGCAACGGTATCGGGTACAAATGCTTCCTGTAATGGTGGGATTGACGGAACTGCCTCTCTAATTACCAGTGGAGGCACATTGCCATACACTTATTCCTGGTCGAACGGCGATACAACACAAAACATTTCGGGACTCACGGCAGGTACCTATTCTGTTTTTCTTACCGACTCTTGTGGTGCTGTTATTAATGACAGTGTTACCATCTCAGAGCCATCAACTTTAGTTTTAACCGCATCACAAATCAATATTTCTTGCAATGGCGTTGACGATGGGTCAGCAAGTGTCAGTATCACAGGTGGAGTCACACCCTATACGTATGCATGGTCAACGAGTGACACAACTGCCAATATCTCAGGATTAGATACCGGATCATATACAGTGTCTGTTACTGACGCATGTGGCCTTTCAATAGCCGACACAGTTATTATTACTGAACCTCTTGTATTGAGTACCACCGTTTCATCTACTTCGGCGAGTTGTAATGGACTTGGTGATGGTACAGCAACTGTAACACCATCTGGAGGCACGGCACCTTATAACTACCTCTGGAATGTCAGCCAGCAGACGGCTACAGCCATCGGATTATTTGCTGGGACGTATGGGATCAATGTATTTGATGCAAACGGGTGTCTCGCGTCGAATAGCACTACCGTTGGCCAGCCTGACGCCCTCAACTTACAGATCAATGTAACCGACGCCAGCTGTAATACCGCAGATGGTGTCGCTGCGGCTACTGTTACAGGTGGTGTGACTCCGTACATTTATGCCTGGTCCAGTGGCGGATCGAGCTCCACAGACACTGCACTTGTCGGCGGGAATTATTCATTGCTCGTGACCGATACCAATGGGTGTATGGATTCTACGACTCTGCTTCAGGAAATATGTATCATCACTGTGGATAGTACTTCAACAAAGAATGTAGTGGTGTGGGAAAAACCAGTGGTTACCAATATTGACAGTTTCAGGATATACCGCGATATAGTAGGAACTTATACCTGGGTAGGTTCACTCCCCTATGGTGTTGAGAGCTATTTTACCGACTCCACAATTGGTGTGAATCCAATGGTTACGTCTTACCGATATAAGGTCGCTACTCTAGATGCTTGCGGGAATGAAAGTGAAATGGGTTCTTATCATGAAACCATCCATGTTCAAACTACGAACAATGGAACAACGGTTGACCTACTCTGGGATAACTATGAGGGATTCAACTTCGGATTTTATAGAATCCTCCGAGACTCAACAGGTTTAGGAGGTGCAAATTGGGTAGCCATGGATTCTGTCACCAACGCCAACTTTACTTACACAGATATTAATCCGCCACAGATCGGTGCCAATTATCTTATTGAAGTTGTGCCCGCAGCAGTGTGTGAAGCCAAGAAGGTAAAGAATTTCAACTCGTCCAAGTCCAATACATCATCGGTTAGTGGTAACACAACTTTGTCAGGGACAATTTCATCTACGGATGCATCCGTAGGTGGCTGTGATGGCACGGCGACGGTAACCGTAACGGGCGGCTCACCTCCACTTACCTATGCATGGGACGGGGGTACCAACTTCCAAACCACCGCTACAGCCTCTGGCTTGTGTGCAGGAATGTATTTTGTAACCGTAACTGATGCGTTTGGTAACACGATAGCGCTCTCAGTTGCTGTGGGAGAAGCTCCAATCACCGGGTTGCAAGCCACAACTTCGGCCACTGAGTCCTCTGCAGACACATGTAATGGTACGGCAACAGTCTCACCGACAGGCGGAACAGGAGCATATACATATCTCTGGGATGGTAATGCTGGAGGGCAAACCACCGCAATGGTCACAGGACTCTGTCCAGGGACTTACAGCGTGGTGGTCACCGATTCATTAGGAAACGAAGTGATCGTGTTCGCAACGGTTGGGGTATTGCCTGGAATCCTCGAGTTCGATGAGGGGAATGAGATAATCTCGGTCTATCCTAATCCTTATAAAGGAGAGACCAGCATCAAATACGAATTAACGAGCGAATCCAAAGTAGTGCTTGAAGTGATAAATGTACTAGGCGAGCATGTTACCACATTGGTCGATGCCGTGCAAACAAGAGGAGAATACGCATACTCATTCAGCGCGCAGGTGCTTGGATCTCCGGCAGGCGTGTATATTATTCTGATGAAAGTGGATGGAAGAACGCACTCAAAGAGGATTATTGAGTTGCTATAGGGATTATATAGCTGATGTTAAGGGACTTGGTCCCAAATACAGCCCCGAAATCTGATACTCCTTTTCCGAAAATTGCACTGTGTCTCCACCGATTTATTGAGCAGGGCATTACCCACTGGAGAAGCTAGAGATATAGCATAGTACTTATTTTCTGCCACTGCTACCTTCCCTTGGCCATGATAAGGAGGGCCAATTTCAATAAATATACGATATCCGACACCACCAGACACAAAAAACCCCGAAGCAGACGCGAGCGACACTTCGGGGTATCCTGTATTGTATAGTGTTGTCTTTACTTTACAGCGTCAGCTACTGCTTTAAAAGCCTCAGGGTTGTGCTCGGCTAAATCTGCAAGTACTTTTCTGTTCAGAGAGATATCTGCTTTCAGGACTTTGCCCATAAACTCAGAGTAGGACATCCCGTGTAACCTGGCTCCAGCATTGATACGTTGGATCCACAGTGCCCTAAAAGTACCCTTCTTTGCTTTTCTGTCGCGATAAGCATAGGTCATTCCCTTCTCAACCTTGTTCTTAGCTACAGTATGGACATTCTTACCCCTACCCCAGAATCCTTTAGCTTTCTTAAGGACCTTCTTTCTTCTCTTGTGTGCGGCTACCGCGTTTGTCGATCTAGGCATGACTCGTTATTCTAATAAATATTATATAGCAAGCATTCGCTTAACACGCTTGACATTGGTTTTATCAACGATAGTAGACTTTGTCAATCTGCGCTTCTGCTTTGTCGTCTTCTTGGTGAGAATATGATTCTTAAACGCGTGCTTTCTCTTAATTTTTCCTGTTCCTGTAACAGTGAACCTCTTTTTCGCACTCGATTTGGTCTTCATCTTCGGCATAACGCAAGTATTATATTTTCTTTTTTAGTGTTTCTTCTTAGGAACAACCATCATGATCATCCTCTTTCCCTCCAGCTTAGGCATCTGCTCCACCACTCCTACATCTTCCAGCTCCTGCGCCAATCTTAGAAGCAGTATTTCGCCTTTCTCCTTATAAACTATTGTTCTTCCCTTAAAGAAAACGTGTGCCTTCAATTTCGCACCGTCACTTAAAAATTTCCTGGCATGCTTAAGTTTAAAATTAAAGTCATGCTCATCTGTGTTTGGCCCAAATCGCAGCTCCTTTACGATAACCTTAGCTGTATTGGCCCTTATTTTTTTTTGCTTCTTCTTGTGCTCAAACAGGAACTTTTTATAATCCAGAATCCTGCAAATTGGCGGATCTGCTTTCGCTGTAATCTCGACCAGGTCGAGCTCAAGTTCTTCCGCCAGCGCTTTGGCTTGTTCCAACGTGACGATGTCTTGATCAACATTGTCACCAACCAACCTTACCTGGGTAGCAGTTATATTCTCGTTGATCTTATGGAGAATAACGGGCTGCCGTCTTACAAATGTTCTTCGTCTTAATGCTATTTTAAGTTCCCTTCGTTAGTTATCTTCAATTTCTTTCTCTACCAAATCGGCGAATTCTTCAACACTCATCACCCCTAAATCGCCTTTTCCATGTTTGCGAACAGAAACGGTACTGCCAGATTCCTCTTGCTCTCCAACGATGAGCATAAATGGTACTTTTTTATGCTCCGCGTCTCGGATCTTTCGCCCGGTTTTTTCGTTCCTGTCGTCAACGAAGCCGCAAATATCGTAATTATTTAACAATTTGGAAACATTTTCTGCGTACCCATTGTATTTGTCGCTAATCGGGAGAATAGCAAATTGGTCGGGCGTTAACCACAGTGGAAAGTTGCCACCACAATGCTCAATTAAAACCGCAATGAAACGCTCCAACGATCCAAATGGTGCCCGATGTATCATTACAGGACGATGTTTCTGGTTATCACTTCCGGTGTATTCTAGTTCAAAACGCTCTGGAAGGTTGTAATCTACCTGAATCGTTCCAAGCTGCCATTTCCTTCCCAAGGCATCTTTGACCATAAAATCTAACTTGGGTCCATAGAATGCTGCTTCACCGATTTCCACCACGTAAGTAAGCTCCGTTTCTTGTACAGCTTCAATTATCTGCTTTTCCGCTTTGTCCCAGTTCTCATCTGATCCAATATATTTTTCTTTATTCTCCGGATCTCTGAGGGACACCTGCACTGTAAAGTCTTCAAATTTGAGTTTCCCTAATACCATCAGTGTAAGGTCAATGACTTTAATAAATTCTTCCTTAACTTGATCAGGCATGCAAAAGAGGTGGGCGTCATCCTGGGTAAATCCCCTTACCCTGGTTAAACCGTGAACCTCCCCGCTCTTTTCGTAGCGGTAAACCGTACCAAACTCGGCAAAACGAACCGGGAGATCCTTATAGGATTTGGGCTTCGCTTTGTACATTTCGCAGTGATGCGGACAATTCATGGGCTTTAGCAAGAATTCCTCCCCCTCCACTGGCGTTTTAATAGGCTGAAATGAATCTTCCCCATATTGGTTGTAGTGGCCAGAAGTAACATACAGGTCCTTGTGCCCGATATGAGGAGAAACTACCTGCTCATACCCATCCTCAACCTGTGCTTTGGTGAGAAAATTGACCAGTTTTTCTCTCATTCGCGTTCCCCTTGGCAACCATAGAGGCAGTCCAATTCCTACTTTTTGAGAGAAGGTGAATAACTCCATCTCCTTACCAATCTTGCGGTGGTCTCGTTTTTTAGCCTCTTCCAGAAGATCCATATACTGATTGAGCTCTTTTTGTTTGGGGAAACTAATGCCATAGATTCTTGTGAGTTGCTTCCGCTTCTCATCACCTCTCCAGTATGCACCAGCCACTTTTAAGAGCTTTACTGCCTTGATAAACCCTGTATTGGGAATGTGAGGCCCTCTGCATAGGTCGGTGAAACCACCTTGCGTATAAAAAGTTATCTCGCCATCGTTTAAGCTTTCTAATAATTCCAGCTTGTATTCATCCCCCTTCTCCTTATAGTGCTCGATAGCTTCGTCTTTGGATACCTCTTTTCTTTCATAAATATTCTTCTGCTGAGCAAGCTCAATCATCTTCTTTTCGATAGCTCCAAAATCATCAGTGGATAGCACCTTATCACCCAGGTCAATATCATAATAGAACCCATTTTCTACCGGTGGTCCAATTCCAAATTTTACCCCGGTAAACATACTCTCAAGGGCCTCCGCCATCAGATGTGCAGAAGAGTGCCACATAACCGACTTTCCATCATCATCACTCCATGTCAACAACTGTATGGAGGCATTTGCCCCAATAGGGCGTGTTGCATCCCAATCCTCTCCGTTGACCTTAGCGCCCAAAACATTGCGGGCTAAGCCTTCAGATATGCTATTGGCTACCTCTAAAGGAGTTACATTCTCTTCATAACTTTTTACGGCACCGTCCGGAAACGTAATATCGATCATCAATCTGGTGTATTATACAGGGCGCAAAGATAGATATTCCACAATCTTACCAAGCGATCTCACCTATAATCTTTGTTTTTTGAAGAAATGAATTATTCGAGATTCCCTAAAAATATTATTATTATTGCAAGAACAGGTCAGATCAGATATATGAAACATTCACTCTTTACACCAAGCAATGCCAGAAACTTATAGTGAAGCCGTAGAGGAGATTTGCCAGATAAGGTGCGATACCATTAAAGAGGATTTCGCCAAGATTCCGGGCAGTGAACTCATTCTTGCTAATTGCGGAAACCTCTCTGAAGATAACGTGGATTCCATCCTTAATTTCATCGAAGATAAGCTGGAGAAAGATGGTGAGCGCAAGGGCTTGATCAAGAAGGTTTTTTCGATCGCGGTTGAAAGCCTTCAAAACATCCGAATTCATGGAACTGATGATAGAGAAGGAGTTAGGGCAAGTTTCATAGTAATTGGTAAAGAGCAAGATGGATACCAGATTTGGGTAGGCAACCTGACAGCCAACAAAATAGTCGGAGAGATTAAAACAAACATTTCCAAAATTAAAGACTTGAAACCAAATGCCATTCGAAAGATTTATCTCAATTCACTTTCGTTTGGAAAGTTAACAGAAAGAGGTGGAGGTGGATTGGGACTTATTACAATTGCACTTAAATCAGACAATAACATGCAATTTGCTTTTGAAAAAATTAATGAAAATCTGACGCTGTTTAACATGAATGTCAAGGTAAGCGCAAATTAAGGAATGATGAGTAAGTTATTTATTGTAGAGGGGAGGAATGCACCGAAGATCAATTTTGATCCGAAGTCAGGTAAGTTCGAAATAAGTGGCAAGTCTTATCCTGAGAGTGCAGAGCGATTTTATAAAGTGCCTTTGCAATGGTTGAAAAAGTATTCTGAAGAGGGAGAGCCGAAAGACATTGAGGTCAAGTTGAAGTTTGAGTTCATTAGCAGTGCCTCCGTGATCAGTATGTTGCAACTTTTAAAGGTGATGGATCAGCTGAGAGCAAAAGGTTTTAACATCAATGTAAAATGGTATTTACAAGATGACGATGACGATATTAAGGTAACGGGAGAAAGCCTTGAAAGCTTATGCGGAGAGCTTGTTTTTGAGTATATTACTGAATAGCTTATCGAATGACAGGATTAAAGATACCAGCAACTAAACGTACACCAGAGATTACCCTGGATGAGGTGACCAATACAATGGTATTTAAGGGGAGATCATTGCCAGAAAATACAAAGCAATTCTATGAGCAGGTGAAAACGAAGCTAAATGCTTATAACCCATCGAATGGAACAGTTATATCAATTGAGGTTGCGTTCAGTTATGTGAGTTCCGCTTCACTGATTGCCC
>DTRK01000103.1:21377-36148 GCA_012965955.1 Flavobacteriales bacterium
ATTCAAACAATTGAAGCTGCACAGCGAACGCGGATGTAAGCTAAAGATCAACTGGTTCTACGAGAAATATGACGACGACCTTCTTTCCATAGGCCAAGACATGCAACATCTCTCCGGAGTCGAGTTTAAATTCATTGAAGTTCCAGAATAGTCTAGTCTGACACCACATCAGGAGCACCTTGGCGAAACCAAGTTTCGATCTTTTCCATTCTTTCCTCGTTGAAAAAAGCTGCGGATGGCGCCCGCCATTCTCGGTTTTCTGACCTCTAAAAAATGGGGGATTCCTTCAAATATCCCGCCCGGCAAACCAAAGTGACACTAGTCCTCGAATACCTCTATCTTAGTGGTCTTGGTGGTGAGCTTTGTGAATTTACCCAGGTATCTTGTGGCTTTGATGACGTGGTTGTCGATGAAGTGATAGTTTCCACCCCTTGGCTTTCCCACCATTAATCCATGGTACTTAAATCCATGCTTGTCGAGCCACTCCTTTGTGACATCGTAGTGCTCATCCAACCTGGCGGTAAGAAACGTAATGATATGCCCTTCATCATACCAACCATTGATTGTTTTTAGCGCATCTGGATAGGGCTCGCAAGTGGCCATTCGCTCTGGTTCTTCATTGGGAACATCGTCGGTGATCGTTCCGTCAATATCGATTACGTAATTTTTAACCCCTTCGGCTAACTGAGGACTGATATGTTGCCCTTTTTCATCAAACGATTCTTCAAGCTTCTGCTTTTTTGCCATGGTATTATTGTCTTAATAAAGGTGCAAAGGTAATTCTAAATAATGTGCTAAAAAACCAGGCCAACTATGATGTTATCAACATACCGCTCACGCCAGAGTGCCATGATCACTGGCCCCAGGCCGAATCATGGCAGGAAACTGCATATTGTCAGGTTTGGATTACCCCAACACTGTAATCCCGGGAGATGAGAGCCTGATTCGCAGCCTCAATACCCATGGAGATCACCTTGCGTGTATCGCGAGGATCAATAATTCCATCTACCCAGAGCCGGGAAGCCGCATAATAGGGTGATGTTTGCTCAGTATATCTGGCCTCTATTGTTTCATATAACTGCTTTTTCTTCTCCTCAGAGATTTTTTTACCCTGAGCTTTCAATCCAGCAACTTCTATTTGCAACAATGTCTTTGCAGCAGCATCACCACTCATTACCGCCAGCTGTGCCGTGGGCCAGGCATAGATCAATCTTGGATCATAAGCTTTTCCGCACATGGCGTAGTTTCCAGCTCCGTAAGAGTTACCAATTATGAAACTGAATTTAGGGACCACAGAATTGGCCATTGCGCTCACCATCTTAGCTCCATCCTTGATAATACCTCCATGTTCTGATCTGGAGCCCACCATAAATCCGGTTACGTCATGCAAAAACACCAGAGGAACCTTCTTCTGGTTGCAGTTCATAATGAAGCGCGCAGCTTTGTCAGCTGAATCAGAGTAGATCACTCCACCAAACTGCATTTCCCCTTTTTTTGACTTCACGACCTCCCTTTGATTCGCGACTACACCAACTGCCCATCCCTCAATCCTGCCAACTCCACAGAGTATAGTTTTGCCATATTCAGCCTTGTATTCCTCAAAATCAGAATCATCCAGAAGATGATCCAGTAAGCTATGCATGTCATAGGGTTGGTTGCGTTCAGGAGGTATAACCGAGCAAATATCTTTTGGGTCACTCTTGGGTTCTACCAGATCCGTTCGTGAGAAACCGGCATCTTCAGGTGCCCCTAGTTTATCCATTAGCTTTCGAATGGATTTCAGGCAATCTGCATCATCTTTTGACTTGTAATCTGTGACCCCAGATATTTCACAATGAGTTGTTGCCCCTCCCAGTGTTTCATTGTCTATCTCTTCACCAATGGCCGCCTTCACCAGGTAAGAGCCTGCCAGAAATATAGAACCAGTCTTGTCCACAATTAGGGCTTCGTCAGAGAGTATTGGCAGATAGGCCCCTCCTGCCACGCAGGAGCCCATGATGGCAGCAATCTGTGTGATTCCCATGGATGACATCACCGCGTTATTCCTGAAAATACGTCCAAAATGTTCCTTGTCGGGGAATATTTCGTCCTGCATGGGCAGAAATACGCCAGCGCTGTCCACAAGGTAGATTATGGGAAGTCGATTCTCTATGGATATCTCCTGGGCCCGAAGATTTTTCTTTGCGGTGATAGGAAACCAGGCCCCAGCTTTTACGGTCGCGTCATTTGCCACGATCACGCATTGCCTTTTGGCCACGTAACCGATCATGACAACAACCCCTCCTGCAGGACATCCACCATATTCCTCATACATACCATCACCTGCAAACTCCCCCACTTCAATGATACGCGAACCCTTATCAACGAGCGCTTCGATTCGCTCACGCGCGGTCATCTTGCCCTTTGCATGGTGCTTTTCAATCTTCTTAACTCCCCCTCCCAAATGAACCTCATCCTGCTTCCTTCTCATCTTGGCGATGAGCTGCTTCATAGCATCCTCGTTCTTGTTCTTATCTATATCCATTGCCGTCAGGTGTAGGAGGGCAAATATAGGAAGAATAGATATCCAATATGTTGAGAAACGCTAGAAAGAATCCAGATCAACTGGACGCAATACTCCAAACCACTTAATCATGGTCTCCCCTATCCCCGGTGCCTCAACATGGATGAAATAGATACCACTTGAGATGGGTACAGAACTGTGGTTCATGAGATCCCAATTGATAGAAGTGATACTGTGGTCATCCCTTCTATATTGCCGGATCAGTTTACCGTCAATACTGTAGATGGAAACCGTACACTCAACAGGTAGATTGGTAATTTTTACAATGTTGTCGACCTGGGTTCTCTCATACGATGAAAAGCCATAGTACGGGTTCGGAACCACATTGATTTCTTCCAAAGCCGATTGGGCGGTCTCCAGCTCCCTTGTTTGGGTGGCGAATTCTGTCATATCAAAGCTGTACATCGGATGATCATCATTGAGCGCTAGTTCTGATTGCCAAATTGGCGTGCTGAAGTTCCGTATATAGGGCTTTGCAACTCGAAGTCTAATAGCTACATCTGATGGTATTTGGGAAGGATCGTCAAATTCGTATCCATCCGCCAGCAAGGGCATACCTACCCACATCACATCCTTGTATACGCCATGCTTTCTGTTGATCGAAGGTGTGCCATCCAGGACAGTGCGAATGTATGCGCCTTCATCGTAAGATGGCATATCACCCCGGCTCGCTTCAAGATCCGATGTATCATCTGCATTGTGGCCAACAATATAGATATAGTGCTTCCCACCCGCCCAGAATGGTATTCCTCCAACACCGGGTTGTCCCACACCAGCCTCAATAGCCTGCATTCCCGACGGTGAGCTGAGATCTGAGGTTGGGTTCCAGATCATGTCATTGCCATTGATGAGCCATGAATCCTCACCGAACATGATGTTCAATCGCTCACCGGTCTCCACATTAATGGAATAGCCTGGAAACCAGCCCATTCCGGTATCAAAACCGTCGTAGTTCGCTGAGGCACTTCCTTCATTCACGGTCTTACCATTTTTATCAACCGAAAGATGAGGCCTTAAATTAAACTTGGGAATTTCAGATCCCAGTGGCTTGGTATAGATGGGGTCCTCCTGCAGTTCTATCACCGGGCAACGGGTCCATTTGGACTTATCTGCTGTGATCACCAAATCAACACTTGCCAGGTCGGTGATATCGCTGCGGTTATTATTCTTGTAGTTAAATGCCGGCCCTAAAGAATCCTTGGATGCCAGGCAATAGGGAGCCCACGTTCCACCGAGTAGATTTTCATAAATCTCATCCTCATCTGTCAAATAATCCACATAATTCGGCCCCGCAGAGGTACCAGAGCGAATCCAGTCTGTTGCATTGGGCACATCGCTCTCATGTACACCATCAAGCCAGGGATACCTGGAATCGGTGAAAGTCATGGACGCAGAAACAAACCCGTTGTTGCCACCTGGATTTACCTGGCCCATCACAGTGGCCAGGGTAGCAGTGCTATTTACGTCGGCGGCGGTGCCAAAGGATGGCCCCGGATCAGTTACCTGTCGTATGGTGATAGAGAATCCCTGATCTGGAATAATCTGCTCATTCCCAGCCCTGGCATACTGCGAAGAGATGAACAGCGTATCTGCCAGATTTGAGCCTCCCTGTCCAGCAGGCAGGCCATTTAAAAGCAACCATTTGTATCCAGGCTTGATGACACCATCAGATAGAGTGTCTGGGATATGCTCCTCCACCCTGATCTGAGTACCCGTGGTATCTATCGCAAATACCGTGTATAACCCATCATTGTAGGTACTACCCGATATCGTGATCTTGTCACCTGGAGATAAGCTTCCACTAATATCTTCGGATACTTCAAAGTAATTCAGCCCGGCAAAAATTGTTGGTTGAATCCTGATCTTCGCAATATCCAAATCATTTGCGTCATCGTGATAGAACTTAACCGTAAATTTACCACCCTGCACCTTCAGGGGATCAATCACTTTAACATCAATTGGGCCTCTTCGCCTTTGGTACGTCAGGTTTTCCGCCTTCCACGGGAAGCTCATGATTTTATCAATGGTTGCTTGAGTGAGCAGCATGTCGTGACCACCGTTTCCCTGTCCTTCATTACGCGTAATTTGAGGACCATCTCCATACACTGAGTTGATAATTGTTCCGTACTCCTCTGGCCCGATGCGGTGCGGAATTCCTCTCACCTTCTCTATGGCCAGGCCATAACCATTCTTTCTGCTTCCCAAGTAGGGTCTCTTATTCCCCTCCTCACCGGCTTTCTCGAACTGGTTATATGCATACGCGATAGCTACAAAATAATAATCCTTATGGTTGATCAATCTTTTGTTACCTAATGCAAAGAGATCTTCAGTAAGCTTAAAGGAATGTCGAATACCTTCATTTTCTCCATCCACCATCAGTGTAGGCACATCCCAGTTTAACACCTCACTGTACTCCTTATTGATTAGTTTAACCACATCATCTTTGATGTCCACCTGTGCCACCAAACGCGCCAGTTCCACATTGTGAATATCCGCAATGGAAGAGGTATAATCCTTTAGCTGATAGATTTGATATCCCTGAAATCGGTATTTATTATCGGCTCCCGGTTCAACAATCAAAGGATCCACTTGTTCGTAGTTCTCATCGGCATTATTTGAGAATTTCGGATTAGATATATAGAGAATTAACTCCTGATCAAGCTCCTGTATGGTGATTTCCGGCGCATCGGGTCCATCAAGCACGCGGAAACAATTGTCAAAGAGGGCCTGGGCCTTATCATCCGCCTGTCGTACGAGTTCTACAGACTGGAATGGATCTGTACCGGTAGTCCTTGCCCAAACCACGCCAAGCGTAATATCGTTCTCTGCTCCCGGTTCAAGAGTAAAGGGACCCGCCGAATGAACGAATCGACGGTCAAACGGAACATTGTTCACAGTTTGTTCGGTCCATAGTTCAGATTGCGGGATCCCTCCCGTTCCCCATCCGCATGGGTCGGTGTCACCGGGGAACATGAAATTTGCAGGAGCACATGAAAATGGGGCAGCACAACTAGCGAGCGTTCCATTACCTCCATAAACCATTTGCGTTCCACTCTGCCAGATACCTTGCAGATAGCTATAAAACTGTGTGCCAATTTGTGGATCGCCATTTTCACCTGGAGCGTTGTTGTAATAAACAAACCGCCTCATCCCCCAACGCTCATTATCCACTACTCCATCTTCAAAATTCAATCCGTTGATGCTTGCGTCACATCCGCCATTGGGATTGTCCAAACCATCCGCATCCTGATAAGGCCCCTCAAAAAAGTCTATCCCGATTGCTGGTGGGGCACAACCATAGTCGGGATCACATGCTACTCCATTATAACAGTATCCTAAACCTCGTTTAACATCACAGCCAACGTAGTCGTCAAATGCATCCCCCAGGTCGGGATCAAAATTGGTTCCGAAATAGGTATTGATCAGGGTAAAGGTCGAACGGTTGATGATGCGGTAATTGGTAAAGGTCATATTGTTTATCTCATCATTCGTCGCAAAAGCAAATTCCTGTGCATGGATCTCAACACCTATGGCATCAGCTTCTGTTTCGTTGTGCACATTTCCCTTGTCATTGAACACCCACCAGATAGCATAGTCCCCAAATAGTTTTGGTATCCGATCCCGGCTACGGTTGCATTCGGTTTCCGTAGAAAGGTCATAGTAAGGATAATCTCCGCCTTCCATTGGATTGTAGTGCCCGCTCGCATCGGCATCATAGAATGGCGCTAAATAATAGGACTGGCCCAAGCCTGGATCTCCATGAGCAGGCCATTCTAATACACCCTTGGATGGATTTGGCTTACCTTCAAGAAATGCCGCAACATGTTGCTCTACCTCAGCTTTAGTAATAATAAAGTGTCTATCATAAAGTGCACATTGTTCCGGGGTTATTTCAGCAGTGCCAGACGTATCCAGTGGGCCTGTATAGAAGTCTGATCCCGCAGTGCCAAAAGTCTTAGCAGCTATCCTGAGTTGTCCGTTGACATCCGTACCGCCTAGCCACAGAGATGCAAGAAACATGGAATGTTTGCCCGAGCCTTTTGGGATCTCATAGGCCGCTGCGCTTAGTCCCTTGTCCCAAAACATATCACCACCAGTGTAGATCCTGGCTCTGACATTATTAAAGTCCATTACAGTAACCGCGTTCGGTTCAGCACAACCTGCCAACATTGAAGGCGCTGTGGTTTTGCTGGCGGTGTTTTGTGTATCCGTTGTCTTGTCAGCGGAATAATATGGTTCCCCGGCGTAGGCGCTGGCAACGGTCAATGTGAGCAGCGCTGCTAACAGGGTAGGTCGTTTGTTCATAGCCACGTATATTGATCGCTTTATACAATGATACGTGACCGGACATGCTTTTATTGAGGCCAGTTAGAGTACGGCTAGGATGAATTAGAATTTGGGGGGATTTGAAAGGAAAGCGGAGAAAATAGCTTATACAGCCAGCTCCTTTATCGCTGTCACCAACCTATCCAACTCTGGCAAGGTGGTATAGATATGAGGTGTTACGCGTACTCCGTCGACCATTTCCCTCTCTATTGGGGTACAATGGATCTTGAAGTTGTTAAAGAGGTATTGATTCATCTCACGCCCCGTTTTACCCTCCACTCCAAAGGTTGTCAGGGCACAGCTATATTGAGGAAGCTGCGAAGCGTAGAGCTTTACCTTCGGTAAATCCTTGACTTGATCTACCCAATAGTTCTTCAAATATCGCAGGCGTGACTCTTTCCGTTTGGTGCCCACCATATTGTGGAACTTCAAAGCATTTCCAATCGCTTGTTCGCTGGGAAATGACCGGGTACCCAAGACTTCAAATTTTCGAATATCTCCTGAGTTGGGATCGTCATTGGAGAACATGGTCCACATGGCTGGTATCTTTTCCTTCTTCACAAACATAAAACCCGTCCCAAATGGCGCGCACAACCACTTATGCAAGCTCGTTCCGAAATAGTCGCAATTTAAATCCCGTAAGCTAAAATCAATATGCGCATAGGCATGAGCGCCGTCCACAATTACCTCAGCCCCTCTTTTATGTGCCGCTTGTGTTATCTTCTTAACCGGTAAAATCTGCCCGGTCCAATTGATGACCTGAGTGATATGCACGATCTTGGTCTTAGAGGTCATCTGGTCCGTGTAGCGTTTTACGATTTCCTTGTCGTCCTCCATAGGCATATCGAGCTTTGCATACTTAAGCACTACACCATCTCTCTTCACCCGCTGTTTCCAGGAGTTTATCATGTTGGGATAATCGAACTTCGAGACCACCACCTCATCTCCTGATTTCAAATTCAATCCAAAAATAATGGTCTCAAGGGCTTCTGTACTGTTCCTGTTAATGGCTATCTCCTCCGCATAGCAACCCGCTAATTTTGCAAGGTTCTCTCTGATGGTCTCCCTCCCCTGGTCAAGGATTCTCCACATATAATAAGAAGGCGCTTCATTGCACAACTCATTGAATCGTACCAAGGCATCCTGAACAACCGTTGGCTGAGGACTGACTCCTCCATTATTGAGATTGGTAATGTTGGCCGACACAGAATACGAAGATTGAATGAATTTCCAGAAGTTTTCGTCGGTGGCTGCCTGCTCCGCATCCAGATGCGCGATCTTCTGAATCTCGTTATTTAGCGACTTTCCATATGCCGCATTGAAGAAAGGTGCAAGCGTCAATGCTGCAGCCGTGCCGCCTGCCTGCTTAAGAAACGATCGTCGTTGGGCCATGCGCTAAATATATCAAATCTAAATGACTTCCTCAGCCAACGTCTCAAAATCCACACCGTCAAAGTTACCGGAAGTCATCATTAAAAAGACTTGCTTCTCATGATCAAAGCGACCCAGGTAATGGGTAAGTTCCCCTGAATCTGTAAAGACCTTGAGGTTTCCTCCTCCAAACGCGGAGCGCACCTGCCCTTCCGTTATCGGCTCTAGTCTCTTGTGCTCGATGGTGTGTGGATTGAAATAGACGATAGCCTCATCTGCCTTCAACATGGTGCCTTGATACTCCATCAGGAACTCCTCATTCAAGCTGCTAAAAGTGTGCAGCTCGAGGCAGGCAGCCAGATGGTGGTTGAGAAACTGTTCTCTCACCGCTGTTACCGTGGCACCCACCTTTGAAGGCGAGTGGGCAAAGTCCTTGAACATAATTTTGTGAACCGAGCGCTTTACCAGCTCCAGGCGATTGGAAGCACCTCTAAAAGACGAGATCGCCTCCAGGAATGAATCATTGGAAACTCCAAGCTTTTCACAAACCAGCCTTGCACCGTTCAGGTTCATCAAATTGTGTTTCCCAAATATGGACAACCCCGTGTTGTCCTTGCCGTCACTGGTAAGAAATGTGATGCCATCTTCAATGTAATGGGCAGGGATTCCATAGGGAATCGCCTCGGCCATCAATTGTGTATGATCCAGCAAATTTCTAAGGTCTTTATCTTCTTCACAATACACAAGGGCTCCCATGGCTGGTATTTCCTCCATAAAAATGCGAAACTGCTCAAGGTATATCTCGAAAGTGGGAAATACGTTGATGTGATCCCATGCGATACCGCTCAACAGCGCGATTTCAGGTTGGTACAAATGAAATTTAGGCCGCCTGTCGATTGGGGATGACAAATACTCATCTCCCTCAAACAGCGCGATGGGCGCCTCATCAGTCAGCCTGACCATGCAATCAAACCCATCTAATTGGGCGCCTACCATATAATCACAATCTATGTTGTGGAATTGCAGCACATGCAGGATCATCGCTGTAATGGTTGTCTTGCCATGGCTACCCCCAATGACCACCCTTTGCTTGTCCCTGGTCTGTTCGTATAAATACTCAGGGTAGGAACAGATATGCAGCCCTAATTCCTGTGCCCGTAAGAGCTCAGGATTGTCGGCACGTGCGTGCATGCCAAGGACCACGGCATCCAGGTCCTCGCTGATACTGCTTACGTCCCATCCAATTGCTGCAGGCAGTATGCCCTGCTTCTCAAGACGGCCTTTTGAGGGTTCAAATATCTCATCGTCAGATCCAGACACTTGATAACCTTTCCTGCTAAGCGCGATTGCCAGGTTGTGCATGGCACTTCCACCGATTGCTATGAAGTGTACGTTCATGGCTTGACGAACAGAATTAATTGATAGTGGAGTGCTTGCGTTTCGCTTGCTGATTTTTGTAGCATGTATCGGGTTGCAAGTTGGAAGCTACGGGCGATGCGTTTCATGTTGCCAATTGACTAACGCCAAGGTATGGCAAAATAAAAATCACCAAACACGAAACTTGCAACCTTTTCAACACATTCCCTGTTAATTTTTACTTTTGTTTAATTCAACCCTGAAGCTCACATTATGAACCTATATCCGATAGTAGCAGGCAATTTCAAGCTGGACGGAGGCGCCATGTTTGGCGTAGTGCCCAAGTCATTGTGGACGCGAACGAACCCTGCTGACGAGAACAACATGATCAACATGGCAGCCCGCTGCCTGCTTATTGAAGACGGAGACCTGCTGGTCCTTGTAGATACCGGAATGGGAAGCAAACAGAGCGAGAAGTTCTTCAGCTTTTACTTCATGTATGGGGACCACTCTTTGGAAGGATCGATAAAAGAGCACGGATTCAGCACAGACGATATCACGGATGTTATTCTTACTCATTTACATTTCGATCACTGTGGTGGTAGCATCAATTGGAATGCGGAGAGAACGGGATTTGAACCTGCGTTCAGGAATGCGAAATACTGGAGCAATGAGCTGCATTGGAAATGGGCGACAGAACCTAATGGAAGAGAAAAGGCTTCCTTTCTAAAAGACAATATCCTACCCATTCAGGAGAGCGGGCAATTGAACTTTGTTGCAAATAACGGCGATCAGGGTATATTGCAGAAAACGGAAATCCTGCCCGGGATATCCGCCCATTTTGCCAACGGGCATACAGAGGCCCAGATGCTGCCTTCCATGCAGTATAAAGACAGAACAGTTGTGTTTGTAGCAGATCTACTTCCTACGCACGGCCACATCCCCCTGCCCTACCTTATGGGCTACGATACACGCCCCCTGTTGACACTGGAGGAAAAAGGAACATTCCTCACTGAAGCTGCGAGGAACAATTATGTGCTGTTCCTGGAACATGATCCTGACATAGAGTGTATTACGGTGAAGGAAACGGAAAAAGGCGTCCGCCTGGATGAGTCGTTTACCCTCAGTGATTTATGACATGAGGCACCAGGAGGGGAGTACAGGGAAGGATTAGCATCAATAGTTGCTGGCCCGATCAAATAACCCTCTTTACTTCTTTATAAACACGAACTGTCCACCTTCATCACCAGCATTCTTAATAGGCGAGAATTTAGGCGACTGCAGCGAGTTGTTGGTTACAGGTATTTTAAGCCCATCAAATAATTGACTTGCGTCATAGTATTTGGCATCGTTGTCACGGAGCGACTTCAGCATATAGTATGCGAAGACCGAGTGCCCGTCACTACCCCCATCCATGACGGGCTCTACTCCGCCGGATGTTAAAGCCTGTCGTGATTTCAAACTGTGCACCTTTCTGTAATATCTTTCAGACGCTTCGAACGGCACAGACATGGTTTTCCCCCTGAAAATATCACCGCTAAAACAGGCATCAGAAACAAGTAGGGTATGATTGGATTTGATTCCAGCCAGGTAGGTTTGAATATCCGAGTTAGATATGTATTTCGAGACAGATGCCACGGTAGCATCTACCGGCACCCAGTATCCTTTGTTGAGTGACTTATGGAATTCCCCGTGGCCAGAATAATAGATAAATACATTATCCTCGGCCTTTACGTTGTCTACCAACCAAATCATTTCATTGATAATCGACTCCCTCGTCGCTTCAGCGTTATACAAAGTCTTGATCTTGTCAAACCTGTATTTTGCCCTTAGCAGTTCTTTGACCGCCTTCGCATCTTTAACCGCGTTTTCTAAAGCCGTCCATGCTCCTGTATAATTGTCTACTCCGATAATTAGCGCGTAATAGTTCCCTATTATCATTGCTTCGTCTTTTGCGACATTGAGCCCCTTTAACGGATCACCGGAACCTCTCATTTTTGGCATCTCCGGCTCTGCTGTTGTTTTTATATGCTTTACGCTGCTCTTGCCAGAGACCACTTTGTCGTTTTGTGCGACAACAATTGTTGTTATCTGCGAGAAAACAAAAACTAGAACTAAAGGTATAATTAGTCTCATGTCGAACGGTTTTATAATGTTAGAATGACAATTTGAGCGCCAGTCTTTGGGTAAGATGTCCTTCAATGGGCTCATTTGAGTATCCTAAAGATACTGGTATATTATTTAATCTCCTAGCAGAACCACCTGAATCTTTGGCACTTACAGAGAAAACAATGAGATCCGCGGTCCATACTACTACCCCTAAGACGAAAAAAATAGAAGAAAGTTGCTTTTGGCTCTCTGCTTTATTGTAAAAATTGTTTCTTTCCGTGATATCCTGAGACAGCAGGTAGTTGTCATAACTCCTGGCCGCCTGGTTGTTGACAAGGATTGACCCTATCATGCACCCATAGCCGACCCCTCCTGCCGCCAACCAAAGCTTATTCGAACGCATCTTCGCGTTGCCTGCGCCGGGATATAAGGCTGAAATAGCCAGCCATTTCCCCATGCTCACCTCTGGCCCCCCACCCCCATTGGAAGTAGAAGTTGCAAATACCTGTATGTATATGTCATTGTTCAGAAATATGCCATCCTTCTTGGGGCTCCAGATGATCTTCTTGCGATTTCCTCCCGCTACATTCTCCCCGACAGATCCCGTTGCCGATGCTGATTTAAGCTCGTTCTCCTGAGCGGTATAGACCTTTATCCAGACCTTGAACAGCTCACCTGGCTGGTGCTTTACAATGTCGTAGGTGATTATTACTTCATTGTTTACCAATTCAAAATCTACATTCTTTATCTGGGCATGCGATTGTGCCAAGGCGGAAGCAAAAACGGACAATGACAGCACTATAGTGATGCCGAACGAAGCGAGCACTCTACCTGGCGCAATGCCCATGATATTATGTGTGGGTGTATGCATCATTTATTCATTGTCGGCTCTCTCTTGAACAATTGCTTTAATTTCTGACACTTCTGCCTTAAGGCTTTCCAGTTCGCTTTTCTGGCTTTCGATGATTACCTGTTGTTCTTGAACCGCCTTGACCAAAACAGGGATCAATTGGACATAATTAACTGCTTTAATTTCGACTGTCTCTTCTGTCAGCTCACCATTTTCACCTGGAATAGGGTGGTCTGACTCCAACACCATTTCCGGAAACACCTTTTCAAGATCCTGAGCCATTATACCATACTGCCGCTGGGTAGGAAAATTGAATGTAGGGTACTTTTCATTATCAAAATGATAGGTTTTTACTGGAAGCTGGCCAATTCTACTTAAAGCACCATCAAAACCAGCCACGTTGATTTTCAATCTACTATCCGAAGCTCCCCATGTGCCTGTTGCATATGAACTACCTTGAGAATAAATAGCCCAATTCGTACCAGACGACGCACCAGTTGCATATCCCCAAACACCATATGCGATACTTCCACCGACGGCGAAAGCCCTTACCCCCATGTTTGTTCCGGTTCCGCCAGAAACATCGACAGCAACCCCGTAATTGTTTCCGCTGCCCGCCCCATAGGCTCCTGCATACAATCCAAAAGTAGTGGAAGTTGAATTGGCGTCATTAAAAAAATACCCGGATCTCAATGCAGTTGATGATGTAACATATAAAGGGAATGAAGGTGCAGTGGTTCCTATGCCCAGAGCGCCTGAGATAGCCACTTGCCCGTCACTCATCGCAGCACCGCCATAAGTGCTGCCAAAGGTGCCTCCACCAGAGACGGAGAGACTGCTGCCGGGTGAAGTGGTACCGATGCCGACATTGCCGGTCGCGCCATCTATATGCATTCTCGTACTTGGCTGCCCAACACTGTCGTACTGAGCGACAGCAGTTGCATTATAATCCGCCATCAAAGAGATGTCTCCATCCGTAGCGAACCTGATACCTGACCATCCATCGGCTACGTCTGATGCGATGATCCTTTGGGCAAGATCATTTCTGAAATAATTGTACATGATATCTCCGCTGAAAGCGCCGTCAGTTCCGATTCCCAGCAATCCGGGGGCATTAGTTTCCGCAAGGTCCATGAATATCCCGTTGTCATCACGCCAATATGAAGTATCAGACGGGGCCGCCATGGGTGAGCTGGTTGATGTAAAAGATACCAGTCCATTATTAACCCTGATACCCTGGTTGTCTTTCACTTCAAGCCTTGAGGCAGGTGTGGTGGTGCCGATACCTACCTTGCCAGAAGAGTCAATAACCATTCTGTCTACCGCATTGTTAAAAGTTAAACCTCCTGGGTTAACCGCGCCTCCTGACATAGACAGGATATCCCAAAAGCTCCCATTGACGCCCTTATTGTCAATACTCATGCCTACATAGTCAGAAGAATCTTCCAGCCCCAATGACCAGTACGGGTTTGTAGTGCCAATACCAACTTTGCCGGCATTGGTTATTATCATTTGAATGTCTCCTGTGTTGGTGTTATCTGCATTCGCAGAAAACGCCATGTCACCTGTGTGGCCAGGAGCCCCACTTGCTAGCAAATTGATTGTTTGATCCGCAGTAGCATTAGAAGCTCCTGTAAGGGCTTGATTCGTCATGCTTATTCTAAAACGGTTGTCGTTTGATGATCCGGTACGCTCAAAAAGGACAGGGTCTGCTGCACTAGTTACATGAAGTCTAGCACCGGGGGTGACGGTGCCAATTCCGACATTGCCTTGCGTGTAGAATATGGTATTCCCACTCTTACCCCATGGCCCAAGGGCAAATCCAGCAGTGTCAGCATACATTGCCGTATCTGCTTCATAAGCATACTTTGCCGTATCTGAGAACCCCGCAGTATCCGCATAATTGGCATTCAGGGCCAAGTTGGCAAAGCCAGCAGCAAAAGCAAGGGTAGCAGTATCTGCATTTAATGCGGACCATGCATAATTAGCGGTATCTGCATCAAAAGCAAAGTAGGCACTGTCGGCACCCGCTGCTGCCCACGCAAAGTTGGCAGTATCTGCATCATAGGCGAAGTTTGCAGTATCCGAAGATGCTGCTAACCACGCATAATTGGCGGTGTCTGCATCATAAGCGAAGTTTGCAGTATCCGAAGATGCTGCTGACCATGCGTAAGTGGCGGTATCAGCATACGCGGC
>DTRK01000104.1 GCA_012965955.1 Flavobacteriales bacterium
TTTTGAAATCTCTTCTATCAACGGAACGAATACATCTGTGTCATAGTTGGATTTCTTCCCTTGAAGGGCCATGCAGAGGCGCTCGAATCCCATACCTGTATCCACATGACGCTGGGGCAATGATTCCAAAGTGCCATTGGCACGCCTGTTGAATTCAATGAACACAAGGTTCCATATCTCAATTACCTCCGGATGATCCTGGTTCACCAGCGTGAGCCCATCAATCTCGGCCCTGTCTTTCTCACTGCGCAAATCGATATGGATCTCTGAGCAGGGGCCGCATGGGCCTGATTCTCCCATCTCCCAAAAGTTGTCCTTCTTGTCACACCTAAGAATCCTGTCCTCAGCGATTTGCTCCTTCCAAAAATCCATGCTCTCCTGATCAGTTGATAAGCCGTCTTTTTCATCGCCTCCAAATACGGTCACATAGAGGCGCCCACTGTCCAACTTGTATACATCTACCAGCAGCTCCCATGCCCAGGCAATCGCTTCCTTCTTAAAATAGTCGCCAAACGACCAGTTGCCCAACATTTCGAACATGGTATGGTGATAAGTGTCAACACCCACTTCATCAAGGTCATTGTGTTTGCCGGAGACGCGCAGGCATTTCTGCGTATCAGCAATTCGTTTCTCACGTCGTGAAGAAGTACCGAGAAAGACATCCTTAAACTGGTTCATCCCTGCATTGGTGAACATCAGGGTGGGATCGTCCTTGATCACCATCGGGGCAGACTGCACAATATCGTGCTCTTTCTCCTTAAAAAACTCCAGGAATGTCCTCCTGATCTGCGCTGCGTCCATGTTCCAGGGATAATGATTCTGGCGTGTCTGTTAACAACTCTTAACATTCAACTTTGGCAAATTTAGCTTATTTCCCTATTTTTGCACTCGATTTTACAGATTCAAGATGGCAGAAGCTAAATATCGTTACAATCACAGCAGCTTATCCTATGAGAGGGTAGATCGGAGTGTTGCAGATCGTCTTAAAAAAGCATTCTCATACCTGGTCGTGGGCTTCATCTTTGCTGCAGGTTTTATCGCACTAACCTATACGTTTTTTGATTCTCCTAAGGAGAAAATGCTCAAGCGAGAGATAGCACACTTGATCCTACAATACGATATTTTAAACGAGCGATCGGATCAAATCGCTTTGGTCATGGAAGACCTGCAAAATCGTGATGATGATATTTATCGTGTGATCTTTGAAGCGGAACCCATCCCTGATGAGATCAGAAAAGCAGGAACTGGTGGGAGTAATCGATATAAGAATTTACGGGGTTTCGACAATACCGACCGGATGATCTACACAACACAGAGGTTGGATCAGATCGCTAAACAACTTTATATTCAGTCAAAATCATTGGACGATGTATTTGAAATGGTCAAGAACAAATCTGATATGTTGGCGGCTATTCCTGCCATTCAACCTATCGCAAACAAGAAGCTTACTCGTTTGGCTTCTGGGTTTGGCAACAGGATACACCCTATTTACAAAGTTTCCAAGATGCATACCGGGATGGACTTTACCGCTCCGAAGGGCACTGAGATCTATGCAACTGGAAATGGCGTTGTGTCAGCTGCTGACAATTCCAAAAGAGGTTATGGACACCATGTTGTTATTGATCATGGATTTGGATACCAGACACTATATGCCCACATGAAGAACCTGATTGTAAGAGAAGGACAAAAAGTAAAAAGAGGGGAAGTGATAGGTTATGTTGGAAATACAGGCGCATCGGTAGGACCACACCTGCACTATGAGGTCATCAAAAACTCCGTTAAGATCAATCCGGTCAATTTTTACTACAATGATCTCACTCCTGAGCAATACGATCAAATGCTTGAGATCTCTTCCAGGGTCAACCAGTCATTTGACTAAAGGGATCGCCCTAATTTATTATCAGGAATTTTTCTCTGTCTGCTAATTGTTTGAGTTTTTAATAACTTTAAGAATTCATTCTCACAATCAATTGCGCCATGCCGTACAAAGAGACGGAAACCGTTAAACTTTATTACTCTATTGGAGAAGTCTCCAAGATGTTCGGGGTGAACACCTCCTTGATTCGCTTTTGGGAGAAGGAGTTCGATATCATCAAGCCAAAGAAGAACAAGAAGGGCAATCGTCTGTTCACCCAGGACGACATGGATAATTTCTTCATCATTTACCACCTTGTTAAAGAGAGAGGATTTACCCTGGAAGGTGCCAAGATGAAGCTAAAGGACAACAAAAGTGGCACCGAGTCAAATGTTCAGGTTGTAAAATCACTTACCAGGATAAAGGACTTTCTCCTGGAATTGAAGAAGGAACTTTAAGATTCTCTTTATTTTTTTCTTACCACACCATCTTTGCCTATGCTAATTGGTGCCTCTGGAATATCTGTGGCCGTAAGGCTTATAATCTCCTTCAAGGCCCCATCCTCAGGATCGGGGAAAGGGCCTCCTTCTCCCACTTGCTTAGTTGAATATATTTGAGCAGATTGAAATTCACCTTCTTTATCGACAAACACTTTTATGATCGGGGCTAACCCGGATACACCCCTGAGACTGAACCTGGCATAGGTGGCAAAGTTGCCCAGGCTATAGGCGATAAACCTGTTGTTATACAGGTCAATGGCCCTGGTCACATGGGGGCCATGGCCAAAGACGATGTCCGCTCCAGCATCAATTACAATCCGGGCAAACTGATAAGGGTTTCCCCTGTTCTCACCCAGGAACATCTCCGTTTTCCTGGTTATATGCCGATGGCCGGAGCCTTCTCCGCCACCATGGAACGATACAATCACAATGTCACATATAGTATCCAGATGTTGCACAATCTCCTTTGCCCTGGTGGTATCATTGATCCTCACCGTGCCATTGTTCGGAGAGAAAGCACAGAAACCAAATCGTATACCTCCTTGTTCAAAAGTAGTGTGAGGATACTGCAGCAATCCTGCAAAATTTATTCCCTCCTCCTGTAACAGATTCACGGTATTGGTCCTTCCCGCTGCACCGAAGTCCCCTACATGATTGTTGGATAGGCTCAATACATCAAAACCAGCATTTTTGAAGTGCTTCACATAGTGGTTGGGCATTTTAAACGCGTAACAAACTTCTGGATCAGAACACTTTTTAACATGGCCCGCACCTGTTAAAAGCACTCCTTCCAGATTACCGAAAGCAACATCCGCGCTCGATACAATTTCTGTCACCGGAGCGAGCAGGTCCTTTCCATCATTTGGCGGCAGGTATTTATTCGAGGGGAAATTCGTTCCCAACATCATGTCTCCAACTCCAATGATCGATATCTTGTGTTTGGTATCTACAATAGGCTCAGATAACGAACGCCTTATTTCTGTCCTCTGGTCACTGCCAAATGGGTGTCCTTCAAAAACCGGAACTCTACCCGCCATTAAAAATCGCTGGTTGTAATATTCTATTTGGGGGTACTCATCAATAGTGATTCCCCTCCTACAGCTGTGCAACATCCTTACTGTGCCATCCTGTACCTCTATGGCCATACTCACATGCCCCACAGTACTGTCTTCCTTATTACGCCCTGTAAAAAACATCAAATCCCCTCTTCTAAGATCTGCGATATCCACCTTAGTCACAGTGCTTGCCATCGCAGTTGATGAGCGAGGAAGATCACAACCATATTGGGCGAAGATGTATGCCAGATACCCACTACAATCCATAGGCCATGACGAAGGGCCCTGAAAGCGATAGGGTTTACCTATAAACGCTTCACCAAGCGCGATAATGCTATCAATGTATTGTTGGCTGCTTGCGATGCTATCACCCTCAGTGCTTTTAATTTTAGGAATTTCTGCATTGGCCAGGCCAATTGCAAAGATGGTTGAAAGCGCTGTTAGTCTAATCTGTTTCAATTGTAAGAGAAAGATAATGCGAACACACCTGTTTCTAAGGTGACCCTGGCGATTCCGCTTTAAATATTATCCAATCGGCTAGCAAGTTCAATATCCTTGCCAGTAACACCACCCTCGGAATGCGTTTGCAGTTCCACTTTCACCCGATTGTAAACGTTGGACCAGTTAGGGTGATGGTTCAGCTCTTCAGCTTCATAGCTGGCCTTCACCATAAATCCCATTGCGTCCCTAAAGTTCTCAAATTGAAATTCTTTGACAATCCAATCTCCTTCACTACTCCATCCCTTGAGCTTTTCAATTTCAGCATTTATTTGTTCCTGATCTAGTTTAGCCATAGTCATCGTTTTTAATAGTATTTCTGTTCCGAAAGATAATTGCGCACATAATCATCAATGCCCTCTTCCAAAGTATGGAACTCCCCCAGGTAACCTATGGAACGAAGTTTTGATATATTGGCCTCGGTAAAGTACTGATACTTTTCTCGAATGTCTTCAGGCGTATCGATGAACGTGATATTTACATTCTTGTCCATGGCCTTGAAAGTATTGTCAGCCAGATCCAGGAACGCTCTTGCATCACCGGTCCCTAAATTATACAGTCCCGGATCTTGCCGATGGTGCATTAAGAAATAGCAGACATTCACTGCATCCTTCACATACACGAAATCTCTCAGTTGCTTACCATCTTCATATTTCTCGTTATGGGACCTGAATAGCTTTACACCGTCCGTGTCTCTTATCTGATTGAACGCATGAAGAATTACAGACGCCATTCTCCCCTTGTGATATTCATTGGGCCCGTATACATTGAAAAACTTCAAACCCGCCCAAAAGTAGGGTGCCCTCTCCTGCTTAAGCGCCCATTTGTCAAAATCATTTTTAGAGTTTCCGTACGGATTAAGGGGTTTCAGCCGTTCTACTACATCGTGTGAATCCTCATACCCCAGCTCACCCATTCCATACGTGGCCGCCGAAGATGCGTATACCAATGGAAGTCCAAACTCTACGCAGATTTTCCACAGCTCTTTGGTATAATTGAGATTTAATTCATCAAAGACAGCCACATCAAACTCGGTGGTATCCGTACGAGCACCAATATGAAAAACAAATTGCGTAAGCGCATGGTTCTGCTTTAACCACTCATGAAATTCCTTGCGGTGGACCTGTCCGGTGTAGGTCTTTCCTTCCAGATTCTTGTTTTTCTGATTATTAGAAAAATCATCAACAACAATAATGTCCTGATATCCTTCAGCATTCAACTTGCTGACCAAGCAACTGCCAATAAATCCTGCTGCCCCTGTAACTACGATCATATTGGTCTATCGTTTATGATTTATTGGTTGTCAGAATTAGTTCTAACTGTGATTGCTCAAAAATATTCAATTCGATTGCTTTTTCAAACAAGCACAACACCGCAGCGCGTCCTTCTTCGCCTAAATCCACACTGTACTCATTGACGTACAAGGCTATGTGTTGTTCTATTACTCTCTCATCCATTTCCTGAGCCAGCTCTTGAACATATTCTTTGCTGGATGCTGGGTTATCCATGGCAAATTCGACGCTCCTTTTAAGTATTCTATCCACTTTCAGCTTCATTGCCTCATCCTTGTCACGCTTCATTGCAATTCCGCCTAATGGAATTGGACTGCCGGTCTCCTTTTCCCAATATTCTCCCAAATCAAGAACCTTAACCAACCCGCGTTGTTCAAAGGTGAATCGGTTTTCGTGGATTATAACACCTAAATCCACACTTTCGTTTAATACCGCATCTTCGATTTCAGAAAATAGTATTTCGCGCTTATCACCTACCTCAGGAAAGACCAGGGAAAATAGAAAATTAGCCGTTGTGTATTTACCAGGAATGGCTACCGTTAATTGCTTTGTGTCGAGGTCTCTACTATTTTGATTTGTTTTAGAAACCACCAGTGGGCCACATCCGCGGCCGAGGGCACTACCAGAATTTAGAAGTACATAATCATCCCACACATAACCAAATGCATGAAAACTGAGCTTGGTAATATCCAGATGGCCATTTAGCGCCCCTTGATTAAGTGATTCAACATCTTCGATAAGAGGATCAAATACAATTCCCTCTGTGTCGATCTTACCATGCACCATAGCATCAAAGATGAACGCGTCATTCGGGCAGCTAGAGAATCCCAGGGACAAATGCATGACTATAACGCTTTCAAGATGTCAATGGTGACAGTTGTCAAGTTCTTCAAGGCTAAGCCTGTCTGCCAGGATCTTTTATCCCTCTTCTCCACATAATTAGATATGGCACGTATCTGAGCGCAAGGTTGCCCTTCTCTCTTGCATACATAGAAAAAGGCCGCTCCCTCCATCGTCTCGACACCAGCCGTTGTTCTTTTCAAGACCTTGGCAATACTACCTTCCTCACCGTGGACAGTATTTACAGTAATGCCTTCAACCTGAACAAGTCCATCGATGACTTCATTTTTAAATACACCCTCATTGTGAACAATAACCTCTTCTTCCTCGAGCAGGCCAAGCTCATTTGCTGAAATAAACTCTTTATCATCCTCTGCGCCGAGTTCGACAAACTGATCAGATGTGACCTGGACTACCGCACCTAATTTTAAATCGCGATCAAAGCTTCCTGCCAACCCAATATTGAGCATTAGGTCATAGGAAATATCAGCAGAGAACATCGATGTTAGGTGATATGTGGTTGCCACCATTCCAACTCCGGTTACCAGCACATGCACATTGTGTTCGTTCACAATATAATCATTGCCCTCAGTGGACATGCTGTCCATCACTGACTCAACTTCTTCTTTTGTAGCGACTGCCAGTAGTATATTCATGCTGCCTTATCTGAAACCCAATCAGATACTCTGAACCTGCCTGTGCGACGTCGCCATAAAGCTTTGGCCGCCGGTGATCGGAAGGCAGGTTAAACCACCGTATAAATGTATATTTGTAAAGGTAAAATAATGAGGATGATTTATATTACTAGGAAGGAACATTTTTCAGCATCGCATAAATTACACATGGAAGATTGGTCCGATGAGCGCAATGAGGAAGTATTCGGAAAATGTTCTAACCCAAACGGCCATGGCCATAATTATCAGGTTTACGTGACAATTAAAGGTGAGCCAGATAAAGGAACAGGGTTTCTTGTCAATTTGAAGACCATCAGTTCAATTATTAATGAGTATGTGATAGAACATGTAGACCACAAGAATCTGAATGAGGATGTGGATTTCTTACGGGACGTCATGCCAACAACAGAAAACGTGGTCAAAGGCATATGGGAACAGCTCCAACCGGAGATGAACAAACTAAATTGCTCTTTACACTGTGTGAAGCTGCAGGAGACCGAAAATAATTATGCAGAGTATTACGGATAATGAATCCAAAATCAAGAGAGACGTGGAACACGAAGATATAATCGAAACAAATAATCTTACTGGTGATAAGCAGCTGATTGAGTACGATAAACAGGTATTAGATAATCTGGCAGGTCACTATGAACATATTCTGGAATCTGTTGGGGATGATAAAGACCGTGAAGGCCTGGAGAAAACACCGATGCGTGTTGCCAAATCCATACAGTTTCTAACGCAGGGTTACAAAGTAGATCCCGCTGCCATCCTAAAGAGTGCCATGTTCAAGGAAGATCACAAGCACATGGTTCTCATAAAAGATATTGAGATGTATTCTCTGTGCGAACATCACATGTTACCCTTCTTTGGGAAAGCGCACATAGCATACATCCCAAATGGACATATTGTTGGCCTGAGCAAAATTCCCAGGGTTGTGGACGCATTTGCGCGCAGACTACAGGTGCAGGAAAGACTTACAGATCAGATCAAGGATTGCATACAGGATACTCTAAATCCTCTTGGAGTGGCCGTTGTAATAGAAGCTAAACACCTTTGCATGTTAATGAGAGGAATCCAAAAACAAAATTCTGTAGCCACTACTTCTTCCTTTACAGGAGCCTTTTTAAAGGATTCAACGCGGTCTGAATTTATCAATCTAATCTCATCCAGCCTGAGCTAAACACGAATAAGTAGGTTTATTAAACCATAAATATTTTCTATGAAGGCATTTATCTTTCCCGGGCAGGGATCACAGTTCTCGGGAATGGGAAAGGAACTTTACGATAGTTCTTCATTAGCCAAAGAGTTTTTTGAGAAAGCCAATGACATCCTGGGATTCCGTATCACGGACACCATGTTCGAAGGAACTGAGGATGAGTTAAAGGAAACCCAAATTACGCAGCCTGCTATCTTTTTACATTCAGTGATTCAGGCAATCGCCGCAGATCAAACTTTCGATCCCGACATGGTTGCCGGCCATTCCCTGGGAGAATTTTCGGCACTGGTTGCCAATAAGACATTAAATTTTGAAGATGGCCTTCAGCTAGTTTATAAGAGGGCGATGGCTATGCAAAAAGCATGTGAAGCGGAACCGTCAACGATGGCAGCCATTATTGGTCTGGAGGCAGAAGTAATCGAAAAAATATGCACCGACATTGAAGATGTAGTAGTACCTGCGAATTACAACAGCCCAGGTCAAATCGTAATTTCCGGTTCGTTCTCGGGAATTGACAATGCCTGTGAACAACTGGATCAGGCCGGAGCCCGTCGAGCGTTAAAGCTTAATGTCGGTGGCGCATTCCACTCCCCATTAATGGAACCAGCTCGCGTTGATCTTGAAGAGGCCATTCATACCACAGACTTTAATGAGCCTGTTTGCCCAGTTTACCAAAATGTCAGTGCACAGGCTGTTACAGATCCCGCAGAGATCAAAAAGAATCTTATCGCTCAGCTAACTTCACCTGTTTTATGGACACAGACGATTTCCAACATGATTGCTGGAGGCGCTTCTTCATTCACAGAAGTTGGACCCGGAAATGTTCTGATTGGGCTGGTTAAAAAAGTTGACCGCCAGATTGAGACAGCGTCGTTCTAGACGAACAATGGGTGTAGGCTATAAGCCTGCATTCAACAACTTCCCTGAGTTAATGACCTTGTGCAAATGAGGATCGGTCAAGGTCGATCGAAGAATTTCAATGTAGTTCATGTTGTGACAATCTGTACCCAGCAGGTCTATCATGTTATTGTCAATTAATTGGCGGCCTATCTTCATGGTCTGAGGGCCGTATTGTCCACCCAATGAGCTGATGTTTAATTGCAAAAGGACTCCCATGGTGACTAGTTTCTCATATTGTGTTGGATTACCGTACCAATAAGGATATCGCTCTACATGAGCAAGAACGGGAGTGTACCCAGACGTGCGCATTTTGAATACCACACTATCCAGTTGCTCAGGCTCATTGAGAAATGATATCTCAAAAAGCACATAATTATCCCCAAAGGTCATCAGTTCCTTACCATCAATTTTCGACTCGAACTCATAATCCAGGTAATACTCCGCTGCCGCATCTAATTCAACAGGTATGTTCCTCTTTATTAGCTCAGCTCTCATCGTCTCCAGCCCCTCATTGATGATATTCGCGTCGTTCTTATAATAATCGCTCATGATATGAGGTGTGGTAATGAGCTTGGTGTATCCCAACTCATGCAACGCCTCTATCAGTTCTATTGACGCTTTTACAGTTTCGGCGCCATCATCGATACCAGGGATTAGATGAGAATGCATATCAGCTTTGAGCCGGCCTAGATCCATGGGAGGCAAGACCGCCTTTTTGCTGAATATTTTATTCAGAAGCCCCATATTGCTTCTCGTAATACTTCTTGTAGCTTCCAGAGGTGACTCCACTCATCCATTCATCATTGGCCAGATACCAATCCACTGTTTTCTCCAACCCCTCTTCAAATTTCAAAGATGGGTTCCAGCCCAGCTGGCTCTGCAGTTTAGAGGAGTCGATGGCATAACGCAGATCGTGTCCAGCCCTGTCTTTAACAAATGAAATGAGTTCAGCTGATTCGCCGTCCTTCCTACCCAGCTTGGTGTCCATGATCGAGCAAAGCAGTTGAATTAAACCAATGTTTGTCCATTCATTGTTACCACCAACATTGTAGGTTTCACCTTTCTGCCCATTATGGAAGATAGTATCAATTGCTTCAGCATGGTCCTCAACAAAAAGCCAGTCTCTGATATTTTCGCCTTTGCCATAGATCGGAATCTTCTGCTGGTTTTTAATATTGTTGATGGCGAGGGGAATTAATTTCTCGGGAAATTGATGTGACCCATAGTTGTTTGAACAATTGGAAATCACTACTGACAGGCCGTACGTATTGTGATAGGCGCGGACCAGGTGATCGGAGCTGGCCTTTGAGGCCGAATACGGCGATTGCGGATCGTATGGTGTGGATTCCAAAAACTTATCATCCTTACCTAAAGATCCATATACTTCATCTGTAGAGACGTGGTAGAACAAGTGTCCATCATCAGCATTCCAGGACTCCCGTGCTGCATCGAGTAAATTCATTGTGCCAATAATGTTGGTTTCAATGAATGCCATAGGATCCTCAATGGACCTATCCACGTGAGATTCTGCTGCAAGGTGGATAACATGATCAATATTCAAATCTTTGAACACGGTACTGACTGTAGAGCGATCTACGATGTCTCCTTTTATGAACTCATAATTGCCGGCATCTTGTATATCGGCGATATTTTCGAGATTACCTGCATAGGTTAACTTATCGAGATTGTATATCTGGTACTCAGGATATTTATTTACGAATAGCCGAACCACGTGTGATCCGATAAAACCCGCGCCGCCAGTGATAAGAAGACGTTTATCCTTCATTGCCCATATTATTTCTGAAGTGTGTTAGACCATTCCCATGATGTCTTGATCATATCCTCGAGCGTCCTTTCAGCTTTCCAGTTGAGCTTATCATTTGCCAATGCAGGATTGGCATACACGGCCTCCACATCACCGTTTCTCGCAGGTTCTATTTCATATTTCAACTTCTTCCCCGTTACTTTTTCGACCATCTGGATCATCTCCATCACACTTGCGCCCTTACCCGTTCCCAAATTAAAGACCTCATAGCTACTTTCATTATTACCAGAGCATATTCGGTCTACCGCCCTTACATGTGCCTTTGCCAGGTCAACTACATCTATGTAGTCACGAATACATGTTCCATCTGCTGTGTTGTAGCCGTTGCCATAAACAGAAAATTGTTCCTTATGCCCCCTTACTGTTGCCATTAGCGCAGGCATGACATTATCCGCAAACTCAGAGGGAAACTCTCCAATAGCATTGGAGGGATGAGCACCGATAGGGTTAAAATACCTCAGTGATATCGCTTTAACTTGACTCGTCCGAACCGTATCCTCAATGATCTCTTCTCCCATCTTCTTGGTATTTCCATAGGGTGATTCAGCTCTTTGCAACGGTGTCTCCTCGGTCACCGGAATTACTTTAGGGTTTCCATACACACTACACGAAGAAGAATATACCAAGGCAGGTATATTAAAGTCTTGCATAGCAGTGAGTGTGTTGATAAGTGAACCTAAGTTATTGTTGTAGTACTTGAGTGGATTGGTTACTGATTCGCCCACATTCTTATGTGCCGCAAAGTGGATTATGGCTTTTACGTCGCGCCCACTGCCTGATTGAAAAAACGAATTAAGCGCCTGTTCATCGCATAAATCAAGCTGGGTAAAACTGGGTTTATGCCCGACAATACTCCCAATAAGATCCACCACCTCTATACGTGAGTTGGAAAGGCTATCGATTATTACCACTTCATAATCAGCCTCCATCATTTCCACAACGGTGTGGGAACCGATGTAACCCAATCCACCGTTTATGAGAATTTTATCTTTCAAGATGTGGGTTTATCAACTACAGACTCCAGTACTGCAGGTCCTTGATCTTATCCTTATAAATTCCTTTAATGTCAACCACTATTCCCTTGTCAGTAAGGATAGATTTGTAATAATCTTCTTCTAAGTCGTGGTATTGAGCATGATTTACAGCTACAATTACGGCATCATATTTCGCACCAGGCTGTTCAAGAAGTCCGAAGCCATATTCGTCCTGAAGCTCCTCAGAGGAGGCGACCGGATCAACAATATCCACAGTAACTGCAAACGATTTTAGTTCGCGGATGATATCTGCCACCTTTGAGTTTCTGATATCACTAACATCCTCTTTAAATGTGGCGCCCATGATAAGCACCTTGGACTCTGATATATGCTTTCCTGCAGCAATAATCAATTTAACTGTTTGCTTTGCGATATAAAAACCCATAGAATCGTTGACGTATCTACCTGAATTGATCACCTGGGCATGGTAACCGTATCCTTCGGCTTTGTAGGTTAGATAATAAGGATCTACGCCAATACAGTGGCCACCCACCAATCCCGGACTGAACTTGAGAAAATTCCATTTAGAACCGGCAGCTTCCAGAACATCATATGTATTGATATCCATCTTATTAAAGATAATAGACAGCTCATTCATAAGAGCGATATTCACATCACGCTGTGTGTTTTCAATACATTTTGCAGCCTCTGCTACTTTTATAGTAGGTGCTCTGTGCAAGCCCGCTTCAACTACCATTCCGTACACTTTGGCGATCGTATCTAATGTGCCTTTATCGCACCCAGATACAATCTTCACCACTTTTTTGAGTGTGTGATTCGCATCTCCTGGATTGATGCGCTCCGGTGAATACCCCACCTTGAAATCCTCCATGAACTTCAACCCCGATTCCTTTTCAAGAATTGGAATACAATCCTCTTCTGTACATCCCGGATACACGGTGGATTCATAGACGACAATGTCTCCTTTTTTAAGCACTTTACCGATGGTTGTTGATGCAGTGATTAAAGGTGTCAGATCAGGCCGCTTGTGCTCATCAATCGGTGTAGGAACGGCGACGATAAAAAACCTGGCTGCCTTTAGGACCTCAATTGAGGTGGTGAATTCGATATCACTGTTTGCGAAATCGGAGGCATCAAGCTCCTTGCTTGGGTCCTCACCATTCTTCATCATTTCCACCCTCTCCGCATTGATATCAAAACCAATTACCGATGCATGTTTTGCAAATGCAAGCGCAATTGGCAAGCCTACATAGCCCAGGCCTATCAAAGCGATCTTCGCCTCTTTTTTCTGTATCTCCTCAAACATGTTTCTCCTTATCTATGAGCATATATGCGTTCAATAATATTCACCACCTTCATTCCTTCCAATGCATTTGTGCTCACATTGGTTTTACCTTTCAAAGTATCAATGACATTCTTCAATACAAAATAATGATTATTGGCAGACCCCTTGTAATCTCCATAATCGTGCTTCGAAGAAGGTGTTTTCAGGTCAGGCAGCTCATAGTCTTCAACATGGCAGTACTCAACTTTGTCCATATATTGCCCACCCACCTTTACGGTTCCCTTGCTTCCTAAGATAATCAGACTGCTCTCCATGTTGGAATCCCACACTGCAGTTGAGTAATTTAAACTTCCCATGCCACCATTTACAAATTTGAATGTCACAAAGCCCGAATCCTCAAACTCCGTTGAATCCTTGTGTTTAAAATTTTCAAACGTGGCATTGATGTCAGTGATATCCCCAAACAGCCAATACATCATGTCGATGAAGTGAGAGAACTGCGTAAATAGTGATCCTCCATCCATCTCTTTAGTTCCCTTCCAGCTTCCTTTCTTGTAATATTGATCTCCACGGTTCCAGTAGCAATTCAGCTGTACCATATATATATCACCGAGCTTTTTTTCATCCATTAATCCCTTCAACCAGATAGAAGGAGGTGAATATCTGTTTTGCATTACACAGAAAACCTGCCTCGAAACATTAAGCGCAGTAGAAATAACCTGTTCGCAATTTGCAGTGTGCAGTCCAAGAGGTTTCTCAACAACCACGTGTTTCTTGTGCTCTAAGGCCTCCAGGGCTTGTGCTGAATGAAGGCCATTTGCGGTACATATATTAACCACGTCAAGGTCGATACCAGCT
>DTRK01000105.1 GCA_012965955.1 Flavobacteriales bacterium
ACACAAACAAAACCGGTAAAAATCAGCATGAAACCTATTATTATCGCTTTAATCATTTCTTTTTTGATTTAAAACAAGCAGGTATAAATTACACCTTTTACCTCAGAATTATCTTCTCCGTTCTTATTCTGCCATCCTCAAAATAAATGGAAGCTGTATAAATGCCTCTTTTGAAATAAGATAGATCCAGGCTCACTTCCCTCACATTGAGTATTTGTTGTAACACCATCCTGCCCAACCCGATTGCAATAATTTATCTTACCAGGGTTATATTACCCTTTTTTTCAACTATTTCACTATTGATAAAGGTTGCCTTTACATAGTATACGAACACGGCTTCGTTCATCGGTTTTCCTTTATAGGTCCCATCCCATCCTATCCCGGTGTCCTCAGATTCGAATATTTTTTCTCCCCAACGGTCGTAGATGATGAAAGTTAACTCTTTAATCCCACTACCCTGTACAAAAAGCCTCTCATTCTCCCCATCACCGTTAGGTGAGAATATGTTAGGAATGTAGAGGTAAGGCGTTGAGCATGGTACAGAAGAGGAAAATATGGAGGCGCTACCACTGGCAGCACATAAATTACCATCCGTTATTACAACGGTGTAGGTACCTGGCGCCATGAGTATGAGATCTTCTGAATTGCTGGAGCCAGGGTCATCCCATAGATAAGTATACGGCGTTGCTCCGCCTGCAACCGTTAAATCTACAGCGCCATCATTTTCTCCTTCACAGCTCTCATCAGTCGTTACAAACGAAAGCATAGGGAGCGCATAAACAGTAATGTCAATAGTGTCTGAATTACCGCAGCTAGCATTTAGTGTATAGAAAATCTCATGTGTGCCTGCTCCTGCCACTGAAGGATCAAATGCACCTGTTAGCGAATCTATACCTACACCAGACCAGATTCCGCCGGGCGTGGCGGCGCTGAGAGTTACGAATACGCTGTTCTCACACATAGAAGAATCCCCCGTTATCGTTGCATCAAGAAGGGAGTCCACGCTTAGCGTGGTCGTAACAATACTGTCACATCCACCAGATGAAGTAAGGGTGTCCTTATAGCTTCCTGATGTGCTTTGCCAGGCACCTCCCAAAAACAGGGAATCACCTGCACAGATAATCGCCGTATCCAGGGTGTTTATGGATGATGACACAGTGATGGTAATGGTCGAAGAATCAGAGCAGGATCCAGTAGAACCAACTACCTGATATGTGGTGGTTGATGTAGGTGTAGCAACGGGATTAGGACAGGATGTACAACTCAATCCTGTTGATGGTGACCACACGTAGCTTGTCGCACCACTAGCCGATAGGGGAATGCTGTCGCCAGAACAAATGCTCCCTGAGGATGGGTTGATCACGATGGGGATGCTTGGAGAAAATGGACTTATTGATGGCCCGACCATGCTCATTGAACAATTACTATCGGAAATAGAGAGGGTATACGAGCCTGCCGACAAACCTGTAGCGATGGAATCAGTAGATACGACGACACTTCCCTGTTTCCATTCGAAATCAAATCCGGTGTAACAATAGGTGTTAAAATCAACGGTCATTGAGCCAGTACCCAACCCGCAGGTATCATCAGCAATTGGAACAATGGTGACGCTGTCAATATAGGTAGCCAGACATGGGCTTTCACAAAGGAATACCTCATCAATGTACACATAACCACCAATACTGGCAGTTCCGACGGTGGGACAAGCCCCGCCAAATGCAATGTAACTATAATTCTGCGCGGGTATAAATGTGAGCGTAAAGACGCTCCAATTTAAAGAGATGCTATCCTTAGAGATGCATGTGAGCTGATCGTAAGTAGACATACAGGGGGCCGTCATAGCTGTATTCCCACCATATATGCATAAATCATTATCTGGAGGGCCATCATCCAGGTTGTGCGCAACTCTCAACTGTATGGTATACTCTATACATTTTTTTAGCGTTACCTGCTGCCCGAATCCTTCTCTGCCAATCAACCCGGTGCCATTTAAAAATATGCCGGTATAACCCGTTCCGCTGGGTGGTAAAAACATACCCGTAGTAGTTGAATTAAAGCCTGGATTAGTCGTTCCGAAATAAGAACAGTTGAAATAATCATTACTGTTACTCTGAACATCTATCCATCCTGTTGCGTTTGGGAGTTCACTTGGTCCTGTGGGGCAAGCTGAAAAAGTTTCAAAATCTCCATTTGTCAGTTGGTTCTGGATTAAGGGACAAGGATAGGAGCAGGTGTCAAATGTGACGGTCACGCTATCCGCTAAACTGTAACAACCACCAGTGGTGTCAATTACATAATATGTTGAAGTTCCAATTATAACCGGCGGAGTGAAAAAAGAATCCACTCCTACCTGTGTGGTTAAAGACGCGTCGCTAAACCATACGTCTCCAATATCAGAAGTCAAATCTGTAATGTTATCGGTAGCGCAATACCAGGAATTGGGAGTGAAAATAATGGGTGTGGCACCCGCTCCGAGGGTAATGTCAATGGTATCAATGTTCACGGTAGCTGGACATGAGCTCGCATCAGTAGCGTATAGGATCACTTGCTCGAAGCCGGAGGGTATTAGTGTAAGGCTATCGGCTGTGGACAAGACTGTTCCAAGGGTGTCTTGCCATTCATATGAAGCATAACCTGCTGGAGCATTAAGTGTCAGGGTACCGCCACAGGAGCTGGTATCTGCCAGAAGTACGGAAGTAATAGAGTCGTTTGGTATTTCCACTACGCATACATCGTCAACTAAATAATAGGCGAACAATGTTGGGAATCCTCCAAAGAAAGCCGGATTGGAATTGGCATCTGATGCAAAGTTGCCGATGCTCAGATAATCTTCACCTCCCGAGGCGACAAACGTACCTGAAATAAACTGCCAATTCGATGAGGTCATGTCTACACCTGGGTCGTTTGTAATTTGTGGAGTAGCTGTAATCAGCTCTGTTCCACCACCACCTTGCATTGAAGCGCCATTTGAGAAATACATGCCGATACTATCAACGTAATAGCTCGAAATGATGCCAGTGCTAACCGCAGTATACATTGATACTTGATAGCAGGTACCCGCTTTTAAAACAGAGTCTAATGGAACCTGAAGATATTCTCTGTATACATTCGCTCCAGAATAGAGGATGATTCCTGTGAACCCATCACCAGAATTGGGCATATCTATTCCTAGTGTAAAGCCACATGTATTATAGTAATCAGCAGTTGATTGTCCAGGGTTAGCAGGTGGGTTGTCCCAGGGAGGAACTGCATTTATTTCATCATTCGCACTCGGGCAAAAGACCGTATCTTCAAAACCAGCATTGGGCACTATATTATCAGCACAACTTAGGCATGTAAGCACCTGAACGGTCGTATAGAGGGTATCCAGAGAATCTCTGACGGCATAGGTAGTTGTTACAGAAGGCTGTGCCATGTAAAAGCTATCGGTACTTAATACAAGGCCCATGTTTGTTGAATCTGCCCAGTTATATCCGGTGCTCGAATTACTGGCTAAGAGGAGTGTGGAGTCACCAGAACAGATTGAGACGTTTCCGCTAACAGTTAAAGCTCCGCAAAGGTTTGTCAAATTGACCGTGTCAATGCGCATCATATGTGGACAGGCGCTTTCATCAAGTGCGTAGAGAATAACCTGTTCCGAAGCAGCAGGGAGAATACTTAAGGAATCTGTAGAGGACAAGGTGGCTCCAAGGGTGTCCTGCCATTCATAGGAGGCATATCCGGGCGGGGCCTTAATGGTAATTGGGGAGCCGGTACACACACTCGTATCTGCCACCAATGTTGCAGAAGTGGAATCATGTGGAATCAAGGTAATACACACGTCATCAACCAGGTAAAAAGAAGACAAGCTGGGACCACCAGTGGAGTTAATAGTGAGATTCGATTCTGGTGCAAAGACCCCAATGGTGACATACTCTTCTCCTCCTACAGCTATAAACGATCCGGTTATTTGCACCCAATTCGAATCTGCGACA
>DTRK01000106.1 GCA_012965955.1 Flavobacteriales bacterium
GGAAGTTGTCCATATTCCACCACCAGCATGAATTACCGTGCCCGCTAGTGGAATAACGCCATTGTCACTACAGACAACTGTATCACCACCAGCATTTGCCTTAGGAGCAGGGTCAAGATTTAATACCATCTGGTCAGATGCCGGATTACACCCACCATTTCCAGTAGTTGTAAGCGTAAGTGTTACAGAACCCGTTGCTGTGTCAGCAGCACTCGGGGCGTAGGTGGCCGCAAGAAGTGAGGAGTCATCGAATGAGCCAGTACCACTGCTGCTCCATATTCCTCCAGTGGCAACCGATACTGCCCCTGAAAGTAGGTATCCTGAATTATTAGCGCAGATAGTATCATCGGGCCCAGCATTGGCAGATGGGGCGGGGGTGATGGTAAGGATGGTGGTATCTGCATCAGCATTGCAAAGGCCATTACCTGTGGTTGTGAGTACCAACTCAACTGTGCCGGCCATGGTATCCGCAGGACTGGGTGCATAGGTGGCATTTAATGTTATTGAGTCAGGTGCAAAGGTACCAGTGCCGCTGGTAGACCATACGCCGCCACCCGCATTTGATATCGACCCATTAAGTTGGACACCTGATGAGTCAGCGCAGACACTGAGATCTGAACCCGCATCCGCTGTTGGGGCCGCGTTAAAACTTACCACTATGCTTTGACTATCCGATGGACAATTCCCAAGATTACCTGTAGATGTTAAGGTGAGGGTGACTGATCCGGCTGACGTATCCGCTGGGCTGGGATCGTAAGTGGTGGTTAGGGAATCTGCACTTGGAGTAAACGTACCTGTGCCGGATGTTGTCCAGGTGCCTCCACTTGCGAACTGTACGCTACCTGACAATGGTACTGATGACACAATGCATATTGAGCCGCTTGTTCCCGGATCAACAATAGGCATCGGGGAAATTGTCACCAATTGGATCATTGTATCTGCACAGGCAGAGTCATTTATTGGAATGAATGTGACCGTATAAGTGCCTGTATCGGCATAAGTATGTGTAGGATTTTGTGCGGTGGAAGTATTGCCATCACCAAAATCCCAGCTCCACGAAATTATGCTGCCAAATGTGGTTGTGGAAGAATCAAAAAAGCTGGTAATGTCACCTATACATCCATCGCCTGTGCTGAAAATGGCAGTTACAGCAGGATGGAGATCGACGATTGCTGTCCCGGTATCGACACAAGTCATCCCCTGATTAATAATGAGGGTGACCGTATATGTGCCGGTATCAGGATAAACATAGGTGGGAGTAGCTTGAGTTGATGTATCCGTAGTAATAACCGGCACACCAAAATCCCAGTCATAGGTTATGGCACCTGCACTGTCATTTTGAAAAGTAACGGAAGTTCCCCCGCATGGTAGGGTAGGAGAGGGTACGGAAGCGGCGATGATAGGAACACAGTCTATCACGTTGAATTGAAAATCACGTTGGTTAACTGACAACAGCGTATCATTTCTATATTCCGATACACAAACGCCAAGAAGATACTGTCCTAGTATCGTGGGATAACCAGTCATTTCTCCTGTAACAGGGTCTATCACTAACGTGTCTCCTGAGAGCTGGTAATCAACCGCATATACTCCGGACCAGCTAATTAGAGTAGGGGGAGTGAAAGTTCCTCCACCAGGAATTGCAGTAGTACCATAGCTCGTCTGAGTATTGTCATAAGGGGTACACATGCTGTACACGAGGGAATCACCATCGGAGTCGGTAAGAGTGTCCTCGGCTGAATGATCAAATTTCAAAGTGTCTCCTAAACAGACGAATATCGGGGGGAAGTTATTGAATTCAGGAAAGTCGTTACAAATATCTAACGGATGGTCGTAGTATACCTTTATTCCTACATAGTCCACATAATAAGTAATATTCTCAGTAGGAACAACCATTACATTATCGAACCTCCCCCGATCATTACCCGCTTGATTCATCACCTTTATCACGATTTCAAGGGTATCTCCTATTAGGCCTGTGGCTGTTGCCACCGCATTATTGAAATTGCCCGACTGAAGCCCATTGGTCAAAGCGATCTCAGGTCCGCCATCCAATTTGTAATAGGCTTCTACCCAGTCCGAGGCGTTATCATAATTGGCTTCAGAGAGGTCAATGCTTATGTTCACTCCAGCGGTATAACTGGTAATAACAATGGAATCTGAGGTCCAAACGGCCTCTGCGTCTACCTCCCGACCTTCATATAGCAGGTTTCCACCAATATTTCTTACTTGAAAATAGTCATTTGCATTTGGGTCATTCAAACCACAAACGTTTGGAGGTGCCGGTCCCGCTGTGCAGGCGGTGTACCATGAAGTTGCGCCATTATCAACTTCATCACCTACCGCGAGGTCTTCAAAGTCTTCTAACCATATTACTTGTCCCAGACTTATTGGTTGAATCGCTACTCCAAAATTATTTGCGTTGATATCAGCAACGGTCCAGGTCGTACCCCACAGGTCGCCAGGGCCTCCATAAGTGAATATACTGTCCGTTCCAGGCCAATCTGCAACATTAGCATGTTCTGAAGATACGCCTTGTAGCGATGCACCTTGGATTATTTGAACACTGCTATCTCTTACAGGGTTTACCGAATTCGTTCTTTTCTCAATTTGCACTTCTATTCCTGTGATAATCGCTGCAGCGGGAATATTGAATCCATAATCGGTCGCCTCCAAGTAACAGGTAGTTTCTCCATTCATCATATTGTTTACCACAATAGAGTCATAGGTATTATCACTTGCTTGTATATTAGCGGTTAATGGGGTCCATCCGGTGTTCCCGCCGCAGTTTCCACCTTCCGCATCACTTTGGGCACCACTAAATCCAGCAGAATCACTAGTAAATTGATATTTAATCTGAGCTAAATATGTTGCCTCAGCATCTAATGGGAGAACAATATTTTGAATTGCACCATTTCTACAGCAAATATTGTAGACAATATCATACCCCCCAAATCGCGGCGGAATTGTAACGGTATCAATATAAATTGCTTCCTCAACACATACGTTTGTCGGAGGAACAAAGCAAATGTTTCCTACGGCTATGGGAAGCGTAGTAAACCCTGGGAGCGGAATATCAAAAGTTAGACCTGAATAGGTGCCGTCATCTGTATTGAATAGGTGAATTCGAGCAGGATCAGGGTAGGTGCAGGTACCGCATGGGTCATAACAATTACGGTACAGCTTTAATTTGATTTCGTATTGGTTGCCACCTAGACAGCTATAAGTAAGTTCTCCTCCAACAATATGCGTCGCACATAGCGTTATGGGAAACGCGAGCGCTAACAAAAAGAACAATAAGATCTTATTCATTTTTCGGGAGTCTATACTGACTATTAAATTACAATAAAACTTACTTTCATTGGCTTATAGAATTCTAAAGTGTATTATTTCTTGAGTTCCACATAATCCTGTCTTAAGACCTCAAAAGCTGTTCTTCGGTTTCTCTGGTGTTCCTCTTCAGTTTCTGCATCTTTGATCACTGGTTTTTTCTCTCCATATCCTACCGGAGTTAACCTGTCCAGCGGTATTCCATTTTCAATCAGGTAATCTACAACGGACTGTGCCCGTTTTTGTGAGAGCTTTTCATTGTACTCATCCTGGCCACGATTATCAGTATGAGAGCTGAGTTCAATAGTAATATTGTCGTTTATACCAAGAAAAATCACCAAGCTATCCAATGTAATCTTGGACACTGGTCTCAAATCCCATTTGTCGTAATCGTATTCAATCCCCTTGATTTCAATCTCTCCAATAGGAATCCTGGGCAGATAAAAATCACGCACAAAATCAGTGGATCTTTCCAGGCCTTTTGTGGAGACATCTTTGGCATCTGCAAAGAACTTTACCTTTTGCGCTTTTAAGTAATACACCATTTCCCTTCTAAGGGGAGTGAAATAATATCCGTCTTTATCAGTAATAATGAAACTCGGTTCATAGTACTCGTTCACATCCTTAATTGTAACCAGTGCATTCGGTATCGGCTTCTTGTTCAGCTTGGTATAAACATGCCCGCTCAATGTGAACTGTGGAGGGCCATAATCTACTTGATAAAGCTCCAGGCAGTTTCCACCATCGCAATCTGGGCAATCTGCTCTGTCAGAGGAAAGAAAGCCCTTGTTTAAGTTCCTGTTTAAGACAAAGAAATGGTCATCTCTGCTGGAATTGATGGGAAATCCCAGGTTCTCCGGACGGTAGAGTTCTTCCAGCTCGCCAAATGCTTCAAATATGTCCAAGCCCCCCATACCTGTGTGGCCATTAGAGCTGAAATAGAGGGTCTTCTCTTCTTCCAAATACATAGGAGAAACTTCGTCCTCTTTAGTGTTCACGGGCCACCCAACATTTATGGAGTACCAAAGGTCCATCCGCCCTTTTCCCCCCGGCCTATTACTGGAGTAGAATAGCTTCGTTCCATCTGGCGTAATGTATGGATGCATGGACTTATACCCCGAGATGTTTACTTGGTCACTAAGTTTTTGCGGAGGCAGCCATCTACCATTGAAATTCTTGCTAAGGTAGATGTGGTATTCTTTAATTCCGTCAGTTTCTCCCCATCGGGTGAAGTACAATTTAGATTGATCTGATGCGATTGACATCCCCCCTTCATTATTAATTGAATTAACCGGAGCATTAAATTTTGACGGTCGCCCCCAGGTAGAATCCGGAGTTAGAGAAAACGTGTAGATATTACTCGATTCGATTTTGTCCTTCTCCCACTTTGACGGATTCTGAGCAGTTCGAGCCGTCGAAAAAAGAACAGAAGCTTCTTCATTGTAATAAGATGCAGAAAAGGTGGAAATGCCTTCGTTTATGAAAGAATCCATCGTAGTAACTTTCACGCCTGGTACAGGATTGGCGATCCCCTCGACAGCCTGGCGGCATCCAGACATTTCCTTTTTTGCTCTCTTATAGTAATTTGTTCCAAGGCTATCGGTATATGGACTGCCCTTGGTAGCCTTGATAAAGTCGTTAAACTCATGTTGCGCTGCGCCATATTTCATGTTTTTCTTCAGGCTTAAAGCATACCAGAAGTGGAGTAGAGGATATTCTTCCAATTCGAGCTCTACGCATTGTTGATACACGGCTTCAGCATTAATGTAATTGTAAGAGAGTCTGTATGATTCAGCTAAATGGTACAGGGCATGCTTATAACCTTCATCGTTCTTAATCTTATCCAGAGTAACTTCTCCCTCTGTTGCGCTAGTGTCCTCCGGCATTATCTCTGGCATTTCCTCTACTGCATTAGAATCCAGGCTACTGGTGTCTGCCTCATCTGTTTTCAACGGTTCGTTCCAACCTATAAACTCATAGGGGTATACTAAATCTTGCTCTCCTTTTATGAAACTCCCGACAACCTTTCCATAGAAATAGGCCGAAGCAACATAATTCTGATCTTGAAAGGACTGATCAGCATAATTGAGTAATTCCCTCTTGTTCTGGGAATAGCCCTGCACAGATACAAGTAAAACACATGCAATAATTAAGTAGGTATTTTTAACGCTGCTCATTATCAGGCTATAATCTAGGGCAAGCTGGTTTAGGGAATGTTATTTTCTTGGCAACGTAGGTAATTGACAGCTCGAAGCCTCCTTTACCATTACTGATAGAGCTAAGGCTGGAAATATTTATATCATAGCTAAATCCATAGGTGAAACTACCATATTTGAGTCCTACAGCCGCTACTATAGCATCATTGGTTCCGAACTCTCTGAATTTAAACGATCGGTAGGTGGGAGCCGCAAAGATCCAGGCATCGGCATTCTTTAAATAGTAGGCCCCCATAACACTTATGGTGCGCTCATTCGCATTACCCTCATTCATTATCAAGATCTTAGGAGTGACCTGTATGTCCTTGGTCAGATTAATCTTAACACCAGTATGAGTTACAAATCTCCTTGGCAGTTTGTTGTCATTCTCATAGAAGGTCTCATTAGGCGAGAGTAAATGAAACATAGCAAAGCCTATAAATGGATTCACCTTTGAACCATCATTTGCCAGATAGTACAATAACCCTAGGTTGAATTCCGGGATAATAAAGTTTGTGTTCGAAAATATCTCACTGTTCGGAATCCCCGGATCAAATGGCTGGCTGTTTGTGGAAGTGTATTGACTTGGAAAAATGAGTTTGCTCATATTGACACTCTTATGAATAATTCCTACTTGCAACCCACCAGCTATATGATGGTTCTTTTTAGTGTCCTTGTCAATCGTGTAATCATAAGCAGCGGAACCGACAAAGTTCAATACGTTAAAATTCCCAGTACCAGCACGGTCGTTCAACACAATTCCCCCAACGTTAAATTTCTCCAATTGCGTGTCATATGAGAAGGCAGTAGTCGAAAAAGGACTTACCACACTAGACCATTGATTACGATAATGTCCATGAACCCTATATAATCCGTTAAACATGCCCGTCATTGCAGGGTTTACATATAAGGGTGCCGCGTCGTATTGAGACAAGTGAAAATCCTGGGCTTGCAACCCTAAACACGGTACTATTAGAGCTATTAGAAGAGATATTGCATTTCGCATCATGATTCCCAGCAATTATTAAGCACTATTGCCCATTAGGAGACTATAGCGTGGTCTTTGTGCAATTCCGAAATGATTTTTGTTTTCAATCTGGTCCAATCGAACAATGACACACTTAGCTACAGAAGCACCAAAAGTAGTATAGCGATAGTTGATTTATTAGACGTTTTAATCAGGAATAAGTTGCCTACCGGAACGCAGAACCGTCAAGGGCTTTTGACTTCTCCATTATGGTGAGAATACCTTCCTTGTTAAACGCCTTATTATCTTCACATCTGGAGATGTAATTCACTACCCAGCGATACTCTCCTTTTTTCACTTCCTTATCCTTAAATCTCAGGTCCCAGTTTTTGGAGATATCCCTGGATTCAAACTTTAGTTTTTTCCCTTTGTATATCTTTAAGTTGTAATCAACCATATCATAAGGCGAATAGTAAAAGGTGGTGTTGTTAAACGCCTTATGAGCTACCTCTTCCTTCAGAGGGGAGAATACTGTCATTGCTCCTGCAATTATGATTTCAATTTCATCTTTCGTGGTGCAGGCACCTTTGGTAACCTCCACCCAATAGGTTCCGCTTTTTCTGATGGTAATAGATTGAACTACCTCACCGGTAGACCATTGATAGGAGGCACCATCATTCATTGCAGTAAGCACCATGTTTTGTGCACATGTGGAGGTGTCGTTTCCCAGATTCACAACAGGAGGCCTGTCAATTTTTACATTAATTATTCCAACTTCCAATTTTTGCGTGTTGTTGTTGTATATCTGTACCTTATACGTACCTGTGGTGGCAACTTCAATACTTGCCGCAGTTTCCCCAGTGGACCATAGGTAGGTAGCCTCTTCATAGAGTGGCGCATCAATTATCAAAGGTCCATCGCAGATGACTGTATCATTGCCCAGGCTCAATTCAGATGATGTGGCGATGTTATTAGGAAGTCCATAGGTAGAGTACCGTCTATCCAAACTAACAGCTCCCAACTCATATTTGCATTCTTTACCCTTAGCATTTGGGTTGTTGATCACATCCAACTTGGATCCCGTTTTTGCAACATAGAGTTTCCCATCAGGTCCTATTTGGAGAGCTCCAAAAGTGTAAGACTCCTCATTGGGAACAAGTGGCGTTGCTGAGCCAATGATGGCCTCGGAATTTACACCATTCACAGGGATGGAATATTGTATTACTCCCGCAGGACCTTCAAGAAAAGAGACGTACAGTTTTGTGTTGTCAGGGGAGAAGGACATGCCGTATGCATAACCCCCCGTAGTAATTGCAACATTATTTAAGAATGTACCATCACTATTGTCGAAATCCATGATTTCCAGATTGTTGATATCCTTATAACACATGACGGAGGCGATCTTCTTTCCATCAGGTGACGGTTTAAGGTAGCCAATTGCCTCATCGACCTTAGTACCGGACGCATCTCCGTGAAACAACCCTATTTTAGTAATCACTGGCTTGCCAATTCCCGATGCGGTCAAAGGTATAGCCATAAAAGCATTGGAGTTCCATTGATGTGCAATTACCCAGTAGTCCATGCCGTTACTATGTCTTACCGCAGCAAGCTTCTCGGTGGCTGGTGTAAAAAGGCGCGTGTTCTTCTCGATCACCTGTCCCTCACCCAAATTGACCTTAATATCCGGGGCGACATAGTGCTCATTGTTCTTGAACTTCTCCACGGTCGGCCCACTGGCACTCATATCAACTACAGAATATGCAATTCCGTCCCTTGCAGCCTTTTCTCCTACTGTAAAGATGTAGTACCGTGTTGAACTTCCTGGTTTTGGGATGATGAGAGCAGACTGCGTGGCGGAAGTATTTCCTATAAGTCCTTTGCCATTAGACATTACAACGTGTTGAGCGTTCCATACTGTGACTCCATTCGTATAGAAGAGCAGATTGCCAGCCTTGTCGGACATGGTCGCGCAACCTTCCGTTGTGTAGAGGCTTCCATTGTTCAGTGCCATTGGGTTGCCCGAATTAAAATCCAATCCAGCTCCATTCCCAAAGTACCATATGTTGGATTCACCTTGTGCAGATGCGTACAGTGAACAAATGTTGCATATTACCACCAACAAACACTTGTTAATCAGGGGAGTTGTGTATCTCATGGTTAGCGTTCTTGTAGGCAAATAGCCACTTTAACGCAAATATTTCAGAAAGGTTATCTCTGGTACCATGCTTAAGCCCAGATAGGCATTACTTGACCTACTCAAAAATTGTAATCTCCGTTCGTCGATTTTTCGCTCGACCTTCGGGATTATCCGTGCCATCCGGGAAGGTGTTGGGCTCGATTGGTCGGGATTCTCCATACCCTTTAACAAGAAGGCGATTGGGGGAAGTTCCTTTTCCAACCAGGTATCTTATCACCGCTGAAGCTCTGCGTTGGGACAGATGCAGATTATAACTAGCAGGTCCTTTATGATCGGTATGTCCAACTATTTCAGCCTTGAAAAGCGGTTTGGCTTTTAAAAGCAGTGCAAGTTTATCCAGCTCCGTGAAAGATTCCTCTTGAATATTTGATCGGTCAAATTCAAATAGGATATTATCCAAGAGATAACTGCCACTATCAGAAAGTACGGTTTTCGATGTTGTATCAGATTGTTCAGTAAACAGCGGTACGGGCTCTTTCGCTTGTTCCTCCTCCTTTTTATCCTCAACCATAGCCGATTCTAAACTATCATTTTCAACCTCCAGTCTTGCGGTCGCTATTGGTGGATCGTATTTGAATTGCTCACCGTCTTTTTTAACAGCGGTTAAATTCTCTACAATACCAGATTCTTTAGTAAATTCTATTTTGACCTCATCTATCAAGTCCGCTTCTGGACCTTCAAGTACAAATAGCTGGCTTTCACCATCATTTAGCTTTTTATAAACGAAAACTCCCTTGTCATTTTGTACACTCGAAAGCAGCGTGTCGCGGTTTTCGTTAATAAGGTGTAAAGTATAAGGCATATAATTGTACCTGAAATACTTACTGTCCTCCTTATTGACAAAAATATATCGGATGTTACCAGTCTCATCGGTATATTTGACCTTAACTTCCTCGACTTTGTCGACATCGAAAATTTCAAGCATAAAGAGGTGGCTTTCATCGCTCTTTAACTTTCCAAATGCGAAAACTCCATCTTTGTCCTGGTAAGCAAAGCCTAGCGTATCTAATTCTGGTCCCAGCAGGTACAATTTCAAAGGACATCCCCTGTTATATGTTGGCCCTGCCTTATCAGGACATTGGTCTACATTATCCAAAGAGCCATCTCCATCTCTGTCATCAACCGAGGCGACAAATTTCGTTTCAGCAAGTTGCTGCTCTAGCTTTTCCAGTTCTTTTTCTTGCGTGGCGATCTCCTCTCGGATTCTTGCTCTTTCTTCCTCGCTAGATGCTGCAGCCAGCTCATCTCTAAGGGCTGTCAACTCAATTCTCTTATTCTGAACGAGGGTTCTAAGATTAAGTACGAGTGACTTTTCCAGTTCTTCTTCTTGCTCCAAGGAGGCCTCCAATCGTGCAAGTTCCAACTTCTTGTTGTCGATGATGATTACAAGTTCGACAATGTTATCAGGTACCATACTCTTATCCAACTCTTTTTCCAAGTCCGCAATCTCTGACATTTTATTCATTACCTGGGCATTAAGACTGATTACAGACTTGTCCGTGGCTATTCCTGTTGAATCTTTTCCCATCTCTTCTAATGTCTGCATCACCACCAGCAGTTGTTCATCCGCTAATCCAAGCTCCTTTTTGCGATCTTGAATTTGTTCTACCAAATGCACGATCTCCTCAGGAGTTTCGGTAATTGCCAGGAGCACTTCAAGCTGTGTGAGCTCATTCATGCGTTCCTTTATTGTTGCTTGTAGCATTTGTATTTCCTTGCGGAGCAGAGGCAGTTCCTGACTATTCGGTATATATGATTCAACAGCATCTGTTGATATCAATGGTATTTCAAGACGAGAATTCAGAGCAATTTCCACCTGAGCAGTAATGGTGCTGTCAATAGAGTCCGTCCATGCTTTTAGCTCAAGAGCTTGGCGTTCTTCAGCTATTGCTGCTTCCGCCGTGCTTTCTTGTTTGCTTGTATCAGCAACTGCTTCAGTTCCGATTGTGACTTGTAGTTCTTTTTCAAGCTGGACCAGCTTTTTTTCCGTGGCCTCTATGAGCTCTTCGATACCCGCCTTTAGCACAGAGTCTTTACTGCTCTGCAGTACCTCTTTCAGATTATTCAGCTCCACGTGTTTGGCCGCAACCCTTGTATTCAAATTGATCTCAACAACTTCTTGCACTACTTTTGAGCCTTCTCTATCATAAGCCAAATCTGACACGCCTTCCTCTAGAAACAATAGGTTTACCAAGGCATCCTTTTGCGCTGAGTCCGTTTCTGTTAACAAAGTTGTGTCCGGTACTTCAATTGCTTCAGTTGGTACGATTACATTCACCGAGACCATTTCAACAGTAACAGCGGTCTCTTGTGTTTCCATATGCACAGGCTTTAGAAAGTCTAGGAAAGCCACCATGTAGATATCTTTAGAACCATAGCCATTTGGCTTTATTGATGAATAATATCCTTTAGCCCTGGTAGGTGTAACTGAGAATGATATGTCATCATCCACTGAATTAATTGGATAACCGATATTGGTTGGCTCTAGCCATTCACCGGTAGCGCTGTCTTGTTCGGAAACAAAAATATCGTATCCGCCCATCGTATTGTGGCCTTTAGAGCTGAAGTACAATAAAGTTCCTTCCCAGCTGAGAAAAACCCTTCCTTCATCCAATTCCGTATTTACTACACCGCCTATATTCTTTGATTCTGACCACTCTCCCGCACTGTCCTTTTTGATCACATATATGTCTCCGCCACCTAGACCTCCAGGTTTATCTGACACATAATACATAGTGTTCCCGTCTTTTGAGAGACTTGCTGATGTTTCTCGGTGCTCCGTATTGATAAATTTTAAACCCTTGGGCTTTGTCCACTCTCCGTCCACAAGTTTAGTTTCATAGAGGTTACCCCTCTCAGTATCCCGATACATGAACATGGTTAGTCCATCCCCCGAAATACCAACCACCGCATTGTTGGTTCTCTTGTTAAATTTTCGTGTCATTTCAGTGGTTTGCTCCCAGGTATCTCCTTTTTTAACAGCAGTAAACACATCTTCATAGTAGTGCGCATCAATATCGGCTCTTCCTCCACCCTTTGTGCTTTCCCTCCTTGAAGTAAAAATCAAAATAGTGTCATTTGCAAGCAGGAATGGGTCATAATCCGGGAATTCAGAATTGATCTTCTCACCGAGGTTGTATACAAAGACTCTCTTGGGATCCAGCAGGAGCTGTTTGCCAGTTTCACATTCCGCAATAAATTTATGCACAGATCGTATTGTTGAATCTGCCGGTGTATCTTCTTTAAATCGCTTTTGTTTGCTGTACGCGGCTATATAATTATTGTACTCCAAAATAGCCCTATCCAAATCCATATTCAAATGAAATGATCGTCCCAAATGCAGCAATATCTTATCGTTTATGCGCTTATTCTGATTATAGGCCTTTTCCAGATAGGTCACTGATCTTATTTTGTCTCTGTTGCCCAATAAGTAGCACTCACCTATTTTGTAGTTTATATAGGCATTGTTAGGGGCGATATGCAATGCCATCTTGAATTGCTCAATGGCCTGCTCATATTTCTGAGGGCCCTGGTAAAACAGACGTTCTCCTTTTCGAACATAACCGGAGGCTTCTGATGGTACATTCTTGCTTGTCCGAATGTTTTCTGTCATAAACCCTTTGATGATGGCCGCTCTGAGCGAATCTGCTGATAAGGAGTCCGCGTTGACCGCATCTTGCTGGGCACTTACCGGGTTAGATGAGATACACAAGGCAACAATTGTTGCTAGCGCTAGTTGAGTCCAAAAGCTGATACTATTGTCCTTATATACCATTAGAAAATACTGGGTAGGTACCTTGCCTTTTGTTTAACGTATGTCACCGACAACTCAAAGCCACCACGTCCATGAGAAACTGAACTCAAAGAAGATGTGTTAAAATCATAACTCAACCCAATAACATATTCTTCATACGTACCACCTAGATGAAAAACGAAAGCATCTTTGTTCCTATAATAAGGCCCCGCAAAGAAGTTGTCATTTGACCCTTGAATATTATAAGTGACAATGGCCCCAACCTGCAATTCGTGATTGTTAGCTTGTGTCATATATAAGAAGTTGGCATCCACTGAATATATCTTATCTATCTTAATTTTTGACCCGCCATAGGCTACAACGCGCAAAGGGAGCCTGTTGTTATCCGTGAAAAAGGTTTCCCTGGGGTTGGTCAGGTGTAATCCACTAATTCCTCCGTAAGGGTTAAAAGTAGCATATCGCTTCGCGTTATAATAAAAAACTCCGAAATTAAGTTCAGGTAGAATATAATTCAGTTGTTGATATATCTCTCCCGTTGGCAAAGTTTCATTAAACCAGGGAGCACCATAAGTTGTATCATATTGTGCGTCGAAAGTGGTCGGTACATATTGCTTATTGATCACCCCCAGCTGTAATCCGGTGGTTAGATGATGTACTCGTTGCGGATCAATAGAGACTTCGTACGAACCTGATAGGACAAGGTTCAAAAAGTTAACACCGCTGCTTCCTGCTCGGTTATTCATGATGTATCCACCAACTCCGAACCTCTTCATAGGGCGGTCGTATGCCAGAATAGTCGTCTCATATGGAGCTGTCTTTATCAACGATCTCCATTGCGCCCGGTAATTTAGATATCCTCTGTGTTCTCCTTTGAACTGTCCCGTCAAGGCAGGATTCAATGTGAGTTCTGAGGAATAGAATTGAGATAGATGTGCATCTTGCGCGTGCACATACAATGACATTCCAACAAAGAATACGAAGACTGCCGCTGCTACGGATCTAACAGCCCTTATTTCAATTCTGTTTTCCATTATTGCTCTCATCTATCTGATAAGTGATATGTCCCCTGTTTTTTCAAAGCTCAGGTCATTCAATGTTGTGGCTTTAACAACGTAAACGTATACTCCAATTGGTTGGTCAACTCCATTTTTCGTACCGTCCCATGGGAGCATTGGATCATCAGTTTCAAATACTAAACCACCCCAGGCATTGTATATCTTAATGGTAAGGGACTTAAATGGCCCACCACGTGTGTAAAGTAAATCATTTATCTCATCTCCATTAGGCGAGAATGACATAGGTATTGCCGGCGGATAGATAT
>DTRK01000107.1 GCA_012965955.1 Flavobacteriales bacterium
GGTATCATTTCGAGTTCATGAATATAAATTACACTGCGGGAACATTTGACTATTATGTGGATGGCATATTGGCTTATGCAAGCTTTCCATTTAGGTCCACTACCACAACAGACATTTCGGAATTGCACCTATTTAACGTGAATAATTTCCTCCATTATTACGATGATGTTCGTATTGGAAATGAGTGTTTGCCACTGGATACTACGGCATCTTACAGCTGGTCTCCGTCTCTTGGTTTATCGGATACTGGCATATACAATCCCTGGGCCGGACCAGACACTACAGCTACCTATGTGGTGACCATGAATGACAATGGATGTATTTCAACTGATACCATTACCATCTTTATTGACAGTACTTTCATCACACCATCAAACGATACAACTATTTGTATAGGTGACACTGCACAGCTGGATGTGAACTCCAACACACCTACCGCTGTGTACAGCTGGACGCCCTTTGCAGGCCTGAGTGATCCTAACATTAAAAACCCCCTGGCATATCCTACTGTCACAACCAGCTATGCCATCAAGGTGACCAATACCAATGGTTGTCAGGTTATTGACACGGTGCTGGTGACGGTGGATGTTCCGCCCACTGCTGCTTTTAGCTCTTCCAGCACCGATCTGCTCTTGACAGCAACGGATGCCTCTTCAAATACAGATTCCTGGTTGTGGGATTTCGGTGATGGTTTCTTATCGACCTTACAAAATCCATCTCATACCTATGGGGATACGGGTATATACTGGGTGTGCTTAACTGCTACCAACGGTTGCAGCTCTGATACTTATTGTGATTCGGTTACCATCACGATAGCAGGCTGTGTGAACACTGTTGCTGCCTTTTCTACTATAGATGTGGCATTGACGGTGGTATTTAACGATGCTTCTTCTGATGTAGACAGCTGGGCATGGGATTTTGGGGATGGCGGTACTTCTACCTCTCAAAACCCGGTTTACACTTATGCGGCTGATGGTATCTACAACGCCTGCTTGATAACCACCAATACTTGCAGCGCTGACACATTGTGTATGAGTGTTGTGGTGAGCGCTTCGGGTGGTTGTCAGAATACAATAGCTGGTTTTACGTCCAACAGCGTAGGGCTTCAGGCGGTATTTACAGATACTTCTTCTGATGCTATCAGTTGGTCATGGGATTTTGGAGATCTCACTACTTCTACTTCTCAAAATCCTGTGCACACGTACGGTGCTGATGGCACGTATTATGTTTGTTTAATAACTACCAATCCCTGTAGTTCAGATACCTTGTGTGATTCGGTTACTGTATTGGGGTCTAGCTGTCAGAATACCGTGGCGGCCTTTAGTTTTGCTGATTCAGGGTTAATCGTTCAGTTCACCGACGGTTCTTCTGATGCTACCGGTTGGTTATGGTATTTTGGGGATGGGAATACTTCTAATTCCATTAACCCTTCTTATACCTACGCTGCAGCGGGTACGTATAACGTGTGTTTGGTGACTACCAATCCATGCAGTACGGATTCTACCTGTACTATGGTAACAGTGGCTCCTTGTGCTGCACCTTCTTCAGACTTTAGCGTATCCATGTCAGACCTTACCGCCACATTCTCCGATCTATCCACCGGCGCTGCCAGCTGGCTCTGGGATTTTGGAGATCTTAATGCTTCAAACGCGCAGGATCCGGTTTATTCCTACAGCAGTGCCGGAACCTATTACGTGTGCTTAACCACTACCAATGGTTGTGGCTCTGATGTGTTCTGTGACTCACTTACAGTTACCAGTTGTCCGGCAACAATCGCACTGTTCTCTTACAATTCATCGACTTTGACGGTGGACTTTTCTGATGCCTCCCTGAATGCGGGTAGCTGGTCGTGGGATTATGGAGATGGGTTCTTTGGGTCTTCGCAGAATCCTTCTCATACTTATGCTGCCCCAGGTACATATACAGTATGCCTAACTGCTTCTAGTGCTTGCAGCTCGGATTCTTCTTGTGTGCAGGTAACGGTTACAGCTATAGGCATTGATGACATCGATATATCTAAGGTGGAAATATATCCCAATCCTACCGATGGTATCATCAATATAGATGTGCCAAATCCTGCTAATGAAGATGCGTCAATTACAATTTACAATCTGGTGGGAGAGATGGTGTACTTTACTGATAAGGCCACAGTGCTAACTAACAATAAGCAAGCTAATATGACCAGCTACCAAATTAACCTCGATGGTATCAGCAATGGTTCGTACCTAATCAAAATAAAGGTGGGTAACAAAAACACCATCGAAGAAATGATTTTTACGAAGTAATTTGTAAGTTTAAGAAGAACTTCAAATTTACATTTCTGTATGCTACTTAAAATTCATCCTGACAATCCCAACCCACATGAGATCAATATCGCTATTGATCACCTAAAAGCTGGGCAGGTTATTATTTATCCTACAGATACGGTATATGCCCTGGCCTGTGATATGCTGAATAGAAAAGCAGTGGAGAGGCTTTGTCAAATTAAGGGAGTCAAACTTGCACAGGCGAACTTCTCTCTGATATGCAACAGTCTTAGTCATTTGTCGGATTACACAAAAAACGTAAACACATCGACCTACAAGCTGATGAAAAAGTATTTGCCGGGTCCATTTACATTTATTCTCAATGCCAACAATAAAGTTCCAAAGATTTTTAAGAGTAATAAAAAGACGATAGGTATTCGAATACCAAAAAATAACATTGCATTTAAATTGGTGGAGCAGCTTGGCAATCCTTTGGTTTCTACTTCTATACATGACAGGGACGAGATATTGGAATACACTACAGATCCTGAATTAATCTATGACCGCTTTAAAGATTTGGTGGAAGTGACCATTGATGGAGGCTATGGAAGTAATATTGCTTCAACCATTATAGATTGCACGAGCGACGAACCGATGATCATTCGGGAAGGAAAGGGAGTTCTTACTTAATTTCCCTGAGCATCAGAAATCTCTTTGAACGGTTTTTGACTTGTCTTATGCTTAGTTATGAAGAGTAATCCCTCCTTCACCATTCTCTTAACAAAGACAACTTTACCCTCATCATCCACTGTTTACGATCGGATATAGGTTAAATCTATAAATAACTGAGAAATAACCGACGAAGGAGAAGTAGAAGCCGATGAGTAATTAAAAGCTGACTTTAATGCCTAGCATAAAGGCCCTTGGCATCCCTGGCCTGAGTCCGGCTGGCCTTCTGGCGATTACATTAACTTCATTGGTAACGTTGGTTACATTGATTACGAAAGAAGCGTATTTGCTCATCGTATAACTGGCGCTAACATCCATAATAAACTGCGCATCCGTCTTAAACTTTGGATCCATTTCACCTTCACCAGCTTTGGTCCTCATTTCATCAACATATTTGCCACTGAGATTTATACCAAAACACTTGCTTTCCAATCCTACAAGAAATGACAATTGGTTGTGCGCGATATAGGGCAGCTCATCACCTGATCTGACTTCACCCCATGCCTCGAAGTCGCTATCAAAACTATTTTGAAATTTGGCATCTGTATAAGTGTATACTACGGATATTGGTGCAGATAAATTTGTGATGGTAGTAAATGCAAAAAGGTTATAGTTCAGCTGAAACTCCAGACCCTTGGTTTGAACCTCTCCGCCATTAAACTGGTACGTGCTGCCTCCACCTCCAGCCGCGGCCAGGTCTGATCCGAGCAGGTTTTTATAATCGTTGAAGAAGACGACAACCTCTCCGCTTAAGGATCGTTTTGCATAGCGTGTACCCAGCTCATAATTTATACTCTCCTCCGGCTTGCTGTCTTCTTTTGATCCAGGAGGTGAAAATCCTTTATGAACACCAGCAAACACGCTCAGCGCATTGTTCAATTTATAATCGGCCCCTACCCCTGGTATATATGCGTCTACCTGATTTTCTCGCGTTGTTAGATTCACACCTGATCTCTCTATATCATTCTTGCCATAATCATCTCA
>DTRK01000108.1:0-1225 GCA_012965955.1 Flavobacteriales bacterium
ACCAAACTCCCTTTACCTGCTCCATAAATCGGTTGGAGACATAGGGCTTGATGATGTCCATTGTCTTGGCAAATGACAACTTCAATTTCCCTGTTCCGTAATCTTGCTCTGAGCTCATCGTAGGGTACAATAATATACTCGTGTTAGGATTTTCAAATGTAACATCTAAAATGATATATTCAAGAAATATGAATTTTTTTAATAATTTTCCATTCTTGTACAGCCAACATCATGCATTATGTCAGAAGAGGAGATAAAAGAGAAATTTAAACTGAAAATTACACGCTTCAAGGAGCGTCTTGCAGGCAAGAATTCTGAACTCAATATTCTGTTGGAGATTACCAATGCGATCAATTACAATGAATCGACATTGGACATACTGGCCAAGTTTGAGGCCTTCGTTAAAGACGAGCTCAAAATAGAAAAGCTAATCCTCTTCGCGAAGTACAAACGGTGGCGCGTTATTCTTGACTATAATGTCGAAGATAAAGAGATTGACAGCTTTGATGTCGAACGCGACTTACTCCACATCGAGGATATCACTTCTGTGAACGCGTTGGGCAAGATATTCAAGAATTTTGACATGGTCGTACCGGTTTATCACGGTGAGCGACCTCTCGCATATCTGATTATTGGTGACATTGTCGAAGATGGAGTGGGTGTCAGTTCTATTATCAAGCACCTGAACTTCATGAAGCTGCTCACCAATATCATTGTAAGTGCTATTGAGAACCGTAGGCTGGCAGCCGAAGCACTTAAACAGGAGCAGGAGAAGAAGAAACTTATCGAAAAGCAGAAGGAGATGCTTGAGATCCAGGTTGCAGAGCGTACGAAGGACCTTAGAAACGAGAAAGAAGAATCTGAGAGACTGTTGCACAATATTCTCCCGGTATCAATAGCAGAGGAGCTTAAGAAAAAGGGGTATACGTCAGCGCAGAGTTTTGAGCAAGCAACAATGCTATTTACTGATTTTAAAGGCTTTACTGAGCAATCTGCCAAAATATCCCCGGAGAATTTGGTCGCTGAGTTAAATGATATTTTCAAGGGGTTTGATGCGGTGATGGGAGAGTATGGTGTGGAGAAGATTAAAACAATTGGGGATGCGTACATGGCAGCATGTGGTTTGCCTGAGGAAAGAGAAGATCATGCCATACAGTGTGTGCGTGCAGCCCAGGCAATGCTGGATTTTCTTGAAGAACGAGGAAAGACAGCTAAGATCAAATGG
>DTRK01000108.1:1244-3734 GCA_012965955.1 Flavobacteriales bacterium
TCTGGTGGCCTGGTAGCTGGAGTAGTGGGCACGAAGAAGTTTACCTATGACGTTTGGGGGGATACTGTAAACACAGCAGCTCGCATGGAGAGTAACGGAGAGCCTGGAAGGATAAATATTTCAAAAGCCACATCAGAGATAATCAGTGATTATTACGAGCTTGAGTTCAGAGGTAAAATTGAAGCTAAAGGAAAGGGCGAAATAGAAATGTTCTTCGTTGGGAAACCTAAAAAGGCACTTAAAAAAGAGAAGAAGGTAGTTGAGAAGGCACCGATTGCTGACATTGAGAAATTTGTTTTCGATATGCTTAAAAAGAAACTTCCAGATGGATTGTATTACCATGGACTCCACCATACCAGGGACATGTACAATTCAACAATTGAAATCGCAGAGCAGGAGGATGTGGAAGGTAATGATCTAAACCTCGTTAGGATTGCCGCACTTTTTCACGATTCAGGATTTACAAAAACATACGAGGATCATGAAGATGCCGGCTGTGTAATAGTGAGGAAGGAACTTCCAAATTTTGGCTACTCTAATGAAGAGATTGAAACCATTTGTGGAATGATAATGACCACGAAAGTCCCCCAAACAGCTAAGACCAATCTCGAAAAAATAATTTGTGATGCAGATCTGGATTATCTGGGGACTGATAAGTTTGAAAGGATTGGAGGAACACTGCTTAAGGAACTCAACGGAAGAGGTGCAGGGTTGGATACTATGAAATGGAATGAGCTTCAAATCAAATTCCTGGAGAATCACGAATATTATACTAAGACCTGTATCAAGTTGCGCGATCCGGTGAAGCAGCAGCATTTGGCAATTATGAAAGAACTGGTTGCAAACGAGCAAGATTAATAAAACCACTTTTACATCACTTAAATTACATCATGAATAGACTAGTCAGTATTGTTGCCTGTTTTGCGTTCCTGACGTTCATAAACGTAGGAAGTGTCACAGCGCAGGAAAATGCGCAAGTAAAAGAGGAAGTTGAAGAGGTTCAGGGACAGGACACAGATGGAGGCTCTGAAAACCCTCATCATCAAGTTGGCGAAGATGCCGAAGGGCCTCATGAAACATCCGCTGAAGGTGACCATGAAGGAGGGGGAGAACACGGGGGTGGCATGGAGCCATTGTTGTTCATCATTGTAGCATTGATAATAGGGGCGGCAACGAGGCATTTTCTGAAGAAAAGTCCACTTCCATTCACGGTTACATTGCTGTTGATCGGTATTGTCATTGGTGTAATGGCCAATAAAGGGGTGTTTGATGGCGCCCTGGAAACGTTTAAAGTGGGGGTGGAATGGGCCGGCCACATTGACCCGCACCTGATATTGTATGTGTTTCTCCCAATTCTGATTTTTGAAGCAGCTTTCGCGCTGGACGTACATATTTTTAAGAAATCTGTGGGTAACGCGATCATCCTGGCGGTACCGGGAATCGTAGTAGCCTTAGTGCTTACTGCAGCACTCATTATGGGGACAGAGGCCATGGGTTGGGGCTTTGATGGGTGGAACTGGGCATACGCTCTCATGTTTGGATCCGTGGTATCTGCAACTGACCCGGTAGCTGTGGTAGCATTGCTCAAGGATCTTGGTGCAAGTAAGAAACTGGGGACGTTGATTGAAGGGGAGTCGCTTTTGAACGATGGAACTGCGATCGTAATTTTCATGGTGATTTATGCGCCAATCGTTGCTATTACATTTACTGCTACAGGTGAGGCGGTGTTTCCTACTGAATCGGCTTCCCCTTTCGTAGAATTTCTTTATGTAGGTCTGGGTGGAACTATACTTGGAATTGTTGTGGGATACGTTGTGGTGGCTTGGGTCAAGAGGGTGTTCAATGATGGATTCGTCGAGATTTCTGTGATTGTCGCGGCTGCTTACTTTGTATTCTTTGCAGCAGAAGATTTTCTTCACGTTTCTGGCGTACTGGGCTTGGTGTCCTACGGACTGGTGATGGCAGGTGTTGGTAAAACACGAATAAGCCCGGAAGTTGGTCACTTTCTTCATGAGTTTTGGGAATTGGCTGCATTTATTGCCAACGTTCTCATCTTTATTATTGTAGGTGTAGTTATCGCCGAACGTGGTGTATTTGATGCAACAGCAAACGATTATCTGCTGCTCTTTATCATCTACGTTGGAATTCATCTGGTCAGAGCTGTGGTAATCCTTATGTTCTACCCAATAATGAAGCGAACGGGATATGGTTTGCCAAAGAAGGATGCTATAGTTGTTTGGTACGGAGCGCTTAGGGGAGCAATTGGACTTGCGCTGGCTCTTATTGTAGCGGGGATCAATCCGGAACAGGTGGCCGCTGCTCTTGAAATAAGCGTTGTACAAGCCGAAGTTGTAATCAATCAATTTCTATTTCTGATTTCCGGTGTTGTGGCGCTGACGCTGCTAGTTAATGCCACCACAATTAAAATGCTGGTAAATGGCCTCGGATTAACGAAGATTCCAGCGGTGAAGGCGATGATGATGACCTCAG
>DTRK01000108.1:3744-13642 GCA_012965955.1 Flavobacteriales bacterium
TTGAGGACTTAAAGGAAGATACGGATGATTCAGTAGAGCTTATGAAGGGTGATAGGTTCTTAAGTGGTGCCAATTGGGGTGCTGTGAGAGACTATCTACCCAGCCTTACAGCTCCGGAGATATCTAAGGAAGAACTGGCGGAAATGGACACGTTAGCCGAGACCAGGAGAAGGATTTTGGAGAAGGAGAAGAGTTCGTACTGGCACCAATTCAAAGATGGATTGCTCGGCCCTCAAGCTGTGAGACGCCTGGCGGATGGGGTAAGTGAAACGCTGGATCTCGGTGGCAAGGTAAAGCTCTCCCAACGGGATTATCTGGAGAAACTCTGGGGAACGCCGACAGTACTGAGCAAACTGCAATCAGTTCCTTTGCTTGGAACGCTTGCTAAGAATGAATTGTCCAATAGATTGGCTATGAGTTATGATATTGCTCAAGGGTTCATAGTGGCACAGGAAGAGGTCGCTAAATTGGTTGAAAGTATGGCCGATGAGAAGGAGGGTGGTAGCAATAAGCCTGTTGTTGACGAGGTGAAGGAGGAGATCCAAGCCAATCGGATCCGTGGCCTGCACTATATTAAAGGAATTCGCGAGGCCAACCCTGAAATAGCAGCTGCTATTGAAACCAAACATGCCATTCGTTCGGTATTGAATCACGAGCGAAGCGCCATCAAAAAGCTTCAGAACCAGGGACGCATTGAGGACGATGAAACTGAAAAAATGATTGCTTCAGTAGAGGAGAGGATGAAGAAGCTGATGGATTCTCCTCCTGCAATTAAACTACCTGCACCGCATGACCTGTTGAATGAGATCCCTTGGCTCCAGGGACTTGATGCTGACACCTTCAAGAAAGTGGAAGCGACCGTAGAGGATAAAATATACCAGTCAGGTCAGGCTTTAATGAAAGAAGGTGGACCAGGTGATGGACTCTTCATCATAGCACGGGGTTCGGTTAAGGTTTCGGTAGGTGATATCATTGTAGACATATTAGGACAGGGATCTGTAATTGGAGAAATGGCGGTGCTAACTGGAGTCAGGAGAACTGCAACTGTTACAGCAGATACCCAGGTTACTGCACTGTGGCTTCCTACTGCTGCTATGCAGGAAATAATGAGTGGTTCTGATGAATTGGAGTATCAATTGTGGGATACTGCAGGCAAGCGCTTTGCAATGAATATGCTTGGACGCATGGAGCCTTATAAGTCGTGGAGGAGTATCCGATTCCGAAAATGGCTCGCCGACGGTAAGATCATGACGGCAAGTAACTTTAAAGATGATATGCTGGACCTTCGGGACAGGATTGGAATATTGCTTAAAGGTACAGCTGATGCAACTGGGGGGTCTGGCTCACAAATTCAAGCACCAGCACTTCTGGACAAACAGTTCATTAAGTTGAGTCCAGATGCATGGGTATTTGTTAGGGCTACTGAGAGTAGCTTTGATGAAGACGAGGAGTAAAAGCGCGTCGTGCACAGCCGGATGTTGACAGTTTAAGACAAAATATATCTTAGAGCGAGGTCCGATAGCTATCGGAGTGAACTATCTTATCAAGCACTCTCCTTCAATTTGGATAGATCATAAAGCCTCTTGTATTGCCCTCCCAGTTTGAGCAATTCCTGGTGGGTGCCTCGTTCGACGATCTTACCGTGGTCCATTACCAGGATCCTGTCTGCCGCTTGGATAGTGGCCAGACGGTGAGCAATAATGATAGAGGTGCGATTCTCCGTCAATGCCTGTATCGCCTCTTGAATCAACATTTCGGATTCTGAATCCACCGAGGACGTAGCCTCATCCAAAACCAGAATCTGCGGATTGTGTATATACGCTCTAAGGAATGAGATCAGCTGTCGTTGACCAAGGGACAACATGCCACCACGTTCCCGAACGTCAAATTGATAACCACCGGGCAATTGTTGAATGAAGTTGTGAATACCGACTCTCTTGGCCGCCTCAATGACTTCTTCTTCACTCTTATCCGGATCGTTCAGCGTGATATTGTTCAGGATTGAATCTGAGAAAAGAAATACATCCTGAACCACCACACCAATAGATTTTCTTAGGAACTCCAACTCATATTCCCTGGTGTCAACTCCGTCAACCCTGATGATCCCTTTATTAATCTCGTAGAAACGGCTCAGAATATTGATGATGGAGCTTTTACCCGCTCCTGTAGCACCAACTATAGCAAGTGTCTCTCCTTCACTAACTCTGAAGCTCACTTCCTTTAGAACATACTCTTCATCCTTATACGCAAACCAAACCTTGTCAAACTCAATATTCCCTTTCAGTTTTGCCGGCGAGACAGTTCCTTTATTTTCAATGTGTGCTTGGGTATCTAGAATATTGAACACGCGCTCAGAGCCAACCATCCCCATTTGTAAGGTGTTGAATCGATCAGCCAGTTGACGAATTGGCCGGAACAGCATGAAGATAAAAAGGATGAATGCGAATAAATTACCCAATGTCACAATTCCTTCTATTACGCCTTTAGCGCCCCACCAAACCAATAATCCCAAAGAGATTGCGGACAAAATTTCAACCACCGGGAAAAAGATGGAGAATATCCATACCGCTCTTATTTGCGCTCTCCTGTGTTCCTCATTAACCTTGCTGAATTTCTTAAAGGACGACTCTTCTTTATTGAAGATCTGGATAATGCTCATTCCGGTCAGATGTTCCTGTACAAATGCATTCAGTCTTGCTACCTGAGTCCGGACATCCTGAAAAGCTATTTTAATAGCCTTTTTAAACACGTACGTTGTGACGATCAGCAGGGGCACAGACGCAAGACTAATAAGTGACAAACGCCAGTCAATAACGAACATAGCTACAATTACCACAACTAACTGTAACAGGTCTCCAATTATCACCAAAATTCCTTGTGAGAAGACGTCAGCAATCGTTTCAATATCAGACACCACCCGGGTCACTAAAGTTCCTATTGCAGTATTGTCAAAATACTTCAGTTTGAACCTTGTTATATGAGCGTAAACCTGAACCCTGAGGTCGCGAATAACAGACTGCCCCAACCAGTTCGTCAGGTAAGTATTCACAAATTGAAGCATAGTCTCCAGCAACAGCAGTCCGGTCATTATTAAAGTCATTCTAAGTAGGCCAGCGCCATCAGGCGTAATAATGTATTTGTCTACCGTGTGTTGAATCAAGATAGGCCGTAAGGGGGCGAGAAAAGCGAGAATCACGGTCATGAGCAACCCCAACTGCAACGTCGTCCTGTAAGGCTTGGCATATTGCATCAAGCGCAGTAACAACTTTGTGTCAAATGCCTTTCCAGAAACTGAACTCATCTTTTATCCTCCTCTTTCAAATATCCATCTGGGTAAGAGACTTTATCCAGGAATAGCCCACGTGCAGGGACGGAATACCCAGCTTGTGTTCGGTCCATACTCTCTAGTGTCTTTACGAAGTCTTCTTGAGATATTTTACCTTCCCCAACATCGAGCATAGTCCCTACAATAGCCCTGACCATTCCTCGGAGAAAGCGATTGGCTGTAATTCTGAACTCTAACTCCTGATCATTGGCGGTCCACTTGGCCTCTGTGATATAGCAACTGTTTGTTTTAGTCTGGGTCTTGGACTTGCTAAAACAAGAGAAATCTGTGTGCTCCAGAAGTAGACTGGAACAGCTATTCATTGCGGATAGATCTACCTGCTTATAATGGTAATAGGAATATGACTGACTAAAAACATTTTTCCTCATAATGATGCGGTATTTATATGATCTGGATATAGCGTCAAATCTCGAATTGGCTTGATCGCCGACAGGGTACAGTTTGTGTACGGCTATATCGCCAGGAAGGCAGCCGTTAATTTTGTAAATGAGATCAGAAGAATGGGGTACGTACTTTGTGTCAAAGTGTGCATAGAATTCAGCCGCATGCACTCCGGTATCTGTCCTTCCGCATCCAGTGCAGGTTATGCGCTGTCCTATTACGGAACTCAACGCTTTATTAATTTCCGCCTGCACTGTATTGGCATTGGCTTGTATTTGCCAACCGTGGTAATTGGATCCGTCGTAAGATAGTTTGATGAAGTAGCGTGCCATTGATCATGGAATGCTACAAAACTAACAAAGATAATTAGCTCTTTACAGCAAGGTCGGTCTCCCTACACTATGTTGTATTCGCTCAGTTATTGCGAACGAAGAATTTAGTCACTGAAACGGTGTTAGAGTGGGTAATTCTAAGGAAATACACACCAGAAGCTCTCTCTGGGAGATAGTAGTTCAGTGTTTCATTTGCAACACTCCTCTGATCGTTCCTGGTGATAAATTGTCCTTCCAGGTTGAAGATAGATACTTCTACCGGTTTGGTTTGATCAAAATCAAAGTCAATACTGATCTTGCCATTGGATTGAAGGATGCTTATAGCGTTTCCTGGATTCGTTTCATTATCCAGGCCTACAGAGTTGTCAATAATCTCTATAGGTGCGTTGGCCTGGCTTGAACACACTCCACTGTATGCAGTTAGATAAACCTGGTAATAACCAGCATCTGAATAGGTATGAACAGGATTTTCTTCCGTTGAGTACGTGCCATCTGCGAAATCCCACTCAAATGATTCTGCTCCCGTAGAATTATTGGTAAAAACACCATTTCCTCCCTCTGATAGGAGTACCATATTTGAAGCAATATCGAATTTGGCCTCTACCTTCTCAGGTTCTGTAATGTCCATTGAGCCCGTGCTCATGCACCCATTATTATCTGTAATGGTTACTGAATAGTCACCAGGAGAAAGGCCAAGCAGATCTTCAGAAACTTCAGTGTTTGACCAGCTATAATTGTAAGGTAGCGTTCCACCGGCGACTGATAGATCTATCTCCCCATCACCCTCTCCATTGCAGGTTACATTGGATGTTTGATTGGCATGGCTAAGTGCTGAAGGTTGCCCTACTGTAACGGAAGTACCGAGTTCGCATCCGTTTTCGTCTTTAATGATTGCATCATACAGACCGCTGCTGAGTCCGTTCACAGTTTGCGCAGTGTCACCATTCAACCAGGAATAAGTGTAGTCCCCAGTTCCGCCAGATGCCATGAGCTCAATGTTTCCATCGCTGCCTCCAAAGCAGCTGGGCACATTAATTACGGATAGGACAGAAATAGCCTGAGGTTCGGTTATGTTGACTTCCTCCGTAACGTCAATATTATACCCTCCTTGATCACTTACATGCACAGTGTAAAGTCCTGGTGCTAATCCTGTTACGGTATCAGGTGCCCAGGAATTCAACGACGCTTGTAATGTATCGCCTTTATCGTTGAGTAGCGCATAGTTCCAGGGCCCATTTCCCAATGGGGTTATATTCACACTACCGTTATTCAGTCCGTTACAAGTAATGTTGGAAGTTGATTGTGTGAATCCCTTTTTCAAGCGAAGCATAAACCTCGGATTGGATGAAAGCGTGTTGACTGAAAAAGCATAAGTGCTGTCAGTCATTAAATCTGTAATAGTCCCTGTAAGAAGATCTTCCAAAATAAGTAACGACGCTGGTGGAATATTCAAATTTGATTTCGAGATACTTATTGAGTATGAACCGGTACTGGGAAACAACGCCTTTACCGGAATATTGAATTCATCAATTTGGTCAGACATGCTATTGATTACAAGGTCGCTATTATTGACCACTGTAGATATGTTGGGTATTTGCGTGTTGGAATTCATGAGTTTGTACCCGTCAAAATCATCTAAACTATCTGATGCTCCAGCGTAGAATCTGACTATTGCTTCATCCTGATAACCATTATTGGTAACGGATAGTTTCATATAGGGTATAGGTCCTGTTGTTTTTAAGAAGCTGACATCTGTACTTGACTTTACACCTTCTGTCATTGACAATGCCGGATTAAATCCAGTAGCTTTTACCCAAAATCCCTGTGATGAGGCGATATCTTTTGTCCCGCCATTGGTGCCTGGCCCACCTGCAGGATAAGTGGCGTATGAACCGTCTTCTTTATAAATATAGATTGTCGAGCCAATATTGGTCTTTGTCCAGTACGGAGAGTTCCAATCTATTGAGGATGGATAAGGGTTGCCAACCATGTTCCAACCATCTTCAGAGGTAGGTTGGGAAACATCATCAGTATATGTTACTGGCAAAGAAATGTTGCCGGAATTCACCGGACCGGTGACCGCAAATGTCAGTGGCAAGGGTCCCAGATACACCCAGTACCCTGTGCCAACAATAATTGGGTCGCTCACATCCGTTGGTGCGACATAACCGTTTGAGTTTGTGCCCATTGTGGGTTCATCATAGGTGTAAATAGATGTAAACCCAAAACTGGGAGCATCAGAACCAGGGAAGCCGGCAGTAGAGAAATCATCATCCCAGTCCGCAAGAGTTGTTCCAGATACAGGCGTTGAGAAGAACCTCCAGTTGTTATCACCTTGTTGAACATAGCGTTGTGCTGTAACATCACCGGTAATACTCCCTCCGGTTATCTCAGCTATCCTGGCTGTGCTGCTTTGTTCCGAAAGCAATACAAAGGAATTATTGGTGTTAAACACTCCATTTGTCAGGGTTAATGTACCTGCAAGATCCTGGGTGCCGCTGATGGCGTTAACGCCGACGGCATTGTCGATTTCCAGATCATGAAATTTCGTGTCTCCCTGAATTTCCTGGAGGGATGTTCCATTAAAGGTAACACTTCCCGACCTGGCTGAAAAACCCGGGAAAGTTACGTCGCTGCTGTTCATCCAATTTCCAAGAATGGAAATGTTGTAGTTGCTTGTTGTAACATCCAGATGGCCCGTGTAATTGATTGTGAGATTCACCATTGCAACATTGCCGGTAAGGGTTATGGTATCACCCGCGCATATAACAACATGATCTGTTGCTGAAGGTGTAGTAAGGGCTTCGCTGCCACCGCAACCGGCAGTGGACCATGTATTGGTACTGCCCCAGTCACCATCGGCTCTTGAATAATAAGTAGTCTGTGCAAAAACCGATGAGATACTAAAGGCAGAGCATATCAAAATAGCGGCCAACTTGCTGGTTGCATTGGCTGAATGGGTGGTAGTTGTTTTCGTTTTCATGGTTCGATATTTTTATAATTAAATCAATCGCAAGTAAGCAATGTTCGCCTGACCGTGGTAACCTATACTCCACGTATTGTTGCAGATGTAAGATTTTGTTGGAATTTGTAGACGACACCCGCCAGGATTACCTGAGAAAGAAGTCCTGGAACTATAGAAACTTCATCCAACCTCAATGACAAAACAGGCATGTATTCCCATTTTGAGATCATAATTTCAGCGCTCTAAAATTGAATTTGATTCTCAAATCAGAACATCACTGATTCCCTGATCAAATAGCAATCCTGATTCCCACTTTGAGAGCATAATTTAAATAAATGAGAATGAGATTATGTGTTTTTCTATCAGGTGGTATTCAAAAACCCAATTTTGGTGTAATCATGATTCCCAATTTGGTATTAATTTTCCCGTAAACGGAAAGTTCCGGTAATCTCAGATTTTTTAAGTCATTGAAAATCAGTTATATATGAATTATGGCATAAAGTTTACAGTAGCAGGTTAAGCCTATTCATTTTATTACCTAAAACGATGGACCCATAATAGCAAAGCCGGGTGCAATAAATTAGAAAGCTATGGAGAAAAGAAACCTAACATCAGCGGCATCTTTTGTATTAGCACTAATGTTTACTCTAAGTGCCAATGCACAAGTCACTACATATCCACACACAACCGACTTTGAAGGAACTGTGGATTGGATTAACGTTACCGGAGATGACGGAAGTTGGTATTTAGGTACCAGCACACCATCTGGCGGCACAGGGCCTCAATCTGGTGATCACACCACGGGGAGTGGGAAATTTTACTTTACTGAAACTTCTCCCGGTGCAACATGGAATGGACAAATTTGGCTGGACTGCACATATGATATGAGTTCATTACCGACTGCCAGCATCGACTTTTGGTACTATATGTATTCTTCAAATGGTGGTGCCAATGGACCAGGAAAGTTACAATTGGATGTTCATGATGGTATATCGTGGACGTATGATATATGGAATGACGGTGTGACTAATACTACTGCATGGCAAAACGCAACCGTAGATTTATCTGCGTATGCTGGATTACCTAGTGTAACATTAAGTTGGACCAATTATACAGAAACTTGGCAATCTGATATATCTTTAGATGATATTGTAGTTGATGGCGCATCTGGCTGCGCTGCAACCCTTCCCCAAACTCAGAGTTTTTCAAGTGGCGCATTGCCTTCTGGATGGAACTCATACGAGACCACTGGTGATGGCTGGAAGTTTACATCAAATCCGGGTTATGATGCAGCTTTTGGTGGTGCAGGGAATAACAATCATGCAAATGGCACACATGCCTGGATAGACTTTTCTACGCCTGATGCAGGTGTAATTTTGGAGTCTCCTGAATGGTGTACCGGTGGTGCAGCAACTGCAGATTTGACATTTTCATTTTTCAGCTATAACACCCGACCCAATCCTTCACCTGATAACGTTTTATATATAGAAGTCTATGATGGTGCCAGTTGGATTATCGCGGGAACGATTCAGCAAAATGTTTTGGGGTGGCAAACTTCGTCTTCATATACGCTTACAGGATACCCGGACGGCCTGGGACAAACTGCCGTAAAATTTAGGTTTAGAGGTGAGCCCAGTAGTGGGAGTCAGCCGTGGTTCAATGACCTTCTCATCGATGACATAGATGTATCTGTGGGTTGTGCTAGTCCGCCTACTTGTGACGCCGGAGCTAGCGTTAGTAGATGTGAAGGGTCCTCTATTAAGCTCAAGGGAGCCTGGGGTGGATCAGCTACTTCTTCCACCTGGACTAGTTCGGGTACAGGTGTTTTTGATGATGCCAGCATTGTTGGTGCTACCTATACTCCTTCACCTGGGGACATAAATGCTGGCAGCGTAACACTTACCATTACTACTGATGATCCTGACGGTGGCGGGCCTTGTGTTGCGGCAAGTGATGATATGACGCTTACCATTGATGCTGCCGCTACGGTTTCAGCAGGTGCTGCCACTACTATTTGTTCCGGTTCTACACATGCTACACTGGGAGTATTCGGTGGTGGCGCCTCTTCTATCCTATGGACAACTTCTGGTACCGGTGGATTCTTAGATGACACTGATCCTACTACCACTTATACACCTACCGCTGCGGATATCACTGCAGGTAGTGTAACACTTACCATTAATACTGATGATCCTGCCGGGTTTTGTGGTAGTGTATCTGACAATATGCTCCTGACCATTGATAAACCAATAACCGTGTCGAATGCTGGTCCGGATCAGGACCTTTGTAATGTGACTACAACGACACTGGCTGGTAACACACATGCTATTCCTGAAACGGGAACATGGACTACTGTCTCAGGCACCGGAACAGCGTCCAGTGTAAATAGTGAAACCTCTGGTGTTACAGGACTTACCATCGGGCAAACAACGGTATTTAGATGGACCATTACTTCTGCTTCTGGTGCATGTTCGCCTTCTGCTAATGATGTGAACATTAATGTAGATCCAACTACAACGGTTGCAGATGCAGGACCAATCCAGGTTCTTTGTAATACAAATACAACTATACTGGCTGCCAATGCAGTAGCAGCGTCAGAAACAGGTACATGGTCAGTGGTTTCTGGAACAGCGGTGGTAACTTCTGTGAACAGTCCCACTTCAGGAGTGACAGGACTTACCGTGGGTGGAGCTTCAATATTGACATGGACCATCACTTCTGGATTTGGAGGGTGTTCGGCTTCTGCTGATAATGTGACCATTCTCGTTGCAGAGGGGGCTACGGTTTCAGCAGGTGTTGATGCTACTATTTGTGAGGGTTCTACTCATACATTGTCTGGTTCGTTCGGTGGCGCTGCAACTTCTATTTCTTGGA
>DTRK01000109.1:0-4956 GCA_012965955.1 Flavobacteriales bacterium
GTTGCCCCATCCATGCGGAGTTAGTGTCAACTATCTGCCCTATCAGGATTTCATCACCTATTGTAATAAGCTCTGCATTCATGGATGCAAGTATAAGGACTTAAGGTTGAAACATCGCCTTGGGAAGTGCTTCCACATGTGACGGCAACAGATAGAAGATGTTGTCATTAATGGGCAACTCGGAAATACTGCTAATTGGCACTAAAGGAGAAAGTAATTGCTTGCCTCCTTTGGATTTAAAGGCTGTATATTCATTGGTAGCAAGTATGTACTCATACACTTCTTCCGGTATTGCCCCTTCCGTTTTTTGTGTATTATTATGTTCAACCACCCAAATGGGCGCATCTCTTTTACCCAGTAGGTCTCCAGCTCCTAACAGTACCTGTTGTTCCCACCCTTCCACATCTATCTTTAACAAACCAATATTGTCAACTCCTTCTTTCACGACGAAGTCATTTAGAGTTTGAACATGTACCATCTGCTCATAACGGCCGCTTGTCTCAGCGCCAACCATTGAAGCACTGCCACGACTGAGTTCCAGGTTTTCAGTGATCTTGCCAGTATCATTTGTAATCCCTAATGCATAAGGGAATGTTTTAATGTTAGCACATTGATTGATTTCAATATTCTGTTCTAATATGGTGAATGTACTCTCTAGAGGTTCAAAAGCGCATATGTTAATGCCAGGACAATTCTTTGACAGGTATATAGAAAACAACCCTATGTTGGCGCCGACATCTATAAATGTATCACCGGGCTTTAAACATTTGGATATCAGGTCGAGCGTACCCAATTCGTAAGAACCATGGTAATAGAGGATCGACTCAAGGCCTTTATCCAGCTTTGGGTGCAGTAGCAGTTGAATTCCTCCTTCTACGCTCGTTACAACGGGATGCTGTGGACTACCTGCAACCCAGTGGGTTAAATTTTGTCGCAGCCAGCCAGCTCCTTTAATAGAAATGTTGCGTAATATTCGACTGATAAAGTGTGCTGTGGAAACACGCCAGCCGGAAGAAGAAAAAGATGCAGCCCCTTCCTTCATTGAAAATTAATTATTGCTTAGAGCGCGACTTCGTACTTGTGATTTCCGGGTACGACACTCATTACAGGTATTTCAGAGCCATTGATGATTGCCTGTGCCGATGATCCAATAAACATTTCTGTGATATCGCTCTCCTGCTGTGTCATTATCATAATTAAACCCGCATTCACCTCAGTCGCATAATCAATAATGACCTGGGCGATTGACTTGCCCTTGGTGTCAATAATCATCTTGTGAGTCGTTTTTATGCCTTTTCCCTTCAAGAATGATCGCACTTGTTGTTCCTGACGCTTAACCTTATTTTTCAAGAAGGAATCAGAAGAAGTGCCAATGGACACAATATCAATTCTTGCGTTACCATAGAGTTTTGACAGCCATATTGCTTTAGCAACCTTCTCCTTTGTTTCTTTTGTAAGGTCGAGAGGAATCAATATAGAAGACAATCCATGATCAATCTCCTGGCCCTTAACAGAGATAACAGGAACTTTTGACTCTCTAATAACACGCAAAGTGTTAGAACCGATGAATTTCATCAACCCAAGTGTGCCAGACGTACCCATTAGAATAAGTGTAGCGCCGATCATTTCGGCCACCTCATTAATTTTTTCGTAAATCTTGCCATGGGCAGTCATGGTGTGTATGGTTATGCCCGATGCTGTGCGCTCTTCCACCAATTCCCTTAGCTTCTTCTCAGTATCCTTTTTATGTTCAGCAGCATCCGAGTTGGAGATGTACTTGTTAAAGAAACCATAATCTTCCGCCACATTGACTATTGTAATCTCTGCATCGATAACTTTGGCCATGTTAACCGCCTGATCCAGGGCTACAATAGTGATCTCCGTAAAGTCGATCGGTATCAGAATCATCCTCTTTTTATTCGATCCGCTCATGATGTTGTCTTAATGGTTAAATTTGTTGTGGCACCTAAGTGATTTGTGCGCCTGCATGCTTACAAAGGCAGGACAAAAGTAAGAATTTTAATAGGATGGAGAAAATAGCTGAATCAGAATTAGTCCTTAATCCAGACGGTAGCATTTACCATTTAAAACTCAGGCCAGAACATGTTGCAAGTGACATTATTGTTGTTGGAGATCAAGGGCGGGTTACGATAGTGTCCGACAATTTTGATCATATTGAACACAAGATTCAGAACAGAGAATTTTGTACCCACACCGGCACCATTAATGGCAAGCGCATTACGGCAATGTCTACCGGAATTGGGACTGATAACATTGATATCGTTCTCAATGAACTGGATGCCATTGTGAATATAGATTTGGAAACGAGAACTATCAAAGAAGATAAAGTATCCCTGAATATTATCCGACTTGGAACCTCAGGAGCACTTCAGGAGGATGTACCCGTAGATTCAATGGTGATGTCGTCGTATGGATTGGGGTTTGACGGCTTGCTCAATTTCTACGAGGGTAAGGACGTCATGGAAGAAGACATGTCCCAGGCATTCATTGAGCACACTCAATGGGGACAGGACCTCAGTAGGCCTTACATCGTAAAGGCCTCTGAAGAACTTTCGGATCGAATTGGAGAAGGCATGATTTCAGGAATCACCGCTACCGCCCCTGGATTTTATGGGCCACAGGGTAGAATTCTTAGGCTGCCTCTCGCTCATCCTGCGCAAAACGAGAAAATCTCTTCGTTCAATTATGAGGGACACAGGATCACGAATTATGAAATGGAGACCTCTGCACTCTACGGCCTGGGTAAGATGATGGGCCATAACACCTGCACTGTTTGCGCAATTATAGCGAATAGAATTGTGCAAAAGTATAGCAAGGACTACCAGGCAACCGTCTCTAAAATGATTAAGATTGTCCTGGAGAGGCTCACACAATAAAGGTTGTCGGGCTTACAAGAGAGAAATTTGGATTTTGGCTTGGGGTAACAACTGGGAGCCGAATTCGTTTAATAGGCGATGAAGAAGTCGGAGATAAGTGCGTTGGTAGATCTACTAGATGATCCAGATGATCAGATTTATGAGCACATTAGAAGTAAGCTCTTCGCTCTTGGCGAGGATGCAATTCCCGTACTAGAATCGGCGTGGGAATTCTCTTTCCCATCGGACCAACCTTCAAACATCATCCTGTTCCAGAATAGGATTGAGAATCTCATTCATGACATCCAGTTCAATGTAGTTTGTAACCAGCTGACGAGCTGGGCTAAATATGATGAGGATAACCTACTGAGTGGAACCCTATTGGTGGCAAAGTACCAGTATCCTGACCTTGATAGAGACAAGGTAATGGATCAGGTTTCAAGAATTAGAAACTACGCCTGGCTTGAGCTGGATGATAGGCTAACACCTTTTGAAAAGATCCAATTGGTGAACAAGGTGTTATTTGATATTCATGGGTTTTCAGGTAACACGAAGAATTTTCACGCCCCTCAGAATTCGTTTATAAATAACGTCCTGGAGACAAAAAAGGGCAATCCGCTTTCGCTATCTATACTGTATATGGTAATTTGTAAAGCATTGGATATTCCTGTACGCGGTGTTAACCTACCCAAGCATTTTATCATTGCTTATATGAAAGGTGAGGAGGTTAAATTTTATATTAATCCTTTTAGCAAGGGAACTGTATTTGGACAAAGAGATATAAATGACTTCCTGGTACAATTGGAGATTGAGCCCAAGATGAGCTATTACGAGCCTTGTGGCAATTTCGAGATGATCATGCGAATACTGATCAATCTTCAATATACTTATGACAAGCTCGGGTATCCAGACAAGATCAGGGATATTGAGCTGTTGATGAAAGCCCTGAATAAAGGAGGGCCTGATGCCTAGTTCTTGAGCTTTTCATAGGCACCCGAACCATCCCTGGCGAATACTATTCCATCTTCGAATAATCCTTTATCTAGATGCGCTTCTATAAAAGCCCGAAGGGTTTTGCTTTCATCATTCTCGGCTTTCTCGTAGTGGGCTTTTACATACTCCTCACCTACTGCATGTAAAACGAGCTCGTCTTCACTTTTCCATTCAATTTTATAGAAGTTGTACATCCCGTCCTTCTTCTCAACATTAACAATTTGTACTCCCTTTATTTCGGTGATGAACCCGCGGTGGTAGTAATATTCCATCTTCTGTCCATTTTCATCTACTGTGTGCTGACGTATATTATACACCTGCTTCATTCCTTTGCTGATTTGTATCAAGTCTCTTGCACCATCTTCTTTGAAATAGGTGTATTCGCCGTAGAACTTCTTGTCAAGTTTCATCGACTCCTCATAGGTATTCAGGCCTACCTTTGAATCGTAAGGGCATCCCGTTAATGCGAGAAAGAGTGCCCCCAACATGAAGAGAGAAAGCGTATTTTTCATGTTCGGCGTATTAAGCTAGTAAGCGGCCCAAAGTACGTAAAATGATGGAGATGTCCGTGAAGAAACTGCGTTCGTTAACATACTTCAGTCCGAGTTCCAGCTTTCTTGGTAACACCACTTCCAAATACTCCTTTTCTGGATCTGAGGCCTTGCCCAATATCTCACCTTCATCAGCATACTCGATCGATGCATAATCTGTGATACCCGGCCGTACAGACAGTAGGGCTAATTGCTCTTCAGTATAATTGTCGACATATTTGCGAACTTCGGGCCTTGGACCTACAAAACTCATATCCCCGATGAGCACGTTAATGAGTTGAGGCAATTCATCGAGTTTGTATTTTCTGAGGAACCTGCCAAATCTTGTTATCCTCGGATCTAAATTGCCCAGGGTAAGCTCACTTGTCTCATCCGTATTGGCATGCATGGTGCGGAACTTGTAAATATAGAAATCCACTTCATTCTTTCCCACCCGGCGGTGAGAGAAAAGTACTCCTCCTTTGGAGGTAAGAACAACTCCAATTGAGATAATGAATAGGGCTGGTAGCAGAATGATCAACCCGAACAGTGACAGG
>DTRK01000109.1:4971-11067 GCA_012965955.1 Flavobacteriales bacterium
AGCATCTACGGCTAGTTGGTCGCTTACCGCCCCAACAACCGCCGTGATCACTTTGTCCATATCACTTTCCGTAAGATCGGTGTAAACAGGGAGCGTTATTTCTCTAGCATAATTGTCGAATGCAACGGGATAGTTTTCTGGATTGTACCCTAATCCTTTGTAAAAGCTCATCATCGGCACTAGCTGGAAGTGAACATTAACTGCCACTTCCTGTGCAAATATGCGTTCAATAATTAGGTCGCGCTGCGTTTCCTCCACATTCCTGATCCTTAAGGGATATATGTGACAGGATGATGTTCTGTGACCAGAGGAATGTTCTGGGATCTCAGCCCATTCGTGCTTCTCAAATGCCTTGGTATAGTAGTCGAAGATAGCCTGCCGTTTCACCAAAGTTTGTTTATCATATTTCGCCAGCTCCACCAATCCTATTGCCGCCTGTATATCTGTCATATTGCATTTATAACCTGCATTGATAATATCGTATCGCCATTCACCATTTCTCGTTTTGGCCAATGCGTCCTGAGTTTGACCGTGCAGGGAATTGGTATTAAGTGAATTGTAGATGGCTTGATTGTCAAATTGACTATTCAAATTCAAAGCTATGGCTCCCCCTTCACCAGTTGTAAGATTCTTGACCGCATGAAATGAGAACACGGATATATCTGTAAGCGATCCCACTTTTTTCCCTTTATAGGTTCCGCCAAATGAATGGGCCGAATCTGAAAGTATGAGTATCCTGCCCAGGTGATCCTGAACCTCGTTAATACCATTCCACTGCGCTACAATATCCTCACGCCTTACCAAATCGTTTAGGGCATCATAATCGCAAGGCAACCCTGCAAAGTCAACTGGCATGATCACCTTAGTTGCAGGTGTTATTGCCTTCTCTACTTCCTCAACTGAAAGATTGAAATCAGAACCACTGTCTACAAAAACTGGCTTGGCTCCACAATGGACAATTACATTTGCTGTAGCAGAATACGTGTACGCCGGAAGAATTACTTCGTCTTCATCTCCTATTCCGAACCATCTCAACATGAGCTCCAGTCCTGTGGTGGCTGCGCTTACACAAATGGTGGCTTTATTGCCGCAATAGGCGCTGAGCCGCTTTTCGAATTCCTTGGTTCTTGCTCCGGTTGTAAGCCATCCGGATCGCAAGACCTCATCCAAAGCCTTAACGGTCTCAGGGTCGTAGCTGGGTTTGTAAAATGGTAACATATACGATAGTGCTAGAATTTCTCAAATCTAAGGAATATTTCCCCGAATACTCACAGGATTTAAAAACATGAAAAAGGAATTGAAAAAGGCGTAGAATACAACACCCGCCTGTACTTCAAGTATGGATTCGGTTAAGGCATTAATAATAATGATTACAATGAATATAAAAAACACACTATTCCCTCTCTTGATTGCCATTACAGCAGGCAATAAGAGCCCTAAAGCTAAGCTCAGGAAACCAAATAGTCCCAAAGCTGCAAAGGACTGTAAAAACTGATTATGTGCGTTCAGTTTCTCACTTTCAACTCCTTCCAGGCCACTAAGTACATATTTCTCGACTAGGGCATCCTTAACGTCGCCTGTTCCAACGCCCAAAAGCGGATGTTCCTTGATTAACTCAATAGCCTGCTCCCAGACCAACACTCTTTCAGCAGTACTTTCAACGGAGGTGGGATCGATAGGGTCTGACTGTTGCATTATCAGGTTCCAAGAAGTTTGAATTCTATTAAATACACCAGGTGCTACCCACATTGAGCCCATAACAGCCACGATAAGGGCTAGCGAGAGGCCACCCGCCGGTACAAATCGTTTTTTTAGTATTAGATAAGTTAATGTAATGAGCACAAGAATTCCCATGGAGAGTATTCCGCTCTTGGCCATGAGCAGGATAGTCATGCAAATGAAAAATGGGATAAGGATAAAATACAATCGCTTGTTCGATACCGGTACATCCTCCGGCACCAAAAGCAAACCGTGGAGCATAATTGACGTGCCCAGTACCAGGTACATTGCGAAATACGATGGATGATGGAAAAACGAGAGCCTCCCGTATAGCATTTCTTTTATATTTCCTGATTCAGTATAATTAACAAGCCCCATACCCAAATCAGCCATGCAGGCAATGGCACAACCGATGATAAAAGCTAGTCCAATATTGTAATAGGACTTAGATGATATTGCCGGAAAGGAGGCAAAAACGAACGGAAAGACCAAGAAAGAAAGCTTTATTTCAAGATCATAACGTCCAAACTCAAAATTCTCGGTATAGAGCATCCCTAGCAGGTGCATCAGGTAAAAGGAAATAAATAACCACATATAATTATTACTCAAGGCCTTCTTGATCCGGGAAAGTAGATTTGGAGATACTAACCAGCTCAATACCAGCAGAATAATAAGGATAGGTACTAATTGTTTGCTTATAGGCAGCATCAAGGCAATAAGCATCAGTAGAAAGCACCTAATATTAGATAAATTTATGTTGCCAACGGTAATCATTTATCTACTTGAAGTTGTGTCTCCTGGCTTTGGCTGATAGCCCATAAGTATGAATGAAAACAGTCCAGTCCAATATCCGGTGCCATAACTAAGGTGTAATAAAATAAAGGCATAGAAAATCATCAAGGCCTTAACCGGATGACTGCTTTTGCTGAGAGCGCTAATTAAGCCTAATACAACATAAGATGCCAAACCTATCATATATAAAGGAAATAGCTGAGGGACGCCTGAAGATACCAACAAACCAAGGATGATGTAGAGAACAAACAGTGCGGGAACAACTTGTCTAAATGACGTGATCGACTTGTACTTTCTATTGACGAACACTTTCCAGTATCCATATTGATAGTACTGCTTAAACAACTTCCCATATGCCGCCCTAACAAAATAGCTCGATTTAATGGATGTATCTAGCTTGATCCTATAACCAAACTGAACCAAGCGATAATTAAACTCATCATCTTGATTACGTGTCAATGTCTCATCAAACAACCCTACTTTATCAAACACCTCTTTCCGATAAGCGCCAAATGCCACTGTATCCACATAGCCAGACTTCTGCCCCGTTCGAAAATGCGCTGAACCTACTCCGAATGGATGAGACATGGCATGGGCAATAGCTTCAGACTTGCCATCAGAAAATAGATTATCCAGGACACCGCCAACGCAGCCAATCGAAGTGTCTTCAGCAAGAGCTTTGACACACTTGGATATATACCCTTTGCTGATTTTGGAGTGCGCTCCAAGTATGATTATTACTTCTGACTTAGCCTCCCGAATACCGAGATTGAGTGCGTAAGGAGTCGTTTGAAATTCATTAATAAGAACATGCACATTAGGATTGGTGCCAATAATATTCTCAACTACCTCAACCGTCCTGTCATCCGATTTTCCATCACAGACATAAACTTCCAGTAAATCTTTTGGGTAATCTGCCTGAAGAACTGAATAGATACATTCCCCAATGAAATCTTGTTCATTCCTGCAAGGAATGACAATACTTACCAAAGGAGCTAGATTTTTATTATCTGGAGCCAAGGTTATTATATATTGAAACTAGTTTAGCCGCTTCATTATTCCAATTGTACTTCTCAATTATGGCTTTTCTCCCATTCTGACCCATTCGTTCCGCCAGATCAGGATTCTCTAAGATAATCATGATAGCGTCTGCAATTTTTTGAGGATTAGATGGATCCACACATAATCCACATTCATTGCCATCAATAATCTCTCTCCAAAGCGGAAAATCAGATCCGATTACGGGCAACCCAGCAGACATATATTCAAACATTTTATTGGGCTGAGCATTAATGTGATTCGGCTCTGGCAGAAATGTTACCATTCCTGCAATCGAATGCTCCATTATCTTACTCACCTCTTTCCGGCTTACCAATCCAAATTCTTCCACCCTTTTCCACCCTTTTCTAGCTTCCAAGTCTGCCTTAAATTCTTGTGGTGACCATGACCCCGCCAGGCTCAATGTGACATGGGAATTCACGTCCAAGGCGTCAACCAAATATTGCAATCCTCTAATTTGGCTTATACTTCCTATATAACATATTGCCTTCGTCTTCCCAATGGGAAGCCCATCACCAGAAATTTCATGATCAAGTGGGTAGTTATTGACCGTTACTGTGTTTTTATTAATGTACTTAAACCGACTTGTTATAAATTCCGTGACAGTAATTATCGCGTCAAGCCGCTTACATATAATCTTTTCCAGCTTCTCAACTACTTTGGAGGCAGTAATGCGTAATGGTCTTGGAATCCAGTGCTTTGAAAGGATCTGCCTGGGTAAGTCTTCATGCACATCGAATATTACCTTTTTTCCACCCCTCTTTAATTTCAAAGCAATTCTCAGCAATTCCGGATCATGTAAGTGATATATATCAGCATCTATTTCTTTAGCTTTTACATAAATCTGATTTACGGTTGACAACGCCCTGGCAGCCCTTGAAGTTGATTTGGAGGTGACGCCAATTATGTGGACCCCGTTCTTTTCTTCAGTTTCGGCGTTGGCACAGATAAGAGAGACGTCAAAACCAGCCTTTGCAAGGGACGTACATTCTTTATGGAAAATTCGAACATCATGTGCAGGATGCACTGAAGTTATGTGACACACCTTAGTCATTTAGTGATTCATAAAGTTTTCTAAGTTCAACTTCCTGATTTTGCCATGTATATATCTTTCCCGCAGCAGCAAGGCCTTCTTTATAGACAGTTAAGTCTGTTTTACTTATAGCTGATACAGATCTTACAATTTCCTTGACGTTATTGCCTTCCGAGAGCATCCCAATATTATGCTGATCTACAATCTTCGCCATCTCCGGCAAATTCGAGGCAAGGACGGGAATGCTCGCGGCAATATATTCAAAGAATTTATTTGGAAGAGACAACAGGTAACTCTTGCAGATATTATCAATTAATGAAAGTCCTACATCTGCCGAAGCTGTGATTTGAAGCAGATCTTCATAAGATACCGCATCATGGTAAAAGATATTGGCATTTTTACCTGCCGCCGACTGCACATATTCCGCCAAATATCCGTATCCAACAAATACAATGACTTTGTCGTCACTCATTTCAGAAAAAGCCTCAATAGTTTCCTTGACTGCTCTACCACTAATTAGTCCACCTTGATAGATGAAGATTCTCGCTGAATCCGCGATACCAAAATGTTCACGCAAATAGTTAGTTTGCCCGACCTCTTGCGGTTCTGGGCAATTTAGTATCAGGTAAGGCTTGACACCATAGAGTCTGCTATACTCATTCGCGATCCCTTCACTCACAGTAATGACTTTATCCGTAAATCTGATCAGGTGCCGCTCAAGTAATCTTGCCACACCCTTACCAAAGTTAGAAAGACCATTTTTTTCTATTTCATATTCATGGGCATCATAAATGATCTTGGCCTTGCGATTGAAGAATACCTTAACTAGTGCCCCAATAGGCAATGCATTGAGGTCATGGCAGTGAAAAACATCAAACCTATGAAACCTGGATATCACCCTAAACATGAACTCCAGATATTTCATTGCTTGAAATATAAAAAAGCCAGGTAGCCCTTTTGACTTTAAGTTGACCCTGGTCACGTGCAAGCCATTGACTACTTCCTCCCGCTGTAACTCTTTTTCATGTATTGCTACCACGTGGACTTCATGCCCCGAACAAATAAGTGAAACACCTTCCTTCAAGACTCGGTTGTCATGCACAAAGTTGTTCAACACTATGGAGGCAACCTTCATGCGCGCTTGGGAAAAATATTAGCGTATGCCAAAGGCATCAAACAAAGGACCGTAAGTAGCTTGCCCGAAAACAGCGTATTACCGCTTATAAGATTAAATGAGAAAACGAGAAGAAATATCGCCGCGAAGAACGTGTCGTTCCTCAAATACTTTGCATAAAGAAACAAAACTTGAAGGGTTCCTTGGCGCGATCATATACGCGATTGACTGTAGACAAGGCTCTAGCAGCTCTTGAATTTGATTTTGCAGCAACACCTACAATGTGCACCCCATTCTTTTCCTCAGTTTCGGCGTTGGCACAGATAAGAGAGACGTCAAAACCAGCCTTTGCAAGGGACGTACATTCTTTATGGAAAAT
>DTRK01000109.1:11077-13618 GCA_012965955.1 Flavobacteriales bacterium
CTGTGGGGGTAGTCAGGACTATGGTGAAGATATGAGAACTTCTCTTCGTATCTCTGCATATAGTCAAAACCACTTCCTAAAATCTTTTCCCGAGTACTGTGAGCTTCATAGATATCCATCGCCAGGGTCCATCTCACCATTCGACTCTCGATTCCCCTCGGATTCAACGATCTTATTTGGCTCATATCAATGGTTGATTCTTCATTCCATAAGTGTCTGTAGTAATCATGAATATTTAAATCGGCGTCAACCATTGTCATATATCTGTACGTTATGATCGCAGACTCCTTCTTGAACTGCTCATAGTCCAAGCCCACCACCTCAACCGCTGGCTGGATGAGCCCGAGTACATGTCTGACTTTCACGGTGGTTACCAAAATCAGGAGCAAAACGGCAGAGACGGTTAGAATGATTGCATTCTTTCTTGAACCTCTTATGGCCGCTCTAATCTTCTTGTACAGCCAAATACCTCCTGCGACAGCGATGATCAGCGCAAGAAGTGCTATACCGCGCCTTGAGCCCGCCAGCACAACATTCGCTACCATAATAAGCCCAGCAATATAATGCAGCTTGGTTCGGGTGATGTACCGATCCTTCCCGAAAATAGCATAGGCATAAGCCGTAAGCCCAATAACGCCACCTAATGAGTAATAGTTAGTATCATTGACGAGCGAAGTACCCCAAGGATATAAGCCATCATAAACCCTAAAGAACTCAAATTCTACACCTTTCAAAGAGAACAGGAATTTGATTATTCCAAGGGTTGAAACAGCAGTAATAAACACTACCAGTAATCTGATAAGGGCATTACGGAATCGCTCGAAGTTCTTTCTACTATCCAGCATCGAGTAGAGAAGCAGTCCAAACATTGAAACAGTTACAAGATTTCTTAAATCCTTTACGACTAGTGGATGCTGTGCCTGTGAATTATAGAACCCCCAAACGAAAAACAGTACAATTCCAACATAAGGAATCCAAGTCCAAGTAGGGATTCTAAGTCTCTTGTTGAGTACCGCATAAACAAACAAGACTATGATATAGCTGCCAAACAATGGCAAATGGTAAGGAAATGTTAATCCCAGAACAAGGGGAAGTAAACCCACAGCCAGCAGCTCCATTTCCCATTTTTTAATTTTGCCTAGAATTGCGGTCATTTCTTTCCTGGCGATAAGGTTAAAACACCAATCATAACAAGATATATTACAGCGTATGTTGCAGATAATACGGCTACGATGGTTTCCGGGGCGCTTCCAATGCTTTGAGCATAATACAATCCAATCAGAATAGAGCAAAGTAGCAGTCCCTGAATTAGCAGATAAATACTCGTCCTTTCTAGGATATAGAATAAATGAGTAAGTGGAGCGGTGACAAATGCCAGATAGAAATAAGGTGTTAATATTTTTGCGTAATCTCCACTCAATCTCCACTCATCACCAAAGATAAAGGCAAACAGCGAAGGAGCAAACAAATAAAACACTACAAAAAACGGAAGTGAGATAAGGGCTAAAAACACCAATGACCGCCACAAGAGAGGTTTAATGTCTTTGCCTTGCGCTGCATATTCTGCCGCTCGTTGCTTAAACACCTCCCCGTAGGCATTTCCCATTACTGTTAAGGGGATTTTTACTACACGTTGGGACAGTGCATACAAACCCAGAAATTGAGCCCCAAACATCGGTAACAACAGGATGTTAGGTAGCTGCATAGCGGAGATGTTAAATATGTTAGCGAGTACCATTGTTTTCGGAAAAGTTCCATATCGTTTAGCCTGCTCACTCATGGTCTTGTTATTAACGCATGCTACCACTGACCGGTCGTTTTTCATAAAGCCCCGTACAAGAACTGCGATATTGGTCAATTGTCCTAATACCGTACTAAATATAAGACCAACGCCGCTTGCCGATGAATATCCAATTGCAAGATTTGATGTACCCGTCACAGAGGACTGCCCAACCTTAGATGCTGATAGCTCAGCAAATCTTTTCTTACGGTTAGACCAATAAGAAAACCCCTGCAGCACACCGGCCAGCAATAGCGACAAGGGAAGAATATAGAGCCAGGTACCCGAGGAATTATCTTCTAACAAATTTTGAATAGCATCTTTAAAAAGTAGAATGACAACTAACAATGCCCCACTTGCAATTAGCGATATCAAGCACACCAACGCCAGGATGTTAACGGCATCCTCGTCCTTTTCTGGCAGTAGAATGGCCAGCTCATATTTTGCCGTTGCTCCCACGGACAGCACAGCAAGTAACGCAGTAAATAGGAAAAAAACGCCGAAGTCTTCAGGTGTGAACAATCTGGTTAGGATCGGTGAAATCAACAAGGGAACAGCCTGTGCCAGGGTGGTACCCGCTAATACCGTGAGAACATTTTTGGTGAACTCAGATCGGGGAATGATCTTATCGAACATTATACATAGGCCTAATAAGCCATTTTATCACCCCTAATTCCATTGAGCATGGTTAGGTAAATGATCTTAATATCTAACAGAAAGGACCAATTTTCAATATACCAAACGTCAGTTCTGGCTCTTCG
>DTRK01000110.1 GCA_012965955.1 Flavobacteriales bacterium
TCTAAGCACATTATAGCTCCCATATGGGTTTTCCATCACGCCATAGCCATCAACATCAACCGTTTGATCTGTCATAGAATTGAGTGTAAGTACTCCAGCAATTACAGCACTAAAATGGCTCGAGTCCGTGCCTGTATAGCCATAAGTATAATCCGTGCTTATCACCGTGTCCATTACATCCGCCGTAGTGTGCGAAGTATCAAATACTCCAGCCGGGTTATTGCTAAATAAACTCCCGGTGTCAATAAGGGCTGTATATCCTTCGACCAGGACTCCCGAGGGAGTTGTTTCCATAAATGAATAGAGATATCCCATGGTACCTCCAATAGAGTCTCTGAGGACTTCATCCAGCATAAACATATCAGCAGTCGGGTGGTTTGCAGACCACGTTGAACTGGATGCAGCAAAGATGCCAACATTGAAGGTGTCTTCAACAAAATACGGCGCTTTTGAGATATCATATATATCGGCAGCACCTCCTACTCCTTCACTGATGCTGTCAGTAATACTCAACACCATATCCCATCCAGCTTCATACAATGTGTAACTTACTCCAGCGGCAGGAAAATCTGAGGTTGTTAAATTGAGTTGTGCCTTGCTTCCACAGATGCCAATTGTCATTGCGGATAATAGAAGTAATGTTTTCTTCATCATAGGTCCTTATAAGGTTGGGTCAAAATTGTGAAAGCAAACTGGATTGCCTCAGGAAAGTTACAAAAAATGAAAGCATATGTTCAAGACACGGTTATTACTCCTATCCGAGTGGATTTTCCGGGTCAAGTTCATCGAGATATCTGAACTGCTTGCGCTGCAAATTGCAGGTAAACAACGGATCCTTCCCAGACCACTTGTCGAGATAAGCTGTACTGAGAATTGTTTGGAACACAATGATGCCGTGATCCTTCAAATACTCGACATAGAAAGGGTTGTCATCATAGTAGATTGTGATATTGTATTCTTTAAGTATACTTAGCTTGTACTCCTTCATTGTATTGAAATGAGCTACACCCATCTCCCGGTCACTATACTCATAGCTTAGCAGTATGTCCTTATATAAGTCTGAAGTAATGCCCAGCTCATCCAATTGCCTTTTGATATCATCCTTTTGAGAAGCAGGAGTTCCGCTTATTACATATATGTCGTGTTCCCAATTTCTCATCATTGAGATAAAAAACGCAGGGGCGTAAGAAAGGGTGTCGTGAAAATCAATACCTATGTTCATGTTAGTTATAAGTGAACGCGTTAAGTGGTTGAATGCATAACTGCATGTCTTGCCGTGCGCAGTTAAATGTAGTAATTATTGCAAAATTGATTAGAAAGCTGGCTTGAGAATTTGAATAAATTCCAAGAATTTCAAATTATTATGCGCTGATTGATTTGCGCCGTTGCGCTAATTTACTCTTCTCCTCCCCATTGGCAGAAACCGCAAAAATCATCAGTTATCCTTGCGGCAATCCGTTTAAGTACCGCTCCAGTCACCAATACATTTGCAGTGTCAATTAAAACAAAGCACGAACGCCTAACAGCGAATCTGCCGGCAGGCAGGAAAATGCAGAGGATGGTTGACGATCAATAAAAATGTCCGACGAACGGACTAATATAAACCCTGTTCGCTAAAGAGCGAGCAATTAAATATCAATTAACTATGAAAACTTTAAGAAACAAAGTTCAACTAATAGGAAACCTAGGTGCAGATCCAGAAGTTAAAGAATTGACGGACGGAAAAACGGTGGCTAAAATTTCTTTAGCGACATCTGACACCTACAAGAAAGCGTCAGGCGAAAAGGTAACTGAAACTCAATGGCACAATATTGTTGCATGGGGAAAGACTGCTGAAATAGCAGGCAAATACCTCAAGAAAGGCAATAGAGTGGCTATTGAAGGCCGGTTGGTAAATAGAACCTATGAGGACAAGAAAGGCATCAAGCGTTATGTTACCGAAATTGTGGTTAACGACCTATTGATGTTGGGAGACAAGAAAGCTGCAATGGCTAGCTAGTCGAACATCCAATTAGTTTGGAGACCCCGTACATGTAAGTGTGCGGGGTTTTTTTAATTCAACTATTTAAAATATGAAGAAAGGCTGGCACACCTCAATAAAACATTATGCACGCATAATACTTTCCCTATTTTCCGTATACTTGCAGCCTATTCACCCACACGAAAATCATGCATACACAAGGAATGTTAAGAGACGATGCTCTCAAAGGGAAAACCATCATTGTAACCGGAGGAGGAACAGGACTGGGGAAGTCAATGGGTAAATATTTCCTGGAATTGGGAGCCAATTTGGTTATTACAAGCCGGAAGATAGAAGTGCTGGAGAAGACGGCAGAGGAGATGATGAAAGAGACTGGTGGCCAGGTGTTGCCGGTAGCGTGTAATGTAAAGGAATACGACCAGGCAGAAGCTGTTTTGAAAGCAGCAGTTGAAAAATTTGGACGGGTTGACGTACTGGTTAATAATGCAGCAGGCAATTTCATCAGTCCTACGGAGCGGCTTTCACACCGGGCGTTTGATGCTGTCGTGGATATCGTACTAAAGGGATCCTACAACTTTACCCTATGCCTGGGGAAGTACTGGATCAAGGAAAAAATCAAGGGGAATGTATTGAGTACTTTAACAACCTACGCATTCACAGGGTCGGGATGGGTAGTGCCTTCTGCTTGTGGAAAGTCCGGCGTTTTGGGAATGACCAAATCACTGGCTGTAGAATGGGCTAAGTACGGCATTCGCATAAATGCTGTTGCTCCAGGGCCGTTTCCCACTGAAGGTGCATGGTCGAGGTTGTTGCCTGATCCCATTAAAGAGAAATTTGACCCTGCGAAGAAAGTACCGCTCGGACGCGTTGGAGAGCACCAGGAATTGGCTAATTTATCTGCGTACCTCATTTCAGATTACTCTGCATACATTACTGGGGAAATGGTAAACATAGATGGGGGCGAATGGCTAAAAGGTGCCGGGCAGTTCAATAATATGGACATGGTCACCGACGAGATGTGGGATATGCTGGCGATGTTGACGAAGGGGAAGAAGTAAGTCAAGAACCAAGCTAAAAGTCAAAAGGAAAAAGGTGAAGGTGAATAGAGGGTTTACTCAAAAATCACCCTTCCATAAGTAATTAGCTCGCCATTTTTCAGCACAATTTGATAAATTCCGCTGGGCACTTCGCCTCGTTCTACTTTCCACACCCCAGTCAGTTCATGCTCAACTCGGAGAACAAACTTACCGGTAACATCAAATAGATCCAAGTAAGTAGTGCCTTGCAAATTCTCAGGAATATTAACATTAAAGTAATGCATGGCTGGATTCGGATGCGTGGCAAGTAGTGTTTTTGACAAAGACCCAGTAATACCCACCAGCTCCCCCACTACTACACTATCACTTATCGTACAACCATTCAAATCGGTGACGCCAATCACATATGCGCCAGGACACCATTGGAATGGGGGGGTGGAACCGTTAACAAGGTATGTATAGAATGGGGTTCCTCCGGAAACATAAATGTTAACGTCTCCATCACAACCACCAAAAGTGGCATCAGTAACAACTACGGAATCAAATACCAGCTGCGCCGGTTCCGAAATAACAAATGCGGTGTCTGATGAACATCCATTAGAATCCAGGACTGTTAAATCACATGTATCCGCACATAAACCGCTAATGGTACTGCCCGTAGACATAGTGTCACAACTCCATTGAAAAGTATATGGAGGCGTTCCACTACTTGCAATAGCTGTTGCTGTTCCATCACAGTCTCCATAGCACGTTACATCAGTCGTTGTAGGAATTGCTGGTTCCGGCGTATTGCCAGCAGAGTCAACCATCACCTCTATTGTGTCATAACAGGGCCTGTTATCTGACAGGTATACCCGATAGGT
>DTRK01000111.1:0-498 GCA_012965955.1 Flavobacteriales bacterium
GCGGGGTCATCCCACAGGTAAGTATATGGTGCAGTACCGCCACCTGGGGTGACCGTTGCATAGCCATCAAAGCCGCTATTGCATGTAATATTCAAGGAATCAGTTATGGAAAGAACAAGCGAAGCGGGTTCTGTCAACGTGATCGCTGCTGAATCAATGCAGCCATTTGCGTCAGTAACCGTTACCGTATATGTTGCAGCGCTTAACATGATGGCAGTGGAGTTCGTTTGTGCACCGGGGTCATCCCATAAGAAGGTATAAGGTGAAACGCCTCCGGAGCCGGTAGCCGTTGCCGCACCGTCTGCCCCCCCCAAACAGGAGACGTTAACAGCGTTGCCGGTTGAGGCGATCAATGTTGTTGGTTCAGTTAGAGTCACACTGCTTGAGGTGGTGCAGGCATTATTATCAGTGACTAACACTGTGTATGTGCCTGCGATTAATGCTATTGCGATTGAATCTGTTTGTGTGTTGGCATCATCCCATAGATAGGTGTAAGGA
>DTRK01000111.1:558-33571 GCA_012965955.1 Flavobacteriales bacterium
CCGTCATTGCCCCCAAAGCAGCTTATCTGCGTCGAATCGGAGATCACAGACGACAATACACCCGGATCCAGTATGGTTATTGTTCCAGAGCTGTCGCAGCCGTTGGCATCCGTTACGGTCACCGAATATGTTCCTGCGCTGAGCCCATTTGCCGTTGCCGTTGTTTGGTTGCCGGCACTATTATCCCATAGGTAGGTGAAGGCACCTGTTCCCCCACTTGCTGTAACGGTTGCGGTAGCGTCGCTAAATCCATTGCAAGAAGCGCTCGTTGAATCCAGCTGCAACAGAAGGGGAGGGGGTTCCAGTACGGTTATTGTCCTTGTCGGAGTGCAGCCGGAACTGTCAGTAATTAAGACGGTATAACTACCTGCGCAGAGACCTACAGCAGTGGCGTTTGTTTGCGCTGCGGGGTCATCCCATAAATAGGTGTACGGCGAAGTTCCTCCGTTAACGACAACACCCGCCTGTCCATCGCAGACGCCCGGACAGCTGGCATCTTGTATCCCGGACACGGAAGTGCTTATGTACCCGGTCACTGTAATGCAAAATGAAAATGTTTGGGTGCCCAGGAAAGGGCAATTGTCATCGGTAACATCTACTGTGAAGCAATGAGCAGTGGCACTGATGTCTGAGGTGTCAGGCAACCAGCAAAAATTTCCTACCGGAAGGGGACTGCCGGTAATATTGAAAGTAGTATTGGGAATACCTGCGTTCCAGTTCATGGTAATTGTTTGACTAGTGTCTGGATCTATACTATTGGTGAAGAAGCAGAAAGTGTCGCCAGCGCATACGCTTGCGGTGAATATCCCTGTTCCGTTGATGCCATCCACGCTGGGCAGCGTATTGGGTACAACGCAGTCAACAACTCTCAGCTGGATATCCCTGTCGATATACCCAATTTGCACACCGTTTCTCCACTCTTCAACACGCACCTGCATTACCGATACTTCTCCCAATACGGTAGGTGTTATGCAAATATCTCCTGTCAGGTTATTGAAAGCCAAAGGAGGGGACGAGGTAATAGGCACTGTGGGGCCGAATCCAGCAAGATAATTAACCGTGTCTCCGGGGTTTGGCCCTGTAGTGGGAGTTACCAGTGTGTAAACCAGTGAATCTCCATCAGGATCTACAGCGCCATTGTTAAAGCAGAAAGTGGCTCCCAGACACATGAAAGGCACCGGTGTATTTGTAAAAATAGGTGAGTTATTGCAAGGGGTATTGAGATAGTCCAGGGTAGTCTCCACATAAATATTGACATTCGTAGGGTTGATCGTATTGATCGCATTGTTCCGACAGCACAGGGCATAGCTGAATGTCCAGTCGTCGCAGGTGTCGGGCAGCACAATGGTGTCGGTGTAGAGATATTGTTCCACACCGGGATAGGGGCCACCAGAGCAGGTAGTAATCAGCGTAGGACATACAGCGCCCAGCTCCTGCATGGAGACAAAAGCCAGCGTTCTGGTGAGCGTTATATTACACGAGTCTGATATGATGTCGATATCTGGAAGTGGCTCACTACCCTGCCCGGGCGCGTTGATGCCGGCACAGTCGCGGTAAAATGTCAATGTAATGGCGAAGGTATCCCCACCCAGGCATTGGTAGGTGAGGTCCATCCCCATTGAATGAGTTGCGTGAGCCTGGATATTGGTCAAGACACACCACGCCAGAAGCAATATGCGGTGTAAGATTCGCAAATGTAGGTTCTTAAGTAGTAACGGATCGTGCTTATTGCTAATGCACGACACTATTATTAAATACGTTATTTATCTAACAAGGGTACTTAGATGGTGTAGGATAAAACCCTATTGTCAAATACTTTCTTTATAGACGGAATAACGGGCAATTAGGTGCGTTGCGAAATCATAATTAGGATTTCGGTTTCTTGCGGAAAATAAAATAGCCTTTCTTCTTTGTCCAGCCACTCATGTCGAGCTCTACCCAGTTCGCCTGCAGTAACTTGCTCTCCCTCATCTGAAGAGCCATACTGATTCGTTTGAGGTAGAGTATATTGTGCTCAACTTTCCAATAGCCTCGGTGCTTGGTGAATTCTATCAGCTCGAATCCATGGTTCAATCCGGGTTTTGAGGTGTGGTAGATGTGTTTTTCAAGCACATACTGGCTATCAACCTGCAGTTCCAGGTGGTATTCGGTGTAGTAAGAGAACTTGATATGCGCATTGCCAATTTCTGTTTTATAGATGTATTTGCCCTGAATTAGTGGTTTTTGAGCATAGCCAATGACACTTACAAGCAGCAGCGCGCTTATAAAACTAAATCGCATGGCCGTGTCTAGTTTCATTCGGGATTCATTACACCTGTATCCACCATTATCTTTGTGGCTTTTGTTATTGTTTCCTCATCCACACTGACGGTGCCCGGCAGCAGGATCAACCTTTTACGTAGGTTGCCCTTGCTGTCTTTAAAAATTACTTCGAAACGGGCCCGGGAAATTCCCCATATTCCTTTCTTAAATAAGACGTTTTGAATATCGGATCGGTTGATGAGCGGAGTGCCAGAGAAGTTAATACTTCGAACAATGCCGTTGACCAACATGAGGCCGATACCCCCAAATACGATGGTGAGGGGCATATTACCCGTGACATAATTGGTGTATGCGGAGAAGAGCAATCCAGCGGCGATTACGCCATACATTATCAAAACACGCGATGTATGCTCTTTTACCACGATATCTGCGAGGTTTCCAATCTCCCCTGTTCTGGAGAAGACGATCTTGTCTGGCAGGATATGGCAGTACCCTGTCTTGGTTCTAAATTTCTGTTCTTTTCCTCCCATGATCTTTCAGGCCGGAAATTTAGAAAATTACGCTGAACACTTTATTGTAGGGGTGAAATAAATGTTATAAATTTGCAGCACATTGCGGGGTGGAGCAGTTGGTAGCTCGTTGGGCTCATAACCCAAAGGTCGCAGGTTCGAGTCCTGTCCCCGCTACAAGGAAAAACCTTGCACGAAGTGCAGGGTTTTTTTATGCCCATAAAAAAATCCCATGATCGCGTAGCGAGGGAGGTTTTCCTTGTTAAGCCCCCCCTACTCAGGACCAATTCCAGCGCGAAGCGATGGAATTGAATCCTGTCCCCTTGGGACACGTGGGGGGACACTTTTTCGAATTTGCTCCCATTTTTCATAGATTTACTTACCTTATCTCCTTAATCCACCAATCCACTATTTCGCCATGAAAAGGCTACTCATTCTTGCGACATAAATCGGTATTGTCCTTTGCTTATTGGCACGATAAATCGTATTATTGTATTTAAGGAATTGCTTAAATAATTTTTCAAATAGCTTATCGGGAGTTAATTAATCACAAGACAATGCACAAACTACTACTTACAATTTCGTGTTGCATATTTGCTGTATCTATTCAAGCGCAAAGCAATATTAACTTGATACTGAATCACAAATTCGATGGAGTTCCATTGGTCTATAATGATAATTATACGGATGATCAAGGAAGAGCAGTGAATTTCAATAGAGTGCAGTATTATCTTTCATCTTTGGTTATTACGCATGATGGAGGACAAACGACTCCGCTAACTGATGTTTATGTGCTGACCAATGGAAACGTCAGCTATTACCCCTTGGGCTCATTTGCTATTGACAGCGTTGAATCTATAAAGCTTGATCTGGGTGTTGACGCCGTGGCAAACGCTGGAAACACCAGTAACTATCCGTCTTCGCATCCCCTTGGTCCACAATCTCCGGTGATGGATTGGAATTGGCCATCTGGATATTTCTTTCTGGTCTTAAATGGACAGGTTGATAGTGATGCTGATAGCACGCCAGATAAAGTTTTTGAGATGAACGCAATTGGGGATGTTATGTTAACGAATGTTGAAGTGACCGTTAGCTCTGGTGCCGTAGGCAATACGCTGGATATCGCCATGGATGTTCATGTAGATAATTGGATAAACAACATTGATTTGACATCTGTTTCGGTAGATCATAGTAGTAGTAATACCAATCAAGAGATGTGTCAAAATACGGATACCTATACTGTTTTTGAAGGCATTGAGCAGGCACCTCTTGTGGGAGTGGAGAAGGCTAAGGGACCACGTTCATATGTAACCGCTGATTATACAATGGCCTATGCACCTGTTCTCAATTACAATTTATCTAGCAAGCTGCCCAGTACTCTCGTGATTACCGATGCTTCGGGAAAGCGGGTTATTGAAGAAGCTAATGTTGGATTTGAGGGAAATTATTTCATCCTGAAGGAGCTGAAGAGTGGGGTATACTTTGCCACCTTCAGTAATGAGAAGGAGATTTTAACGTGTAAGTTCCTTGTTCAGAGATAGTGAAGAAGCTCTTTGCTCTCTCTTTAATATTCTTATTGGCAATTGGGATTCTGTCTTTTTCAGAGGACCCAATCCTGAAAATACCTCTGGGTTTTCCCTCGCCACCGATACCGGAAGACAATCAGTTAACTAACTCTAGAATTGCCCTTGGCAAGAAGCTATTCTTTGATAAGGTAATGTCTAGGGACTCCACTTTGTCATGTGCTACTTGTCACAAACCTGAATATGCTTTTACGGATCGACTTGAAAAGGCTGTTGGAATACGGAATCAGCAAGTAAGTAGAAACGCTCCAACACTTGCTAACGTTGTTTACCTTGATAAGTTACTCCTAGATGCGGTAAACCCGTCATTAGAGGCCCAGGTTATGGTACCTATTCACGAGAAGAATGAATTTGACTTTCATATCATCCTTGTGGCAGAAAGGATGAAAAAAAATCCGGAATATGTTAAACTCTGTGAGGACGCGTACCAATCTGAGCCAAATCCTTATGCCATCACGCATTCTATCGCTTGTTATGAGCGGACTCTTATCAGTGGCAATTCCGCTTATGATCAATTCAAATATCAAGGAGATAGTACAGCCTTAAACTCAGAAGAGAGGAGAGGAATGAGTTTATTTTTTAATGAACTATACTGTGCCAGCTGTCACGGTGGATTTAATTTTTCTGATCAAGCGCTGACAAACAACGGCCTCTATGAATCATATGCCGACTCAGGAAGGATTCGACTCACAGGTTTGGAAACAGACAGGGCCGTTTTCAGAGTGCCAACGCTAAGGAATATTGCCGTTACTTATCCATATATGCACGACGGGGGCGTGGAGTCTTTGGATGAAGTGATTGAACATTACATGTCAGGTGGGAAGACTCATCCGAACAAAAGTTCTATTATTCAACCTTTCCAACTCACAAAGGAAAAGAAGGAAGATTTGATAGCGTTCTTACATTCACTCACCGATTCCTCTTTTATATCCCACTAGAGCTGGGTAGCTATATTTTCAGGAATTTACCGCTATACTGTTTGTTGATCGATCTCACTACAACTGTATATAGTCCGGCTTGGAGCTTCGATACATCAAATGAAACTTGAAGATTATCTGGAGTATGAAGGTAAGATTGCACTTTTTGCCCTAGTATGTTATACACTTCGACTTCAAGTGTTTGAACGCTATCAAAGCGCCCTGACCCTATGCTGATAATGTCCGAACTTGGATTGGGAGATACAGAAATCTGTTGAGTTCCCATGATTTCTGGGACCGAGACAGCGTTGGTATCAATTACCAGAAAGTGTCCCATCATTCCTTCATCTTCATGATGAAGAATATGACAATGGAACATATAAGGATCGGTAGGATGTGCAAATCTTTCAAATTGCGTAATAAATCGTACTGTATCTCCGGGCATCACAAGAACCACATCTTTTTGACCGTGTTGTCCTGGTGCTGGTGGGTTTCCATTTACATCTAAAACGTAGAACTGGATATCGTGAATATGGAACGGATGCGCCAACTCTGTCTGATTGATCAATCTCCAAATTTCAACTTCATCCAGAAAGCAAGTAACGTTGATAGAATCCATGTCAAAGGGAGCGTTATTGATCAGGAAAGGGCCCTCCACAGGAGATGCAAACAAGGTATTCGTATCGAGCGTAAAGACCATATCTCTCGAAACATCAACATCCGCTTCATTCCAAGGATTAAGTGGAGCAAATGAGCTGGGGATACTGGTCACGGGGTTTGTTGTCGGTGCCACCACATCCAAGCGCAGCAAATTGTAGTCATTGCCATTAAGGGGGTTAGAATAATAACCTGGAAGCGTATCGCTTACTCCGGCAACTGGTCCGCCAATTATGCCATCTTCAAGCTCAGAGGCAAAACTCTTGAGGAATATGCTTTGCCCCTGTAGAGCAGATAGGTCGATCAATATCTCTGCTCGTTCGCCGGTAGAAAGTCTTAAACGTGTCATGCTCACCGGTTGGTCTAACAATCCTCCATCCGTTGCAATTTGATAGAATGGAAGATCCCCTTCCAGACCAAATAAGAAGCTGCGAGAAGATGCTGTGGCCAGTAACCTTAACCTGATAACTTGGGAAGGTACTTCCACGTAGGGATCTATGGTCCCGTTGATGAGTATGGTACTGTCGTAGGAATTAAAAGAAGCGAGCTGGTAAAAAGCGTCAAAAGATTTGGACTGCACGATCAGTGGAATGTCGTCAACCCCATATGTTCTGGGTAAATCATAAGTGGATTCTATACTGTCGCGAATAATAATCATCCCCGCTAGTCCCTTGGTCACCTGAAGCTCTGTATTCTCATGAAGATGTGGATGAAACCAATATGTGGCGGCATCATTACGCACTTTGAAGCTGGGGCTCCATGTTGTGCCAGGGTCAATGACTTGATGTGGTCCACCATCATTAGCAGCACTGATGTGAAATCCGTGCCAGTGCATAGTGGTGCTGATATTCAGATCATTTATTACGTTGAGAGTAATGCTATCTCCTTTGTTCATAAGCAAAACTGGCGCAAGGATATCTCCATTCATGCCATAAGTGTCGGTGACGTTCGGTGGAAAAAATACCTTGCTACTATATGCAACGGTTAGGTTATAGATCGGTCCGTTAAGAGTATCGGGGATGTAAAGAGGATTTTGGGCCTTGGCAGTGACCAACGTGATAAGCAATACCAAAGATGGAATTATGGACCTGGTCATTGTCAGAACTGAATCAAAACGATATATATCCGGAAGGTTCTATCGTAGAACAGTGAACTTATGCTGCTCCATAATTCCATCGGATTTAATAGTTAGAAAATATACTCCGTTGGCCAAGGTGGAGATATTGATCATTTCATTGATTTCTCGACCTTCGACAATTGATTGAAGACGCCCTTGAGAATCGATGATCTGAATCTGAAAATCATTGGGTTTGGCAGAAGCAAATTGTACTCGAAGGGCATCCCTCGCAGGATTAGGACTTAATTGTAATACCGGTGAAGTGCTTGAATATTCACCAACACCAGGCAGAACCCCGTAAAAGTTCCTTATAGCATTTGCTATCGTATTTGTATCATTTGCTCCGAAGCCAGTGTTGTTAAGAAAAAGTACTTCATGTGTTGCGCCGGCTACCACCACCACAGTAGGCATAGCCATCCCTCCATAGTATGCAACCTGATAAGCCCCAGAGTCGAAGGGAACCGAGTTATATCCATTAGCGGTTACCCAATTAGAAATATCGGTACATGAATAGGCATCGTCGAAACCAAAATGATAAAAGCGTACTTGACCAGGAAACTCTATATCCATTTGGTCATGCATCTCATCCAATTTATCTCCTGCGGTGATACAAGAGCCACAGGAAAGCATGAAGAATTCAATGATTACAACATTATTCGAATCTAAAGTTGCAAATAGGTTGTGATAAATACCATTGCAATCGTCGGTGGTAAAATCCAGTGCTGTAGTCTGAGCCTTTGCTATTAGCATGATCATTAACAAGAACAATGTGATTGCTATCCTCTTCATTATTACATTTTATTGCAAGTTATAAATTTTCCCGGGTATTCTCCCGGCACTCCAATACAAGAGAGGTTAACCATTCAGAATTTATCAAATCTGATTGATCTTTTAGGTGGTCTCGGCTCATTAAGCGAGTAGGTGTGGCTCCAATTGATCGAGACTATAATTTTAACAATTCATCCTTCGGTCTACTAACAATAATATAAAAATAATAGAAATGGAATGATAGAGAGTCGCCATATACCTGATAAACTCATTTCACAACAACCATTCTTTTTGTGTCCACCAACCCTCCATCAACCTCAACACTGTACAGATAGGATCATCTGGCAAGTTAGTTGTCGATATTATCAGCAACTTGAACAGTATAAGAACCAGCAGGAATATTGCTTTCGATAGTTTACGAATCCAACAATACATGAATTGTCCCCCAACAGGCAATGAAGCAGGATTATTGGGATATTGGAACTTTGAGAAAGAAACAGGTACTACCACTGCAGACCAAACCAGCTATGGGAATGACGGCACTTTAAATGGTGGTGTAACTTGAAGTACAGATGTACCTCCTTGTGACACAACCTTATCTGTAGACACCTGTATCTACACTGATACCATCATTGTGTATGATACTATAGCAGTGTAAGACCCCCTAATCAGGACCAATTTCATCGCGAAGTGATGGAATTGAATCCTGTCCCCGGGGACACGTGGGGGGACACTTTTTCAAATTTGCTCCCATTTTTCATAGATTTACTTATCCAATCTCCTTTATCCACTTATTGACTCTGCCATGAATAAATTTCTGCCATTTCTATTTTTAATGTTTAGCGTTTCGCTCTCATTTGGGCAAATTAACGCTACAACCTCTGAGGGTAAACACGTACTATTAAATGAAGATGGGACATGGGAATATGCCAAGGAAAAGGCGGAGCCAGTGGGAAATACTGCTCCTGACAAGGCTCCCGTTGCATCGGGGTTATGCGACTATAAAACCAATGAAATTGACGAATTTACAGGTGTAAAGAAGGTGATAATGAAAGAGCAGGACCTTATTTCAGATACTCCAGAAGAATTTAAAAAGTACTATCGAAATCAAGAATTAACCAATGCACAAGTTTATTGCGCCAGAGTGGATGATAAAAAGGCGGTTTATATTAATTGGAAACTCAACACTGATTCAGCCTACAAAATATTTGGGTCGATTCAGAGCGACTCTAAGTTTATGGTTAAATTGGTAAGTGGAGACATAGTTGATCTTGTATTTCTCAAGAGTAACACCGGAGATAGTAACGACAGCCTTAAATACACGACCTATCATAGCTACTGTCTTTTGGGTGATGAATCGGTACAGGCACTTCAGAAAAGTCCAGTAGAAAAAATAAGAATGTATTGGAGTAAAGGATATAAGGAATATCCTGTTGTAGAGCCGAATCTGTTTATAGATCAGTTACCCTGCATTGAATAGAAAAGAAAACTCCCATACTGGATTAGGATAGTCAGGTATCACTTCAAGTGTTTCTTCTGGCTGATTGGATGGGAAAAACTACCGGAACTCAAGAAAGGCATGGGGTGAGTGTTTAACTGCGTTTGTGCTTATGAAACATTGTGAGAAGCACTATTAACCGTGGCAAAAGCAGGTGGTGTGATTTAACGCGGGGGACGAAACTTCCGCCAAAGGCGGCTAAAAAGCTTATTTGCTCAATACAAATCGTTTTGAACGGACCTGTTCCCCGTTCTCTATTTTAATAAGGTAAACACCGCTTTCAACATCATTAAGTTCCATAGAGTATTTTGAGTCTTTGGTATTACCCATCCTGACAATGCGGCCAAGCAGGTCTGTGACCGTTATTGCGACATTACCGTGAAAACTCTCATGAAGCTCGATGTTCAGTACCCCGTTTGTAGGATTGGGATAGACCACAAAGTTGTGGCCTTCAGAAAATTCTATGCCAGGTAGAATGTTTTCTGGTTCTATCCTGACAACGGTGTTAAGCGTTTCATTTACATACCAAATATACCCCTGCGTCCCAACTTTTAACCCGCATATCCCTTGCTGCCCGGTTTGGATCCTGCCCAGTTCAATGGCACTCGTACCCGAAATATCATAAATGACAATATCTCCAGTCGAATGATCACTTACCACAAGGTGATTGCCTACGACATCTATCCCACTCGGCTCCGTTAAGCCGGAATCAATTAATACCTCCCATGTTACATTCACTACTGCTTTATGATCGAGAAAAGACTCACTTGGTGAGGACAGATTAGAACCCAGTGTTCCGGAGTTGATATCAAGCCTTAGGACCCGGTCATTTCCAACATCGACAATATATAGCCAGCCTGTTGTTTTATCCAGAACCAGGTGGCTGGGGATCTCCCCGTCTCTCAGTACATCTATTTCGGTATACCGTCTTACTATTCCATCCGTGTGATCTGAATTGCCCGGGCCGTGGTCATCCATGAAATTATACTGCGCAATATCTTGGTTGTAACCGTCATAAACCCAAAAAATATTGTCTGCTTCATGGGCTATGCCCATGCAATTGGGGCTTTGATGCAGCATATCTAAATGACTGCCGTTTCCACCTGAAGGCATGGCAAATATGCTTAGGTCACTTGACCAGAGCGTTGGGCCTGCAAAAATACCGGGAGGCGTATTGTGATTAGCATCCTGAATAGCGGTGGAGGTTGCAAAATTTATGTTGTCATCACTGAAAGCGATGGCTGAGGGCAATGACATGAAATGCCATGCATTTCCGTCTTCCCGATACTCTGAAGTTTGATTTGTCTCTCCCGGATTTTCGAACCTGATTACACTCCCCCCTGAACCCTCAGTTCCTTTATTGATAACCCATAAGGCATTACTTATCGGGTGGAAGTCAAGATCCTGCGGAGTATTGACCTGATCCGATATTGTTCCGATAGTTGTATATGTTTCTGTACCAATAAGGTAACTGTTAATTATGTCGGGACTGGACCCAGGATCTCCTATAATAACGTCTTTAGTTAATTCATCATTTGCAGTATTTTGATCAGGATTTCCATTAATGTTACTGGCCCATACTTTCAAATTATAGCTTCCGGTTGTGGCAGCGTTCCAGGTCGTGGCGTGGTTAAAAGTATAACTGGCGAGCGAAGCGATATTGACACTGCTCACAGTAGCAGTAACAGTACTCCCGTTATCAATAGAATAATTAATATCAAAATCAGTGATGGTAGCAGATCCCAGGTTGTTTATTGTGCCGTTAACGGTAAATGGCGCATCGGCTAAAAGCAAGTAAGGAGAAACATCAATGCTGGTTAAATCTATGTCGAAATTGGGCTGGGTACCGTAGATAAACTCATAGTAAACGTTATCAGCATAATTATTACCCGATCCCGAAATAGGAGTAATTGATGGCGAACCCGCCACAGAGATAGCGGTTGATCCGTCAATCTGCACTCCAATCGTCACGCCACCACTTGTACCGGTAGAATGACGCTGGTCTACAATATATATTTTATCCGTGCTTTCTTCCAGTACAATTGACCAATACGAAAACGCACCTCCTAATGTATAAGAAGAAAAGAACACCCAATGCTGCCTGTTCGGTGTGTTGCCAAATGTTTTGATGACAATATTGTCATTTGAACCGGTCCCTTCCACGCCCCAGACACAAATTGAATTATCAGGAATATTAGTGGAAGGCAAGCTGGTATTGGCATAAGGTGGCACAGTGGCAGCAGAAAGGTCAAAGGTCAGCACACCAGAGGTTGACACCTTGTATTGAGTAACAACGCCTCCGTTAAAGGAAAAAGAAAACGGGATGGATTGTGCGCTTGTCCATGCTGGTGTAGAGGCTGAACCTGCATGTATGGAAGTCCATGATCCGTCCAGGGTACTTATCGTAGCTTCATCGCCAGTGTTCAACCCTCCTGGATTCCCCGGGAAATCCAAATAAGGGAGGTAATAATATTGCGCGAACACCGTAGCTGTACTTAAGCATAATATGGCAAATACTGCAAATAACTTCTTCATAATCAGTTTGGAATTATAGATTATTAATCGAGCTCTTGATTTACACGTTCCATTATGTATTCATCCTCCTTGTAGGCATCATGAAATTTCCCCTAAGTTAACAATTCTTACCCAATTATATTTAAGTATTTGCTTAAATACACAAGTATTGTTATTTTTGTGTGGAATAAAACTTAATCGAACAAAAAACACCTATTCAAAACACCACACCCATGAAGAGAATTACCCTTTTAATCGGAATAATTTGTTGTAGCCTGTCATACACCAATGCCCAGTGCCCGGGAGGACAGGTAGAAGTAACGATAGATGTCGCTGTGGACCAGTACGGGTATGAAGTCTATTGGGAGCTGCTTCCCAATGGCAACAACTGCGGAAACGGAACAATAGCGTCTGGAGGAAATACCAATGTAGGATGCGGTGGGGGTGGAGCCCAGAACCAGAACATGAGTGGGTATGCCAACAACAGCACCAACAATGAAGGCCCCTGGTGTTTAACTGATGGTTCAGATTATGACATCTTCTTCGTCGATGATTGGGCTGATGGAGGTGCAACATTTACAGTAAATATTGAAGGTTTCCCGGTTTATACATTTACTGGAACTGGGTCAGACGAAACATTTACGTTCACTGCTTCAGGGCCACCTGCCCTTGACGCTTCTGTTATTAGCATTGAGGTATACGATTTTGTGGAGGCGGGTAATATTTCGATTACCGGTGACATAAAGAACTTGGGTACAACGACTATCACATCCTTTGATCTCAGTTACTCCATTGATAATGGTGCTGCGGTTACCGAAAACATTAGCGCGTTGAGTCTCGCTCCCTTCGCAACCTATGAATTTGATCATAGTACAACCTGGACTGCAAATACAGCTGCTACTTACTCCTTAAAGGTGTGGGTGAACAATGTTAATGGAGCAGGTGATGATGATGATATATCAAATGACGATATGACCAAGACAGTCACTATTATTGAACCAATTCCTAATATCATGTCCAGCTACACGTCTGATACGATAACGCTGTCATATGACATGATCGGCACGAGTAGCGACCAGGTGAGCAAACCTCAGGATCTAGACTTTCATCCCAATGGAGAACTCTGGGTAGTCAACAGGGGAATCGGAGGTGACGTTAGCGGTGGTGGTGGAACTACAGTTACGTTCACTGATCCGGGCGGAACGGGTCAATCCTCTTTGTATAGAAAGGACCAGAATTCCAAACATTTTATGAATTCGCCGACAGGTGTTGCATTCTCACTAAACGGCAATTTCTCAACATCTCCAGGTATGTATGACGCAAATTTTGGTAGTGGAAGCCCATTTACAGGACCCGCGCTTTGGTCAAGTGATCCTTTGGTTTATGCACAACCTTCCGGCGGGAATGGCAGTCATCTGGACATGCTGCACGCCAGTTCGTATGCGATGGGGATAGCGCATGAAACCGGAAATGTATTCTGGATCTTTGATGGAAACAACAATGATATTGTAAGGTATGACTTCGCGTCTGACCATGGGCCTGGAAATACTGATCATGGTGATGGAAAGATAAGACGCTTCACGGGAATGTCCGTCAGTCGAATTGATGACGTCATCGGATCGCACATGGAACTCCACAAGAGCTCAGGTTGGTTGTATATCGTTGATAATGGTAACCAACGTGTGCTGCGTTTGGATATTAACTCTGGAAGTGTTGGCGGCACACCATCCTATGGTCCATGGGAAACCCTTGCTGAATACAAGAATGTAGACGGAGCTACCTGGGAAACTGTCGTTGATTCAGGGCTGGTTGAGCCGTCTGGCATAGATGTAGTTGATGATAGAATGATCGTTACGGATCACGCTACTGGAGACATCATCATTTATGATATCTCTTCGATGCCTGCCGTGGAAATTAAGCGCATTGTAACAGGCAATCCTGGAATAATGGGTACGGTAATCGGACCTGAAGGTCGGATATGGTATGTTAATTATACAATGAATGAGGTCATTAAGATTGAGCCAAGCGATATAATTACTACACCACCGCCATTGGCAATTGATGAGGCCAATAGCGGTGGGAAATTTTCGATGTATCCCAATCCATCCAATGGGCAGGTAACCATTAACATTGGGTCAGTACAATCGAGCACGGCACTGCTTATTGTACAGGACATGTTTGGCAAGACGGTATTTGAATCCAGGGCTAAGAATGGATCTATGACTCTGAATCTGTCGGATTATGCTGCGGGGATATTCATGATCAGTTTAGAGGACAACGGCTCTCTAACCACTGAAAGGCTGGTAATTCAGAAATAATAATATTTGGTTTATTAAACATTCGTAATTGAAGGGCAGTCCTCAGGTATGCGCTTGCGCAAATCAGGACTCGCCCTTTTTTTATTGAGGCTTAAGGAGATTGATACAATCCTTTTAAGCTTAGATTCAAAGAAAGCCTTAACTCCTCAACTCCTCAATCACCAACCACGACATCAGCCCCACGCCTGTTTCAAGGGCTCTTTCATCAATATTAAAGGTTGGGGTATGGACACCGGAAGTAATACCCTCCTCCTCATTCCTGATGCCCAGCCGGAAATAGCAGCCCGGCATCGCTTGTGAGAAGGTGGCGAAGTCATCAGCAGTCATACGTAAATCAAGTTCCCCTACATTGTCCTTTCCGAGGAATTCTTCAGCTGCTGTTTTGGCAGCGGCGGTCATCGCCTCATCATTGACAAGACAGGGATAGCCTTTTTTAATCAACACCTCGCACTCCGCACCATGGTTAACTGCAATATCCTGGGCAGTTTTGGCAACGATTTGATGTAGCTCCATCCTCCATTCCTCATTCATCGTTCTAAATGTACCTTCAATAGTGACTTCGGAGGGAATCACATTGGTAGCCCCATTGGCATTCATTTTTCCAAACGCCAGGACCATCGGAATATCATCGGCAGGAGATGTGATCTTATACAACTCTACGAGTATCTCAGCAGCAATGGGCAGCGGATCTATGTTTAAGGCAGGAAGGGCAGCATGTCCGCCTTTACCTTTTATGGTGAGGTATATCTCATCCGCAGAAGCCATGTATATGCCTGAACGAAAACCCACCTGCCCCGCATCAATGGTGGGCATCACGTGGATACCGAAAATAGCAGTTGCGTTAATCTTGTCAAGAATACCTTCTTCTATCATAAGCGAAGCTCCTCCTGGCAGTTTCTCTTCACCTGGTTGGAAGATGAGCTTTAGGGTCCCGGTGAACTCTTCCCTGATTTCGTTGAGCACGCGAGCCATTCCCAATGCCACCGAAGTGTGTACATCGTGTCCACAGGCATGCATCACGCCATCATTCTTTGATTTGTAGGGCACGTCGTTTTCTTCTAAAATGGGAAGCGCATCGAGATCTGCCCGCATTGCAATTGTTTTCGTCCCAGGATCCTTCCCCTCAATTGTCGCTACAATGCCAGTCTTTACGAATCCATCTTCGTATTCAATTCCCAAAGCCTCCAGTTGACCCTTGATGAATTTGGAAGTTTCGAACTCCTGAAATGACAATTCAGGATTGGAATGGATGTGGTTCCGAATATTAACAGTGTCAGAATGAAACTGTTTTGCCAGAGATTTTATGGTTTCTTTTAAACTCATATTACGAATACGAATGTACGAATTCACCTCTAGAAAATTTGTGGAACTAAATTTTCATTTGAGCATAAAAGAATTTCGAATTGAAACCCCCATAGGGTAAATAGGAAAATAACTATTGAGCATTATAAGATGCTAATACATGAATGAGTGGATAGGGCATTGGGGGCTAATTCGTAAATTCGTACTGATTCGCATTGGCAACCTAGAAGTCCAGGCTCAATGACCAGTAGAATCTAGGTTGGAGGTGAATGCCGTCTTCAATGCCCCTCGCCCAATCAACGCGCACGAAATAACCGAATATGCGACTCCGGAGACCGATGCCATATCCAGCCACAATGGGTTCTTGCTGGTGGATAATTCTGATCTCGCCGTCTCCGGTCTCTGATCCGAATTGGTAGACCTTTGTATTGAAGGAATTATCAGAAGCATAGGGATTACTGCCGGTCCAGGCTGTTCCTGCATCAGCAAAGCTTACGATTTGAAAATTCTTCACAAAGTCTGATTTCATGGGCCTGTTCATGAAGTATTTGAAGATGGGGAATCGAATTTCAGAACTCGCAACCATAAAGCTGTTGCCATTTCTGATGTTCTGCAGAAATCCCCTCATGTTGGTAGCGACGGACTGATATGCGTAGTTTTGATCCGGAGCAATGGCTGTTTCATTATTGAACTCAGGCTTGAGCCATCCATCGACGCCTCCCATGTAGTAGATGACTTTCTTGTCTCCCAGCGATGTGCTGGCGGCGATTCTATTGGCCCAAATCAGAGACCGGTGAATTCTGAGGTACTTTCTAAAATCCAGGCCAACTACAAACAAATCCGTATTAGTATTGTCCAGCTGCCTATACCATTCCCCAAATATCTTATATCTTGTTCCTTTATAGAGGTTCAGCCCTAGACTGGATGTATTATCGAAAATGAACTCTCCTTTTAGTCCTGACCAATTTTCATATGTGGTCGGCACAAGCAAGCTTCTCCTGTCAGTTGATAGTGTCACAGACCGATCATTTCTGTAAATCACCGAGCCATGGGCCGCCATAATTTCAGTGAAAGGCCATTTGAAGGTGTATTTAATGTCATGTGTATGCACTTTGATCCCTGTACCATCATTTTGAAAAGTCAGGTAGGATTGACGGTGAAACACAACTTGCTTGTCTAGTCGTTGCTGTAGGTTTTCATAGCTGACAAAAAACTCGTTGTTGTTTAAGTTCCCCGATAGGCGCATCCCAGCTACAATTCGCTTGTCTTCAAAAAGGTCGCTTACACCAATCTTAAAAAATAGATTCAAGCCTGGGTTCGTGTACACAGCGCCGCCTCCAGTGAATTTTTGATAGGTTTCATTGAGATAGCGATTGTCAAGTTGGCTGACGAAATATTCAGTAAAAAACGCCGTGTTGTAATTCCATTGCTTACTCGGAATTTGCAGGTTTTCAATGGTTCGAACATAGTAGTTAGCCTCAGAGTCTTCACCGCCCGAGTCAGCATCGCTGTCTTCATCCGTCGCCTCTTCCAAAATATTGTCGGGGAACTCAACGGGAACATCGGTGACCTTTAACTTCTCTTTTTCTTCCTCTTCATTGACCTTTTCGATTTCAAATACATAATCATAAATGTCGATCTCCCGTTTGTTGTCCTTGTCACCCAAGTTAAAGCCCTCTCCATCCAAATCATTGTTGTCGGGCTCATTTGGATCACGTTCATAATTTGCTGGCTTCGGTTGGTTTCTTGGTTTGCTGTCCTGCAACCCAGATCCAGCATTTATTAAATCTTCCACTGAAAGATCATCCATGAGTATGTGATAACGGCCCTTGTTGTAGATGATTTCTGCATACTTTTTGGATTTGATATTGGCATCCTGTTCAATAATACTGCGCCGGTAGTTCGAAGCGGGAAACTGCTTCGTTGTGAAGCGGTAGTGTGCTGTGGTATCTACATGGCTGATCACGCTGTCGAATTTGGTGAGCATGCGATTGTTCACTCCATTCTTGTCACTGAGGTAGCTGACCACGCTTTGATCAAATTCCATTGGAAAAGACTCATCGTCTTCCGGTGTATGCGTAATGCGCTTAAGCACTTTGGCCTTACGTGCAAAATTGTATAAGAAAACATCCTTATTCTTGGCTGTCGATAGTGACGTAGTCTTACCGGCTTCTTGAGAAACGCTGAGGGTATCATTGATGCGATTGGAGGTGAACACAATATCCTCTGAGTTATTAATAAACCTGGGATTGAGATCGTCGTAGATGTCGTTGGTAATGTTAACAGAGGTGTTTTTGGAGAGGTGGTAAACAAAAATATCTGTTCGCCCATTTTTGATGGCCGACATGACGAATTGCTTCCCATCATCAGAATATGAGAAATCAAGAATCTTGTGGAAGTGGTGTATCGTTCGACGTTGTTTCTCCTGGGTCTCGAGAAAGTAGTAATTCAAGTGAATTTCCTCCTTATCCTCTACGATTATTGACAAAATCTGCTTGGTTGGGTGCCAGTCGATCAACGGGTATGAATAATCTACAAGTCTGTCAATCTTATAGCCGCCTTTGAATACTTTCCTGCTTTTCCCCGTCTCTGTTTCCACAATATAAACTTTGTACTTGCCTAGCTGATTGGTGGCAAACGCAACATGTGTTCCATCCGGGCTAATTTTCAATTGCGTATATATCCTCGACTTCCTGGTTCGCTTCAGAATTGAATTCTCCAGCGGAAGTCCCGCAATGTTTTCGTAACCATAGAATTTATTGTGATAGAACTCCAGCCAGTCTTCAGTTAGATTCCGAAGGGAAGATCCCAGGACAAAGATCAACCCGCTCTCAATATTGCGGCTCACCTTTGTCATGTACAAGATGCTGGGAATTAAGGATTCGCCGTACCGCTCAACGATAAAGTTCCAAATAGAATGTCCGGCATACTTTGCATCAAGGCCAGTCAGGTGGTTAAACCTCTTGTACCGCCCCGATAGAATACCATCCTTTACCCTGTTTTCGATTTCCTGTGTCCATCCCATGGAATAGTAGGAGATGAGTCCTTCTAAATACCAGTCGGGAAGAGTGAGCAATGTGGAGTTCTTCACCCGATCTTTCCAATTTCCGCCATACATCATCTGGCTGATGAGTACTTCTGCTATTCCCTCTCGCAGCTGCTGGATCAAATGATTGTGATCTCCGTTGAAATACAAGAAGATCTTCGAACCTACGATCCTGGTTACCCCCCCAACATTATAGTCTTCATCACTGGTATAGCCAATATTGCTCTGCTTTAAATCTCCCAGTTTATTATAGATGACCAGCTGTAGTTTGCCTTCTAAAGCATAGTCGAAAAAGTCTTCAGCTTGCTCTATAATCTGATCAGCGCTGTTCGCTGTAAATATTGCCAGATCCTTGCCGCCGGTATAGAAATAGACGTCAGCTTTCTCGAACTTGTAAAACGACCAAATAAACTCTCTGTGCTGTACCCTGTTTTTGCCAAAGTCCTGATAGGATCCATTGTAAAATTGGGCAAACGAACTGCCCCCTACTACAAGTGCAATAGCGGTGAGCAGCAATTTCAATTGGATTCGTGCCAACATAGTGAATGGAGAGAATACCTGATGTAACAAAGATATAACTAATTTTAGCGAATAATAGTGCATGATTTCTTACCGATTTAGCCTTGATACAAATTCAGAGTATAACATTCAACCCTTTTGCCGAGAACACTTTCATCTTATATGATGAATCCAGGGAGTGTATAATCATTGATCCGGGGTGTTACGATCCTCAGGAGGAAGACTCGCTATCGGCCTTTATTTCCAACAACAATTTAAAGCCTGTCAAGCTCATTAACACCCATTGTCATATCGATCACGTGCTGGGGGTTGAATATGTAGCAAAAAGGTATGAATTAGGTTTCGAGTTTCATCATTTGGACATGCCTGTTTTCGAAAGTACTGAGACCGTAGCCGCCATGTACGGCATTCCCAATGTTAAATTGCCGGTAGAACCAACGGGATTTTTAGATGAAAATGATACTGTGAAATTTGGGAGGTCAGAACTGGAAATTCTGTTTGTTCCAGGCCATGCTCCGGGGCATATTGCGTTTTTAAACAAGGCTCAAAAATTTGTAATAGGAGGGGACGTGCTCTTTTATGGAAGTATAGGAAGGACCGATTTGCCGGGCGGCGATCACGCCACTTTGATTCACAATATTAAAAGTAAATTTCTGCCACTGGGGGACGACTTTACGGTTTATTCCGGACACGGTCCGGAAACGAACATGGGTTTCGAACGGGCCAACAATCCGTTTTTGCAATAGCTCAGATCCTAAATTAGGTGGGTAACAGATTCTGCGAATGAATCATCTTCCCATTTATCCTCAATACCCTGGATAGCTATAATCTTCTTCATTACCTCATCCTGTCTTAATCCTTCAGTCCAGGCTTCGCTATAGGGGATATCAGTGAACTTTACCTGAGAGTATAGCGGAATCCACTCATCAGGGAATGCAATTTGCAGTTTGGCTTCAATTTTCTTTCGAAAAATAAAGTCTGGATCGGAGACCAAATCCCGCATCTCCACAAAATTGCGAAGTGAAAGATTCGCAATGGCATCCGCGTTGGGTTTTCTTGCTTCGTAGTACTGGGGAAGCACAGTGTTCCAGTCAGTCCCAGATTTGTCGATCAGGGAATTTAGCACGTTGCAATCTTCAAATCCGCAGTTCATGCCCTCTCCATAAAACGGGACAATCGCATGTGCGGCATCTCCAATCAACGCTACCCGGTTCATATACATCCATGGAGTGCATTTCACAATTGCCAGTCGAGAAGTTGGGTTCTCAAAAAAGTCATTTTTCAAAGTGGGCATTAAAGGCACTGCATCGACAAAAACCTCATTGAACAATGCCATAAGGTCATCCTGTGTTTGCAGGGTTTCAAAGGAGAATGCCCCCTTAAAAGGCAGGAATAGCGTGCAGGTAAACCCCCCATCCAGATTGGCGAGTGCCATAAGCATATACTGCTTTCTCGGCCATATGTGTAAGGCATTTTCATCCAATACCCATTTCCCATTTTCATCTGGGGGGATAATGAGTTCTTTATATCCATGCTCAATATACTCTTCCAGGAATTCATGATCTCCATCTGGATCATTTTTCTCAAGATGGTCCCGCATGGAATTCCTTACTTCAGAATTCGCCCCGTCAGCCCCGAAGATCACATCGGCCTCTACCTGAACATCTGCCCCCAGGTTGTTCGTGAAGCTTGCCCTTGCCCCATCCTCGGTAATACCGGTGCACTTGTGCTCAAAATGAAATGAAACATTGTCAAAGTCGTCTGCTATCTCAATTAACCGCTTGTTTAATTCTGCCCTGGAAACAGAGTAAATCGCCTTGCGATCGATTGAGTATTGCTGAAAATCCTGATTTCCGTCGGTGCCGTGGGCCATTCTACCATAAACAGGCACCGTTATTTGGCGAATAGCGTCGTGGATTCCGGCTTTTTCAAGAGCTTTCCAGCCACGGTCCGCAACTACAAGATTGATGGATCTTCCTGCCACGATTTTTGCTTTTCGGATGTCAGTCCGCTTGTCAAAAACGCTGACCTCAAAGCCCTTTCTTGCTAGGAAAACGGAGAGCAAAGAACCTACCAATCCCCCTCCTATAACTGCGATTTTACTCATGGATTTAAAAGTAGAAATAATATTAGTTTTGTTATCCAATTGTGCATTTTTTTTTAACTTAGCGTTGCTGTTTGGACCAAAAGTTAATTTATATTGTATTATTGCATTGCAAGAGCCGCACAACTTACATGTTAAAAAAACCTTTCGTTTCTGTTGTTATTCTGATGTTGCTGGCATGCTGCGATGTTGCGTATGCACAGGATCCTCAGTTTACGCAATTCTATGCGAATCCGCTGTATTTGAACCCAGCATTTGCCGGTACTGCTCGGTGTCCTAGATTGATCATGAATTATAGAAATGAGTGGCCGGCTCTTTCAGGCACTTTTGTTACATATAGCGTTTCCTACGACCAACACGTTGATGGACTTCAAGGTGGATTGGGAGTAGTGATTCTTCAGGACCGTGCCGGTGAAGGTACGTTGAATACTACAACGGGAAATATTTTGTACTCTTATCAAATGAATATCAATAGAAACTTCTCTGTCAAAGCGGGGTTTCAGGTTGGTTATATGCAGAAGAAGATTGACTGGGAGAAACTCACCTTTGGAGATATGATTGATCCGAGATACGGGTTCATCTATGAGACAGCGGAGACCAAGGTAAATGATACCAAGGGAAATTTGGATCTATCTGCTGGAGTTCTCGGATTTTCTAAGCAGTATTTCCTGGGAGTAGCCGTGCATCACCTAACTCAGCCATATGAGGGCTTTGTTAATCCTAATGAGGCGAGATTGCCAATGAAGATCACGGCACATGCGGGGGCTATTATACCGTTGGATGAGACAGGAGAAGAGTCCAACGTATCGCCGAACATATTATATCAGAAGCAGCAGGACTTCCAGCAGATCAACCTGGGTATCTATATTAACAAAGGGCCAATAATAGGGGGTCTTTGGTATCGTCAGGCGGAGAAGAATTCAGACGCATTCATTGCTCTGGTAGGATTTCACGAAGGAATGGTGAAATTTGGGTATAGTTATGACATTACACTATCGAAATTGAGTAATGCTACTTCAGGTTCACATGAATTCTCATTTGCCCTCCAGTTTGAATGTAGACCGAAGAAAAGAAAATTCAGAGCAATAAGTTGTCCGTCATTCTAGTTTTATTGTGGTAACCTTTTTGAATGATTTTCGTTATACCGGAATCTATCTGTGAAATTAAATCTGATATTATGATGAAAAAAGCCAATATACACGTCTATACAGCGCTATGCTTAGTTGGACTCTTAGTATTAGCTTCGTGTGGTAAGGAGTTATCTTCGATGACAGGTTGGGCGTATAATGAGCCAAACAACGGGGGATTTCAAGTTGACCTATATATGGGGCAGGAAACCGGCCCAGGCTTGATTTTAGTTCAAGGTGGCACCTTCATGATGGGCCGTGTTGAGCAAGACGTATTCTACGATTGGAACAATATCCCGAGACGAGTGACGGTATCATCTTTCTATATGGATGAGACAGAAGTGGCCAACGTGCATTATAGGGAATATCTACACTGGGTGGGCAGGGTATTCGCGCTTGATTATCCAGAGGTATATAAAAGAGCATTACCTGACACACTGGTTTGGAGATCAAAATTGGCTTATAATGAGCCGTATGTAGAATTGTATTTAAGGCACCCAGCATACCAGTGGTACCCGGTAGTTGGAGTTAACTGGGTTCAGGCAGCAGAATTCTGCGCCTGGCGTACAGATAGAGTTAATGAGTATATTCTGATACGTGAGGGGCTTCTGGATGTAAATCCTAACCAGACAGCTGATGATAACTTCAACACGGATGCTTATCTGGCTGGTCAGTATGAAGGACTCGTTATTACAGACCTTCCTGATCTGGATCCCAATAAAGATACTCGAAAGGTACGCATGGAAGACGGAATATTCCTTCCGAGGTATAGACTCCCAACAGAGGCAGAGTGGGAATTTGCTGCTCTTGGATTGATCGGTAACACATATTTTGAGCGTGTAACTGAAAGGAGAATCTATCCATGGAATGGCCACTACGTAAGAAATGACCACGTTAAGGAGCTTGGTAGGATGATGGCTAACTACACACGTGGACGTGGAGATCAAATGGGTGTTGCCGGGCAGTTAAACGACAATGCTGATATAACATCGCCTGTTTATGCCTATTGGCCAAACAACTACGGCCTCTACAATATGGCTGGAAATGTTAGTGAGTGGGTCATGGATGTATACCGTCCGCTTACCATAGAGGATGCTGATGACTTCCGATCGTTTAGGGGAAATGTCTTTAAAACTCAGATGAGGGATGAAGAAGGAATTATCGCTGAAAAAGATACACTGGGACGAATCATTTGGAGAGACGTAACGGAAGAAGAGAATCTTGGCAAGATTCCGGCCACCAACCGAAGAAACTATACAACTGCGGATAACATATCTTATCTCGATGGCGATAAGGTTTCCAGTATTCGTTACGGTGAGGATGTTGAGCCTGAAAACATGAAGAAGATTATGTATGAATCTACTGGTGAATTCCCTACGACTTTGGTTGACGATCGCGCACACGTCTATAAGGGTGCCTCATGGAAGGATAGGGCATACTGGATGGGACCTGGAACACGTCGATTCATGGATATGGAGCAAGAAACATCTTATCTTGGTTTCAGATGTGCGATGGTCAGAGTTGGAAGCCCGGTAGGATTCTAACTAAACGATCGAGTAATAATATTTTCGCCCCTCACTTAACTTAAGTGAGGGGCGGTTTTTTATAGATGCCAACTTGTCTATCTCCATAAAAGATCTGTATTCCGTTTACCTGGAGCATCCATTCATTTGCACGGATAATCGCAAAGCTGAGAAGGGATCAATGTTCTTTGCCCTAAAAGGGGACCATTTCAACGGAAACAACTATGCTGAGCAGGCAATAGCAGGTGGATGCGCCTATGCCATTGTAGACGACATGGAGAAGTCAGATGGCGAGCGGTTAATCTATGTGGAGGAGGTTTTGCCAGCCCTGCAAGAGTTGGCTGCTTATCATAGGGAATCCCTAAATATTCCAGTGCTATGCATTACTGGTACCAATGGTAAGACTACTACTAAAGACTTGACAGCTCGTATATTGTCTAAGAAATTAAATGTGGTTGCGACTAAAGGGAATTTGAACAATCACATAGGCGTCCCCTTATCACTCTTAACGATTGGAAAGGATGCGGAAATGGCTGTTATAGAATTAGGTGCCAATCACATCAAGGAAATCGAATTCCTTTGTAAGATAGCAAAGCCTACGCATGGATTGATTACAAATATCGGAAAAGCACATCTGGAAGGCTTTGGTGATCTTGACAGTGTGAGACAAACAAAATTGGAGTTGTACCAATTTCTGAAATCCAATGATGGACAAGTGTTCGTGAATAGAGACAACACGATGCTGATGGATCTGAGTAAAGGAATGAATCCGGTGTTTTACGGGTCTTCGGAAGACAGCGATTGTCGCGGTACTTTATTAGATGTGGACGGGCACTTAAAAGTAAGCTATTGCCAGCAAGGTGATGCACCGCGGGAAATCATTACTTCTTTGTTAGGCACTTACAATTTTGAAAATATTATGGCTGCAATATGTATTGGTTCATTCTTCCAGGTCCCGGCAACGGACATCGTAGAAGCTGTCGAGAGCTACGTTCCGGATAACAACAGGTCGGAGGAGTTAGATACCGACAACAACCATATCATCCTGGACGCTTACAATGCCAACCCCATGAACATGCGTGCGGCATTGGAAAGTTTTACAAATCTTGTAAAAGCCAATCGTATGGTCATCTTGGGTGACATGTTGGAACTGGGTACTTATGCTGAAGAAGAGCACACGGCCATTGTAGATTTGCTAAGAGAACACTCTTATGAGCGGGTGATTCTCGTGGGTGAGGAATTCTCAAAAGTGTGCACGATGCTGAGATGTGAACATTTTACGAACGTCAATGACGCGAAAATATGGTTGGAGTCTTCGCCTGTCTCTGGGATGAACATACTCGTAAAAGGTTCGCGTGGAATAGGCCTGGAAGTCCTGCTTGAAGCTTTATAGATTGATTACTTCAATAACGCCCTTGAGATCACGATCTTTTGAATCTCTGTGGTCCCTTCGTAAATCTGGGTAATCTTTGCATCTCGAAGCATTCTCTCAACGTGGTATTCCTTAACATATCCATAGCCTCCGTGCACCTGAATAGCTTCTGATGTTACGTCCATGGCAATTTTTGAAGAGTAAGCCTTGGCCATAGCGCTAGACAAATTGTAATCTTCCCCAGTATCCTTATGCCAGGCAGCCTTTAGGCACAGCAGTCTGGCGGCTTCAATCTGTGTTGCCATATCCGCCAACTTAAAGCTGATCGCCTGATGTTTGTATATCTCCTTTCCGAATGTCTTTCTTTCTTTAGAATAGGCCAGCGCCAATTCGTAGGCTCCCGAAGCGATACCCAAAGCCTGTGAGGCAATTCCTATTCTACCACCTGCAAGGGTTTTCATCGCGAACTTAAATCCAAACCCGTCATCTCCAATTCTATTCTCCTTTGGCACCTTAACATCGTTAAACAGCAAGGTATGGGTGTCAGAACCCCGGATGCCCAATTTGTTCTCCTTAGTGCCAATAATAAATCCATCCATTCCTTTCTCCACAATGAACACATTAATGCCCCGATATCCTTTGGACACATCAGACTGGGCAATCACCAAATAAGTGGAAGCAGAACTTCCGTTTGAGATCCAATTCTTTGTTCCGTTTAATAAATAATGATCATCCTTTTCAATCGCGGTAGTTTTCTGAGATGTTGCGTCCGAACCCGCCTCAGGTTCAGACAGGCAAAAGGCGCCAATATTTTTCCCTGATGCCAGTGGGACTAAATACTTTTGCTTCTGCTCCTCTGTCCCAAATTGCTCAAACCCCCAACAAACCAACGAATTGTTTACCGACATGATAACACCAGTGGATGCGTCAACCTTGCATATCTCTTCCATCGCATGAACGTATGACATACAATCCATTCCACCTCCGCCGTACTCGGGTGCCACCATCATTCCGAGGAAGCCCAGTTCCCCAAGTTTCGCAACCTGCTCCGTAGGGAACGCTTGATTTTCATCTCTCTCTATAACCCCGGGAAGCAGCTCTGTCCGGGCAAAATCTCTGGCAGCACGCTTAACCGTTTCCTGTTCTTCTGTGAGTTCCAAATTCATCCGAATCTTAATTTTGAAGGGTTGCAAATATAGATTTTTCGACTGATTTTTACTAATCTTGCTCCCGAACAACACATGCTTAATTCAGATGGTGTATAAAGTAATAGGGTTGATGTCTGGCACTTCCCTTGACGGCTTGGATTTAGCATATGCAGAGTTCGTTGAACAGCAAGGTGAATGGTCGTTTGAGTTAAAGCACTCCACTACATTGCGGTACAGCGACGAGTGGTTCGCTGATTTAAGGAATGCACAAAGCCTTCCTAAGAGTGAACTCCAAAAACTGCATGTAGATTATGGCGCGTATCTGGGGAGGGCATGTGCTAAATTTATTGGGCAGTATGATATTAGCCCTGATTTGATTGCCTCCCATGGGCATACAGTATTTCATCAACCAGAGCAAAGATATACCTGTCAACTCGGAGATGGAAAATCCCTTGCCAATGCCTGCGGCATTCAAACAATCAACGATTTTCGTACACTTGATGTGTCTCTTGGTGGTCAGGGAGCGCCCCTGGTACCGATAGGCGACAGATACCTGTTTGCGCAATACGATGTCTGTTTGAATCTGGGAGGTTTCGCGAATGTTTCATTTGAGGCTGATGGTTCAAGGATTGCATTTGATGTTGCACCTGTGAATATTGCCCTGAATGTTATGGCCAACGCCCTGGGGAAAGAATATGATGATAATGGCAATCTTGCAGCGACTGGCAGTATCGATGCCAACTTACTGGAAGCGTTGAGTGTATTGCCCTATTATTTTGATCCCGCACCTAAATCCTTGAGTAGAGAGTGGTTGGATGAACAATTCATGCCTGTAATCAGTCAATCTTCAGCATCAAATGAGGATAAACTATGCACGGTATGCAAGCACATCGCCATTCAAGTTCGCCGAAGCACGCTGGAGAAGGGAATTAATCCGGGAGCGCATATGTTGGTTTCTGGAGGTGGAACACTTAACGGTTTTCTGGTGGATTGCATTAGACAAGAAACGGAATTGGAGATTACTGTACCTGGCAAAGCAATTATTGAATATAAAGAGGCACTGATATTCGCCTTCCTGGGTGTGCTGAGGATTCGTGGCGATATTAATTGCTTATCATCAGTAACAGGTGCAAAAAGAGATTCTTCTTGTGGTGTGATCGTGAGACCATAAATTGTCATTCTCTTTAATCTTAATAATGCTTCATGAATCCAATTGTTTTCATACTTTTGCGTGCGATTTTAACCTGATAGAATACTGGTCTGTAAGTCGTTGTCCCAGATTTATTAGTAAACAGGAATATCATGCCTTTTCAGGATTATCTAGACTCCACCTTCTGGGGGAATTCCGTTGAGAACTACCTCTGGGCCGCAGGCATCATTCTGGTCGCACTTGTCTTTAAGCGCCTTATCTCTAAAAAGCTCGGGCAAGTTGTGTTTAAAATATTTAAGCGCAACAAAGGTGACGGCTTTTTAAACCTGGATCAGTTTTTTGATTTGATGATCAAGCCAATTGAGCTTTTGATCGTCTTTGTTGGCTTGGCATTCGCGGTGAAGATGTTGCACTTTCCTGGAGGTGAAGGAGACGATGTAGACATTGAACGATTGGTAAATATTACGCTTCAAATTTGTTTGGTAGTATCGGTAACATGGTCAATCCTAAGACTTATAGATTTTATCGGATTGGTGTTGATGCAGCAGGCTGAAAAGACAGAATCCACCACAGATGACCAGATAATTCAGTTTGTCAAAGAGGCGCTCAAGATCTTCACCTATATATTTGCCTTCCTATTCACGTTAGGAGCTGTTTTCCAGTTGAATATTGGTGCTATGGTGGCAGGACTGGGAATTGGCGGATTGGCCATCGCCCTTGCCGCACAAGACACGCTGCAAAATGTGATCGCCTCATTCATCATCTTCTTTGATAAACCGTTCGTTGTGGGCGATTACATCAAGGTCGAGGGTATAAGTGGTGTGGTTGAAAAAATTGGCTTTAGAAGCACGAGGATCAGGACATTGGAGAAGAGCTTCCTCACCATCCCCAATAATATGCTGATCAGCAATGTGCTTGACAATATGTCGCTGCGAACTTTTAGGCGCTCTAAATTTCAGGTCGGCCTTACCTACGATACGGCGATTGACCAGATCAAAGCGATTGTTAAGGATGTACAGGCATACATTGACGAGCACGAAAGGACCAATCAGGATGGGCTGGTAAGGTTTGAGGAATTTGGTGATAGTTCGCTTAATCTCACTATTCTGCTGTACGTAGACACACAGAACTATGATGAGTATATGATGGTGGTTGAAGACATCAATTTCCGGATTATGGAAATCGTGAAGGAACATGGAAGTGACTTTGCGTTTCCATCGACCACCGTCTATCTGCACAAAGAGAACTAACAGCTTAGGGATTATATACTGAGGATATGTTTGTTTTGATGGTGGTAATATTTGTGATTGGCTATACGGCAATCGCTTTTGAGCATCCAATCAAGATAGATAAGGCCGCTTCCGCACTCCTGATAGGTGTGCTTACCTGGACAATATTTCTTTTTGGAGCGGATGAAATTCTAGCGGGCAGTGAACATTTCGCCAAAGAGTTTTTTGATTGGTTAAAGCATAACCCTAAAGAATCAGAATCAATAGAATCAATACGCCTTTTTATTTATAAACATGAGGTGGGTCATCACCTGAATGACATAGCTCAGATACTCTTCTTTTTACTCGGTGCCATGACCATCGTTGAGCTGATAGATGCCCACGAAGGTTTTGCTGTTATCACGGATAGGATCAATACGGATAACCGGGTAAAGCTGATGTGGATCCTTTCAATCCTTACGTTCTTTTTCTCAGCTGCTTTGGACAACCTAACAACCTCTATTGTGATGGTTGCATTGATCAGGAAGTTGTTGAAGGAAAAGGAAGAACGCTGGTTTTTCTGTGGGATGATCATACTGGCGGCCAATTCTGGCGGGGCATGGTCACCGATCGGTGACATAACGACCATTATGTTGTGGATAGACGGTCAGGTCACAGCAGGTAACATTATCACTTCGATCTTTATACCCAGTGTTGTGTGCATGGTTGTACCGCTGCTCTACCTGTCTTTCACGAAGCAAGGGACGGTAGTAAGGGCTTTGGGAAGAATGGATATAGAACACATGAAAAACCCAACAACAGCGTTTGAACGCAATCTCGTCTTTTTTATGGGCGTTGCAGGATTGTTGTTTGTGCCAGTCTTTAAAACAGTCTCTCATTTACCCCCGTTTATGGGCATGATGCTTAGTTTGGGTGTATTGTGGGTTACCACGGAAATACTGCACAGAAAGAAGAACGTTGAGCAAAAGTCGGGATTGTCGGTGATTGGTGTCCTGCAAAAAGTGGATGTGTCCACAGTTTATTTTTTCCTTGGAATTTTATTGGCGGTAAGCAGCCTGCAGTCGGCTGGGCACCTGGGCATATTGGCCACATGGTTGGATGGCGTTGTGGGTCATATCTATGGAATTAATTTGATTATTGGCGCATTATCGGCGATTGTGGATAACGTTCCACTGGTTGCAGGCGCTATGGGCATGTATGAACTGGGGCCACTTGTGCAAGGTAGCGCATACCCGGTAGATCATGAATTTTGGGAATTTCTGGCTTACTGCGCTGGTACCGGTGGGTCTATGTTGATAATTGGTTCAGCTGCTGGTGTTGCCGTCATGGGCATGGAAAGAATTGACTTTATCTGGTATGTCAAGAAGATTTCGCTTCTTGCAGCGATGGGTTACCTGGCAGGTGCTGCCACCTACATTCTGATGAATCCGTATTAAGGATTATTACCCAGCGCTATGTACAGGCTGTACTGCGCCTTATTGTATTGGGTAACGGCATCTATCAAATCGAGCTCCGCTTCCATCATTTGTTCCTGTGCCCTGATCACTTCCAGTGGTATTGCCGTTCCGAGACGCTGTCTTTCTATACTTTGATCCAATCCTTCGCTCGCAAACGCGACAGAGGACTCAGCCAATTTCATCCTGACCTTTGAAGTTTGAAGATTCATTTGTTCATCCTGGATCTCCCGGCGTATCTCATTTTTAGCCCGGTCCACATTGATCCCCGCAATTCGGATGCGCGCGTCAAAGGCTTTTTTTGTGCCGCCGTAGAACAATGCACCAAGAGGAATTTCCCATTTGGCACCTACATAGTAGTTGAGCGCATTGCCTTCAGGGCTGAAATAAGGCCCGTATGGCCCATTGTTCAAGCCAAAATTGATATTGGGCAATAGTAAACCTGTGGTTTGAGATTTGCGGTCGATCTTAAAACCTTCAATCCTACTATTAAAAACCATTAGCTCCGGCCGTTTATCGAAGGCGCTGGTGAATTCAACCTTGGATGTGTCCACCAAATTAACCGGTACCAGCAGCGAATCAGAGACAAGCAGCTGGACATTATCAGAAATATTCAATAGCTCCAGCAGCTCGTGAGAGTTTCTTTGTATTGCTGAACGGGCCTTACTGACCTCTATTTTTATATGGTTTAAATTGGATTTTGCCAGAAGCAGGTCGGATTTATACGTGATTCCCTGCTCCACTTGTAGCGCAATTTGGGTAACAATATCCTCCGACTTAAGTGCTACTTTTTCCAGCGCTACAAGCTTACTTTGAGCAGCACTCAAATCATAAAAAGACTGTACTGCCTGTACATTGGCCCTATTTTGTTCCACCATTTTCTCATATCCAACCGACTCTACATTTTGTTTCGCAGCCAGATACGAATACACTGCATTTCCCAAATCCCACTCAGAAGTTACATTGACCCCGGCCCAAAAACTGTTCTTGTCCACATCCACAAAAGTCCCATCGGTCGCCTGGGCGATGCCCTTGTAGGACATCAAAAGCACACCTGGACTAATAGTCGGAATCATCCATTCCTTAGCCTCCAGCTGTTGAGCCTTAGCCAGTTCATACCGCGCGTTTATTTCAGCTACATCCAGATGGCTGGAGCCAGCCAATTTAAGCACGGTCTTTATGTCAATAGGCATTATTTTATCCTGGGCCTGTACTGAATTTGCCAGTCTGGCAATCAGCAATAAGGCGATAACCGCTTTTGCCATATTTTCATTAAACCCTCTCAATTATCTTTCTGTCTTTAGCATTGCTTCCACTTGCTGCCCTGTTTTCACCAAGCTTTTCCCCTGTATAATTACCATGGAAGTGGAATCAAGATTTGTATTGAGGACTTCGAAATAATCTTTGTTAGTCAGTCCTCGTCGTAAAGGTGTCCTTACAACCTTGTCATCGATCACCTCCAGCACAAATAGTTCATCCTGAAACATATACTGACATTGAACAGGAAGGGATAGCACGTTTTCCCGGCTCACCAGCATCATGACTACCTTGGCATACATCCCAGGCTTTATCACACCCTTTTTATTGTCAATGTCTACTTCTGTTTGCATGGTTTTGGAAGCTACATCCAATACCCCCGCAGTACGGCTTACTTGAGCGGTAAACGCTTCACCTGGAAGTTCTGGGAACGTAACTTTAACCGTGTCCCCAATCTTGATAATACCGGCGTCACTCTCAGGAAGTGGAATCGTCAATCGGATTGGGTCCAGCTGTTGCAGTTCTACAATAGGCGAAGTACCGGTATTGGTTATTCCGCTTTGTACCAGGGCCCCGTTATCTACAAATCGCTGTGTGATCACTCCGCTGAACGGTGCTTTCACCCGCAGAAAGGACTGGCGATCCTGAATTGCCCCAAGCTCAGCCAGAGCCGTTAAATAAGCAGCCTCTGCTTCCTCAAGCACTTGGAGTGGGGTCAGGTCAGGAGTTTGTTCAGCTGTGGATTTGAGCCTGTCATAAGTGGATTTTTTGACTTCCAAAAGTGCAGCAGCCTTCTGGTACATCCTGTTTAATTCAGGATTGTCCAGCTCCGCAATAATCTGCCCCGCAACCACATAATCGCCAATGTCTCTATTTATTTCCTTCACATAACCGCCTTCCATCGCATGAACCATCACCTGTTGATTGGCCATAGCTGTTCCCACAATATGCAGCTCTGCATTGAAAGATCTCCTGGATGGATTAATGACCTCCACTGTTCTAGTCTTGAGCGTCTCGACTTCTGCAGCTGTTTCAGCATCGTCCGCTGGTGTCGAGGTACATGCCTCTAACAAGCATAGCGAACCAAGTGCCAGGTAAGAAGTTATTTTGAAATTCAGTTTATTGGATATTCTCATCGTGATCTGGTAAAATCGTATTCTTTGCGATATAAGAATACAGAATTGGAATAATGTACAATGTTAAAAGTGTTGCCATAAATGTTCCTCCGATTACTGCAATTGCCAGTGGTACATTTGATTCTGAACCGTGACTTAAAGCCAATGCGGTGGGCAATAGGGCGAAGATTGTGGTACCGGCCGTCATGAGTATTGGTCGGTACCTATCAGCTGAACCCGTAATAATCGCATCACTCTTGGCCATGCCTTCCTTCATCAATGCGTTAATCCGGTCCACCAAAATGTTTCCGTACGATACTGCGATACCGACCATCATGATAATGCCCATGATAGACTGTACGCTCAGGTAGGTATTAGTCGCCCACATCAACAAGGCTACCCCAATAATTCCCAGTGGAAATGCCAAAATAATAATTAGAGGAAGCCGGAATGACCTGAACAGTGGAACGATGATTAAAAATGCTAATACAATGGCTAATCCCAGTCCCAATCCAAGATCACCA
>DTRK01000111.1:33581-35265 GCA_012965955.1 Flavobacteriales bacterium
GATCTTTTAATTACAGCGACCTCGCCCTGAAAAGTGACTTCATACCCCGGTGGGAATTCCATTCCGTCCAGGATTTCCTCTATCCTATCAGATACTGTGCCTATATCTTCTCCCTCTACATTTGCATAAACATTAAATACCCTGGCGAGATTGTGGTGGTTGATCTCAACAGCATTTGTGGTCTCACTCAATTTAGAAAAGTTGCGAAAAGGCACGGGTTTATCGTGGGTTTTGCTTGCTATGGTCACATTTTCAAGAACGTGCTCATCGTCCACTAAATTCTCAGGGTATGTTACCCCGACATAATAGTGGTTTCCATTGTGTTCATCGATCCAGAATGCTTTGCTATAGGTAGTAGATGAATTAAGGGCAGAGACCATGTTTTTTATTGCATCCACTGGTTCTACGCCCAATTCAGCAGCTTTTATCCGGTCAATGTCAATATTCTTGGCAGGCTGATCCAATCTCTGGAGTATTCTCACATCCCGGGTTGACGAAAGCGTAGATATGGTATCGCGAATTTGCTCGGTCAATTCCCTAAGCACTTCCAGCTTGTTGCCCTTGACCTGTACGTCAATAGGACAAGGTTTACCTTCATTGAGTGCAGCGGTAATCAATCCGCCTGTATCAAAGCTGATCTCAACACCTGGGAATGCTGTGCGCATCTTCTTGCGAAGGCGACGGGCATATTCAAAGGTTGATGTTTGATGATCTTCTTTTAACTGGATGCCGATAAACGCATCTTGAGTCCCAGAGTTGGGTGTATATGCAGCCGGGAGATCGTAAAAAATTCCAATGTTCGCAATGAGCTGCTGTAGGTCTGATCCCGTCTCTTCCCTTATCATCTCCTCCATCTTGCTAATGGTTTTATTGGTTGTTTGGAGTGGGGTGCCTGATTCCATTCTCACCTGAATCTCCATCTGCCCCACATCGGATTTAGGGAACAGCTCATATCCCAGATTCAGCAAGATGTATACAGAGAGTGCGAAAAGGGCCAGGGTGCCGAATAGTACCTTGCCCCTGTTTTTCAGGGCTGTAGCCAGGTTGCTGGAGTATCTGTTCTTGCGCTTCTGTATAAATCTCTGAAATGGCCCCAGTGACTTCCTGGGCTCTTCTCCTGCCCCTTTTGGAAGCTGATTATTAAATAAATGTGCTGCTGCGATTGGAATGAGCGTCAGAGAAAAAATATAGGAGCCGATCATGGCACCTGCAACCGTAATTGCCAAAGGGGAAAAAAGGAATTTTGTAATACCGGTGAGAAACATCACCGGGAAGAACACCACTATAATCACCAATGTAGAAGCCAAAACAGGCTGTGCCACTTCCAATGCGGCATCCAGTGCTGCCTGCGTTGAGTTTTTACCCATCTGAAGGTGCCTATCGATATTTTCCAGTACCACAATGGAGTTGTCCACCAGCAGTCCCAATACCAATGCAATTCCACCCAGCGTAATACTATTAATAGCTTGTCCGGTCACCGACAAAACAATGAAAGCGAAAAGGACCGACAGGGGCAGGCTTATCGATACGATCATCGCCGACCTGAAATTGCCAAGAAAAAGGAGCAAGATGAGCACAACGAGGATGAGGCCTCCTAATCCCGCCATGGCCAATCCGGTGATTGAATTTCTTACATAGGAAGATTGATCAAAAATGACACCAAGGTTAACATCGTCGGGCATTC
>DTRK01000112.1 GCA_012965955.1 Flavobacteriales bacterium
TCCATGACCACTGTTGACTTATAGGAAGTATCACTACAGTTGTTCGCGTTGCTTGCAACCATAGTTACCTCATACGCTCCAACAGCGTCAAATATATGCAAGGGGCTCACGGCAGTATTGATAGGTGAACCATCATCGAAATCCCATTCAAAGCTCGAAGCACCGAATGACGTATTAGTGAACTGTATATCTCCACCTTCAGACAAGTATGCAGTGTCTTTTTCAGCAACGAAGGTTGAAACCACAACAATAGGTTCAGTAATTTCAAAGCTGTCTGCAGCCACACAGTTGTTGTTGTCCGTTACTTGAACCGAATAAGTGCCAGGAGCCAACCCACCCATGTCCTCAGTGCTCTCACTATTAGACCAGGCATAAGCATAAGGGGGTGTTCCGCCAGTCACACTCAAGTCTATGGCACCATCGTTATCCCCGTTACAGGTGATGTCATTGGCAGCACTGAATATCAGGAGATCAGCTGTTTCGGTGACGGTTAAATTAACGGATGTCAAGCAACCGTTATCATCAGTAATATTGACATCATAGTTACCGGGTGTCAAACTGCTGAGGTCCTGAGTATTAGCACCATTGGACCACGCATAGGCATAAGGGGGTGTTCCGCCAGTGATGGTTAAGTCTACACCACCATCGTTGTCGCCAAAACAGGTAGTGTTCACCACTTGAGTTGCAGCAGTTATAGCTGTAGGTTCTGTTATTATAATTGTGTCCATAACAGTTCCACACAGTCCTCCTGCTCCAGTCACATATACATTATACGTACCAGCGTTAACACCGGATAATGTATCTGCTGAACTTACATTAGCACTAACTTTTACTGTATCACCGTTTGAATTGGTCCATACATAACTCCAGGGCCCGGCTCCCTGTCCACCAGCAATGGCCATTCCATCACTATCACCTTGGCATAGCAGATTAGAACGTCCCTTGGTGATAGGTGCTCCAATGTGCATAAAGAATCTGGGCGAGTAAGTAGTATCTGCAATAGCAAACGTATAGGAAGAATCATTTTTAAGATTCGTAAATGTGTTTGTGAACTTATCCTCCAGAACAAGACACGAACTCTCAGCAATAAGATCCATTCCTTTTAATGATATGGTATAGCTGCCGGTGCTTGTTACCAAAACCCTTAATGGAATTGAGATTGAAGAATCGAGTTCAGGTACGGCGTTAATAACAAGGTCAATTGTATCGTTCACGATGGAAGCGATTGTTGAATGCGGCACATAAGGAATCATTTGATGCGCATCGTACGCAGGATCTTCGCCATAAGTAGCTCCTGGGCGAAATGCCATTACGGCCTCATCAAGATACACTGAACTTGCAGCCTCTGTAATTGCTAATCTAAATAACGAAATTTCAGGTTGACCTGTCTTCCAAAAGGCGTTAGACTCTGTTGAAACTTTTCCAGCTTCTGCAAGAGACAACTCGGGAGCACCGCCATCGCTGAATACCCAAAACGCCTGATGGGCAGCTATATGGCCATCCCAGCCTGCATCAGGGGAGGCCATGCCGCTAATATACGTTTGGTAACCTGGAGTTCCTATATCCGGATCCCAAACATGAACCTCATCGTGCATATTGTTTTTTACAGGCCAGGCTGTTCCATTCTGCAAATCCCCGTCAATAGCCGAAGGAAACGGGTTAGAAATCATATTAAAATTATCGCTAGTGTTGACAAGGGTAAATTCTTGCGTACCTGTATTGGCAGCACCGGTCACATCATACGTAAAAGCAATAGTTGTGCTTTGAGAAGTTCCGGTATATACAAAATATCCATCTTGAGCGCTGAGGCCATCAGTTACAGACTGAAGTGCCGTATATATTTCTGTTGAATTATTATAACGGTGCACAGAATAAAAGTTGGGACAACAGGCAATCCCATCATCACCGTCATCAAGACTGAGTACGAAATCTGTGTCCTCATCCCAATCATTGACGTCCGTGCTTGATACCGGTATACCCAACATGTGCCACCCCGTATTTCCTGAGGGAACAAATCGTTGCATGGTGATATCTCCAAAAATTGTTCCTCCGGTTATTGCAGCTATTTGTGCAGTTCCGGATGCAGTTGAAAGCAAAGTAAATATTTGACCAGTTGTGGTAAATTCCCCATTTTTCAAAGTAAGTGCACCCTCCAGGTTGGCATTTACGTCGAGGGATACCTTGGTTGCAGAATTGTCAATTTCCATATTAAAGAAAGTCGTGGTTGTGGTTCCTCCTATGGTTTGATCAGATGAACCGTTCATGGTCACTTTACTGGTGCCTTGCGTGAACGTGCCGGAGTTGCTCCAGTCTCCTTCTATATTTAGGGCATTACTGTTGGCGTTAAGCGTTACATTAGTACCAATCGTCACGTTTCCACTGGCCGTGAGAGTACTCGATAGTGATTTGTCTCCCGAGGTGGACAAGGTTAGGTGTCCATAACTCTGATCGCTTATAGCTTGCGCACCAGACCCTTCGTAAACTACCGTTGAGGCGCTGGCCAGGGTAAACGTGCCAAAAGCGGTAGGAAAGGTGCTTGTTGTCCCCGATAGTTCGAAGGTTGCGTCGGCATCTACTTGAAAGGTCTTTGAAGGGTTGCCAGCAATGGCAAACCCGCCGTTATCCAATGTTCCAGTTGCCACGGTAATACTTCCTTGTACATTAGCGGTACTTACCGCTGCCCCAAGAGTTTTGGTACCTGCTCCGCTTAAAACAAGGTTGTGATATTCTATTGGTGTCCCTAACTCAATCGTTTGAATCCCTGCGCCACCATACTCAAATGTGCTTGCCGTTGAACTCGCATCTATTGTGCCACCACCGCCCGCTCCTAATAGGTCCAAAAGGCCATCCAGGTTCACTGTGCCCCCACTAACCATGTTAATTGTTACACTTGCCGAGGTTGAAGCTGCATCTGATTTTAGAATGAGCCTGTCAGGGCACGTCAATGTAGCATCCAGATCTATTGTAAGCGTGGAACTGGCACCTTGTGTTTCGAGTTGAAGATCATCATTAGTCATGGTAATGTCACCATCTGCATCTATGTTACAAGAAGCACCATTAGTTACCCTCATCACCATTCTGTCAGCTATTGTTAGAGGACCATGACACAACATTGACAGCTCGGCTCCCGAACCCGTAACAAAAATTGTGTTCGTAACGGACGGGTCGTTCAGATTTACAGCACCCGTTGATCTAATATCTATAGTAGCTGTAAAACCCGAATGAGTTATATTGACATCAAGGTCATCAGCGACATTCACGGTTCCAATTATCGTTATGGTCAATTCTCCATCATCTGTTTTCGAGTCAACCTGCCATTCGTTTTCAACGGTGAGCACAACGCCTGAGTTCACGGTCAGACCGCTATTAAACGAGTCGTCACCATCTACCGTCAATAAACTACACGTTTGATTAACAGCAACGGTAACAATTGTTGCCTGCGCAATGGTAGCTCTATCCCCAGTTGCTGGCCAATTTGTGCCAGGAACAACACCGGGACAAGTTCCCCATGTGGCGCAGTTTTCCCAATCTCCATCAGTTACTGATGTAAAGGACGTTTGCCCGTATATGCTGCCATATGTAAAGGCACATAAAAAGAGGAGTAAATATTTTTTCATAACATCATCATTTTATCCATAACACATTTGTCTTCCGCTACTTCATCAAAATGCGTCAAAATTACTAATTATCTAAAGTGTATGTTAAATAAAGTAAAAAGTTACATCGACATATACAATACTAACATATATCCGTTAAAAGGTAGCATGAATATAGATAAAAGGTAACATCAATATAGACATAAGCGGGTTGGCTCCCGGCACCTATTCAATTC
>DTRK01000113.1 GCA_012965955.1 Flavobacteriales bacterium
TTATTTACGATACTCCTTAGCCCTGCTGTCGGAGCAGTTAACGCTCAAACTGTGCAAGATACTTCGGTAATGATCACGCTTTCCGGTATTGAGCTTCGGCCATTCGAAACTGACAATGGTTGGGGTTATGATATTTTCGTGAATGGGAAAAAGTACATACATCAAACTACAATTCCCTCCATGCCGGGAACTTCAGGATTTGCCAGTAAGGCCGACGCTACAATTGTTGGGGATTTGGTTGTAGGAAAGATTGAAAGAAATGAGATGCCTCCATCAGTTACGCCCGAGGAACTGGATAGTCTCGGTGTTGTGTTACCTGAGAAGTAAAGATATTATTACTGGTTCCAGATCTCCCAACTCGCCTCCGCTTGCAGCTCAAGCATCTCCTGCCCATTCTTCGTAGTAGCTCCTTTCTTCAAGCTCCTTTGCAAAAGCTGCGTCTCCTCGGGATTGTAGATAAGATCATAGACCAAATGCTCGGCGGTAATACCGTCATATGGAATTTCTGGGGCTTCCGCAACATCGGGATACATCCCAACAGGTGTGGTATTGATAATGAGCTTTGACATTTCGACCATGCCTTTGTCCATAAAGTCGTATGACATTTCCAGCTCACTCTTCGGGTCTCTTGATAATTGCATGAATGGAATACCCAGCTCTTTCAAAACATGTGTCACCGCTAAAGAAGCACCGCCGGTGCCCAGCACAATGGCCTCCTTATGCTGATCACTTAATAGTGGTTTAAGCGATTCCCTGAATCCATGGACATCAGTATTAAACCCTGTCAGGGTATAGTCTGTAGGGTCATCTTCATCGCGAATAATGTTGATCGTGTTCACTGCGCCAATCTTCTCAGCAATTGGGTCTATCGCATCAAGAAGTGGGAGTACTTGCGTTTTATAAGGTATGGTGACGTTTAATCCTACCAGATCTGGTTCACGCTCGATCAGGTCTCTTAAGCCGTCCAGGCTTTCAAGTGGATAGTTTTGGTATATGGCATCGTCAATACCCTCATTCGTAAACTTTTCCAGGAAGTGGTGTTCGGAGAACGAATGCTCAAGAGGGTACCCTATTAAGCCCAATGATCTCATGACTTCTTGCGTGTGGCGAATCTATCCAAAACAACAATCAACAATAACCCAATCACCCCGGATGAAACTGCCATAATCATGTGAGAGGGCCCCCCGGTAATCTGTTCAAATGTAGCGGGCATGACATTATTTTGCACCACAGGTATCACTGATTCCTTAGGCGTGCCTGGATGCTTTACGAAAGTCTCCACAGTTTCCTTCCAGGGCCACACTTTGTTCAAGGATCCAATTAAAAAACCAGTAAGAACAGCCACCGTTAGATCATAGGCCTTTTTAAACATCCAGTTCAGCACCCCCGAAAAGCTCAGTATGCCCACTGCGCAACCGGCTGTGAACACGGATAGTAGAATGGTATTTTGAATAGCAGTGTCCCATGCCGAATTTTTCAGTGCCTCCACCAATCCACTGATACTACCTAGAACTGTAGTGTAAGCGCCCAATAGAAGTAAAATGAAACTCCCGGAAATGCCAGGCAGTATCATTGCTGTTATGGCGATGGTACCACAGAAGAAGATATAAATGAGATTCTCGCTTCCCTCAGTTGGGGTGGCCAGGGTAATGTAATATGCAACAACAGTACCCACAGCAAGCCCGATCCAATTGACCACCTTCGTCTTATCACTGACCTGCTTGCCCACCAGATAAACAGAGGCGATGATTAATCCGAAAAAGAATCCCCAGAGTTGAATAGGATAGTGCGCCAGAAGATATTTAATTCCTATGGCAAGAGATGCAACGCTGGTTAATATGCCTGCGAATAGGACGAGCAAGAAGTTCCCATTGAGCTCCCTCCACATGGCCTTGAAGCCTTCCTTCCGCCAGGTTCGAAATAGAGAGAATCTTATCCCACTGATTGTCTCAAGTAGCTCCTCATATATTCCTGTGATAAAAGCTATTGTACCTCCACTTACACCTGGCACCACATCAGCAGCACCCATGCATACACCTTTTAGGTACAGTATGATTCTTTCCTTAAGCAAGTGAATCTTAAAGGTTGGAGTTAACCTTGTTCTTGACCTTCTCGTCCATGAACATGTCAAAGGTGTCTCCGCGGAGTCCCACTCTAAGTGTTTCCAGGGGAATTATCTCATTAGGTGCGATATTCCCAAGGTTGACATTTGCTCCCAATAATTTGATAAACCATACTTGCTGCGCTTTTATTGGAGCTTCCCACATGATCTTTTCTCCAGAAATTGTGTTCAGAATTTCCTCAACCAGGCCTGACCGAACCTCACCGGTAGATCTGAAAAGTCCTACGTTCCCTCCTTCTCTGGCTTCTCCAATCACCTTCCACGCACCAGCTTCCAGCTCTGTTTCTATCAGCTGTATCCACTTATATGGAGGGATAATATTATCCGCATCCTTTGAGCCAACCTCCGAAAGCACTACGGTTTGTTCTGAAAGCATGCTGATGCACTCGCATTTATCTTCATGTTTCATGCTTATGGAACCATCAGATACTTCCACCAAAGGCATGTCGTATTTGTCAATTAACTTTCGGTAATCATCAAACAGTCCCTTTGCATAGAATAATTCGAACAGCGTACCTCCGAAGCATGTGCGTACTTCTGCAGCCTTATACAGATCCAACTTCTGCTGCAGATTATTCGTGATCATCGAGGTGCCAAATCCGAGCTTGGCAATGTCAATATACTGATGAGAGGCGGACAGCGTGTCTTCAACTTGCCTGATACTTAGGCCTTTGTCCATCATCATGGTCAGGCCATTGTCTCTTGGCTTGTCACAACGATCGGGCAGTCCGGGAAGATCAAAGTTCATGATTCATCTTTTTAGAAGACGCGAAAGTATGAAAATGTGCCGAGAATTCTAAGGAGAAGGCTAACTCTTGTATTTCTCAATCAGGCTGCCAATAACCCGATCGCGTTTGGCTTCAGGGTAGTAATCAAAGATAATAGTGTGCAGCTTGTAATTGAGGAGCAGGCCTTTCTCTAATATTTCATATCCTTTTTTCTTGTTTCCCGATTGCAGCAGAAGGCTGCAATACGAATAATACAGATGGTGGCTATCAGGGTTAACGGTAATGCTCTTGCGTAAAACATTAATGGCGCGGTTCTTTTCATCAACGCGAAATAGCGTATCTGCGTATTTCAACCACGCAGTGACATTATCCTCATCGAAACACACTGCCTCTCGATATGCCGCAACAGCTCCCTTCAAGTCCTTTGATTGAATCAATATGTCTCCGAGTATCATCCAGCTGGGTGAATGATCGGGTTCAATATCAATAGCCTTTTCAATATGAGCACGGCCCTCTGCTCTTCTTCCCATCTGCGCCTTTACCCTGCCAATTGCCAGCCACGCATCTGCAAATTCAGCATCAAGCTTTATAGCAATCTCATATTGCTTCACCGCAGAGATATAGTTGCCACTTTTCTCATGGCACTCTCCTATGTAGTAATGCGTGAACGATTCAGGTTCTTCATATCTAAAAGTTTCCTGGTAAAGCGCAATGGCATTATCGAACTCACCCATATGCGCATAAGCGTGAGCTTTATTGAAATAAGCCGAAGCAAAGCTGTCGTCAATGGCAATAGCAAAGTCATAGGCGTCAATGGCTTTTTCGTGCTCCGACATCTTACTGTAGCTAATTCCAAGATTGTACCAGGCAGCATGTGAATAGGGATGCTGTTCCAGGTACTTTTGATAATACAATGTGCTTTCCGCCAATTTATCTTCCACTTCAAAGCAAAATGCGAGCTCGTATAAGGCTATTTCATTTTCAGGGTTGAAGTCGATGGCCTTCTTCAAATAATCCAGCGCTTTGGCATTCTTGTCCAGGTTTTGGTACTCAAAAGCGATGCACATGTACAGGTCATCTTTGTCCAATGAATGTTCCAATGCCTTTTTATAGGAGAGTATGGCTTGCTTGTGCTCTCGGAATTGAGAGAGGATGTTGCCCTTGGTGGTAAGCAGCTCAGTATTGTAAGGTTCACTCTGCTCTATCGCCTGAATGACCTTCAGTGCTTCATGCGGGTTCTTGGATTCCGCAAGTATCTGTGCCTTTCTGATAAGCAACTCGCTTGAACACGGATGCTGCGATGTTGCGAAGCGCAAGGCTCGCAGTGCCCTTCTATAATTGCACTCATTCACATAGTGATCAACAATGATCTCAAATTCGTCAACATCGAAGAAATATTGAGCGTCTTGATCAATCATCTCCTCAAACCTCTTGACCGAAGGCTGTCCCCCGTCATTTTTGTCCTTATAGCTGGGTTTCTCTTCCATCTATGTCAAGTGATGATTTCCATGGTTGTTGGACGCATTAGTCAAATTTAATAAAAAGAACAAGCCTTTATAAAGCGGCGCTACATTATATTAACAAAGTAATTAACATTTTTTTTGTGTCATGTGATCCGTCAATTTCGGATACCGATATTATTAAATACTATTTTTGTAGCCATAAATTGAACGATAATGACATTGATAAAATCGATTTCTGGAATCAGGGGAACTATTGGTGGGGATGTAGGCGAGGGCCTCTCTCCATTAGACATAGTGAAATTTGTTGGGGCTTTTGGGCATTGGATAAATGAGCAGCAGGGCGGTCAGGCTACTCAAATGATCATTGGTCGGGACGCAAGAATTTCTGGTCCGATGGTAAGTGGGCTCGCCGTCTCTACCTTGCAAGGCCTGGGAATTGATGTCATTGACCTGGGGCTTTCTACAACTCCAACCGTAGAAATGGCGGTAATCCATGAGAAAGCTGCTGGAGGAATTATTCTAACCGCTAGTCACAATCCAAAGGAATGGAATGCATTAAAGCTCCTCAATAGTAAAGGGGAGTTTATATCTGGGGCTGAAGGGCAGGAGGTATTGGCCATTGCTGAATCAGAGTCCTTTTCTTTTGCAGGAGTAGATGATTTGGGATCCCTTACAACGGACGATACATGGATCGATAAACACATTGAAAAGGTATTAGAGCTACCAAATGTAGATGTAGTATCCATCACTGGCAGAAAATTCAAGGTGGTTATTGACTGTGTGAATTCTACTGGGGGAATTTCACTGCCTCCCTTGCTCCGGGCGTTAGGTGTTGAAGAGGTTGTTGAGCTTTATTGCGAACCGAGCGGTGAGTTTCCACACGATCCAGAGCCCTTGCCTGAACATTTAACCGAACTGTCAGCTAAGGTCAAAGAGAGCGGCGCTCACCTGGGTTTCTCCGTAGATCCGGATGTGGATCGGCTGGCTATAGTATCTGAGAATGGGGCGATGTTCGGAGAGGAATACACCCTGGTTGCCATCGCTGATTACATTCTTGGAGAGAATTCAGGAGCTACTGTTTCTAATCTCTCATCCTCAAGGGCCCTTAGGGACGTTACAGAAAAGCACGGCCAAAAGCATTTCGCCTCAGCCGTTGGTGAGGTGAATGTGGTGGCAATGATGAAGGCTGAAAAAGCGGTTATTGGAGGGGAGGGCAATGGAGGTATCATTGTGCCTGACTTGCACTATGGCAGGGATGCACTGGTGGGCATTGCATTGTTCCTGTCACATCTGGCGAAATCGGGTAAAACATGCTCAGAATTGCGGGCTACATATCCGGAATACCACATGTCTAAGAATAAGATTGAGCTGACACCAAACATCGATGTGGATAATGTTCTTGAGTTAATGGCTTCGAAGAACAGCAGCGAAAACGTTAGCACCGTTGATGGTGTGAAGATAGATTATGAAGATGGGTGGGTGCACCTTCGGAAGTCGAATACGGAACCCATTATTAGAGTTTACTCTGAAAGTACTTCGGCAGAAAAGGCACAGAGCCTTGCGGAAAAGATCATTGATGATGTCAATGCCATAGTTCACTAGTATTTATTTAGATGAAGGTTTATCTTGACAACGCGGCTAGTACACCGCTGGATCCAGAGGTGCTGGATGCCATGTTGCCCTATATGCGGGACAAGCACGGCAATCCCTCATCCATCCACGCCTATGGGCGGGAGACGAGAGCAGCTATCGATGATGCAAGACGGAGAATAGCAGATCATTTGCACGTTTCGCCCGGTGAGATATTCTTCACTTCGGGGGGAACAGAAGCCAACAACATGGCTCTTCAATCAGGTGTCTCCAGCTTAGGGATAAAGAATGTGATCTCATCAAAGCTGGAGCATCATGCTGTTCTTCATACGTTAGAATTTTTGGAAGCGCAGGGAAAGGTGAAATTGCATTGGGTAAATCTGAAGGAAGGCGGGGCAATTGATCTTGGGCATGTGGAGCAATTACTCTCTGAAAATGATCAGGTGATGGTGAGCCTTATGCACGCTAACAATGAGATTGGTAATCTCCTGCCGACAGCAGAAACGGGCACCTTGTGTCAAGCCAATGACGCGGTGTTTCATTCGGATACCGTTCAGGCTATCGGGCATTACCACCTTGATTTTCAGGAATTGAAATTGGACATGGCGGCCTGTTCAGGTCATAAATTTCATGGGCCTAAGAGCACCGGTTTCTTATATGTCAATGGCGACCGCGCATTACAACCCTTCATTTATGGAGGGCCGCAGGAACGCAATAGGCGGGGTGGCACTGAAAATGTTTATGGAATCGTTGGGCTGGCCAGGGCACTGGATATTGCAATTGAGAATTTGGATAGGGACAGAGCACATATTGAAGGATTGAAGGCTTATTTGATCACCGGGTTACAAAACGCAATAGACGATGTCCATTTCAACGGCGAAAGTGGAGGCGATGGCCTGTACACGGTGTTGAATGTCTCTCTTCCAATTACGGAGAAGCGCGAGATGCTGCTTTTTAATTTCGACATTAATGGGATTGCCGTATCTGGTGGTTCAGCCTGTTCTTCAGGGGTGAATGAAGACTCTCACGTCCTGTCGGCCATCGGGGCTGATATGGAGCGGCCCTCCGTTCGCATATCCTTTTCAAAACTAAACAGCAAAGATGAGATCGATTACCTTGTGAAGACCCTGGTAGAAATACTTTAGCAGCTTACTTAACTTTACCCGTGGGATGCCCGGATTCCCCTTTGATAAGCTCCACTTACATATTCTTCAACTCACTAACCAGGTCCGTGATGACCTTCTTGGCATCTCCAAAGAGCATGGAAGTCTTTTCATGAAAGAACAGCTCGTTATCAATTCCAGCATAACCGGCGCTCATTGAACGTTTCACGATAATGATCTTAGCTGCCTGCTCAACTTCCAGAATAGGCATTCCGTAGATAGGACTGTCGGGGTCCGTATTGGCAGCAGGATTCACAACATCGTTGGCCCCTACAATAAGTACCACATCAGTAGTTGGGAACTTTGGATTAATATCATCCATCTCCACTAATTTGTCATACTCAACATTGGCTTCTGCCAATAATACGTTCATGTGTCCGGGCATTCTGCCAGCTACCGGGTGGATCGCATATTTTACGTCCACCCCATTGGCTTCCAGCATGTGCTGGAATTCTGCCATGATGTGCTGTGCTTGTGCAACGGCTAAACCATAACCTGGTACCATTACAACTGATTGAGAATAATTCATCATTACGGCAGCGTCACTGGCATTTGTTTCCCTGACAATTTTAGTAGCTCCATCTGTACCTGCTGCGCCTCCACCATCGCCACCACCTGCGCCAAAGGCACCGAAGATTACGTTGGTGAGTGGACGGTTCATTCCTTCGCACATTGCTATTGTTAAAATAGTTCCAGAAGCTCCAACGAGGATTCCCCCGATGATCATGACGTTATTACCATAGATGAAACCCGCCAATGCTGCGGCAATTCCACTCAAGGAGTTCAATAGCGAGATTACAACGGGCATGTCCGCTCCACCAATTGGGATAACGAATAGAATACCGTAGACCAACGAAAGTCCGAACAAGATGTAAATCCACATCCTTGCGTCTTCGATGTTGTGCAACAATAAACAAACCGTCAAGCCCGCCAGGGTTATCATGATAAGGGTGTTGAGGATGTTGTAAAAAGGAAGACGGATGTCCTTATTCAGGTTGCCATTCAACTTGGCAAAGGCAATCATGGAACCAGAGAAAGTCAATGTTCCTACAACCAGGCAACTTAGAACTGTAGCATAGGGCAACAGGCTTCCACTCATTGCAGGGCCAAATTCAACCAGGCCTATGAAGGCAGAACAAGCTCCACCCATGCCGTTGAATAAGGACACCATCTGGGGCATGGCAGTCATCGCTACCTTCTTGGCAGCGAACCATCCTACGATGCAGCCTATTAGTATTCCACCAGCTATCCACGCGTAGTTTCCTATTCCTGCACCATCGCTGTTCTTATAAAGCAGAAGCGTTGCAATGATGGCGATACCCATTCCTATTCCCGCTTGCATATTTCCTGTTCGTGCAGTTTGAGGGTGGCCCAATTTCTTCAAGCCCATCATAAACAACACGACAGCAATGAGATATGCGATCTCTAAATAGTGTCCAGTCATCATGCTAATTATTAGATTTATTCAACAGGTAGTATCTATTCGCTCTTTGGTTTCTTCTTAAACATCTCAAGCATTCTGTCAGTAACGACAAAACCACCAACTACATTAAAGGTCCCAAGTATCACCGCTAAAAGTCCGAGAATTTTCGCAGGCATCGAATCGGCGTATCCCATTACTATTATTGCCCCGATCACGACCACCCCGCTCATCGCGTTTGCACCAGACATTAAGGGTGTATGTAATACTGACGGGACATTGCCTATTAAAACGAAGCCCACGAAAATTGCGAGAACGATGACATAGATCATCTCCTGATGCTCGCCTACATAACTAATTGCAGTTTCTAAAATTTCCATTGTCCAGATGTGTTTATGTATTTATGATGTGCTGGCTTCCTCTTTAGGAAGTACCGTTGGGTGAACTTTCTCACCGTTATGAGTGATGAGAGATCCTTTCGTGATCTCCTCGTCCATTTCCCACTTAAAGCCGTCTTTGTCTGCAAGGTGATTTAGGAGAGTACTGATATTCTTGGCGTATAATTGGCTCGCATTCAACGGCAGGAGTGCTGGTAAATTGGCTTCACCAATAATTGTTACCCCGTGCTTTACAACCGTTTTATGTACCTCGCTCACCTCACAATTACCTCCCTGAGCTACGGCCATGTCAAGAATGACTGAACCGAAACTCATCGACTTAACCATGTCCTCCGTGATCAGCACAGGTGCTTTTCTCCCAGGGATCAACGCTGTTGTAATTACAATGTCTGCATTGGCAACATGCTGAGCTACCACCTCTTTCTGTTTCTTTAAGAATTCTTCAGAAACTTCCTTAACGTAACCACCTTCGGTTTCAACCGCATCATCACTGTCCACTTCAATGAACTTCCCACCCAGTGATTTAATCTGCTCTTTTACCTCGGGCCGGATATCCGATACCTCAACAATGGCTCCCAATCTTTTGGCGGTTGCAATCGCCTGAAGTCCCGCAACACCTGCGCCCATGATTACAACTCTGGATGGCTTCAGTGTTCCCGCAGCGGTCATCAACAATGGAAATACTTTACCCAATGCATTGGCAGCTAGAATGACCGATTTATACCCTCCGAGATTACTTTGAGAACTCAAGGCATCCATGCTTTGGGCTTTGGATATCCTTGGAATTGCATCCATGGAGAAAGTCGAAATTTTAGCTTCTGCGCAAGCATCAACCAACTCTGGATTGGTAACTGCAAATATGAACGACATCAAAACTGCGCCTGATTTCATGGATTTGATTTCATCCAGGTTCGGAGCATTGATTTTGAGAATAACATCAGCATCTGCATATAGAGCAGCGGGATTGTCTACTATGGTGGCTCCCGCATCACTATACTCTTTGTCTTCAAAATATGAACTCACTCCAGCACCTTTTTCAACCAGGCACTCGAATCCGGCGTCTACCAGAGATTTTGCAATATCCGGGGTGACAGAGACCCTTGTCTCATGATCATTTGTCTCCTTTAGAACCGCTAATTTCATCTGTTTATATTAGTATTAAACTATTGTATTTCAGGCTCTTGCCTTGAAATTTTTTAATACATTTTTTCCACTGAACGATGCAACCCACTTAAATTATTTTCCACCGTTTTTTAGCATTATGCTCTGTGGGTTTCACTTCTATAGAAATTTAGAAAATGATTATCTCTTATTATAGACGGCAATTCTAAAGATTATTAATGAATATTAGAAGCAATACCCTGATTAATTTCATATTTTTAAACAAATTTAGATGGACGTTTACTATTGGTAGATTAAAGTCCAGATTCTCAACTAAATGGCCAGATTGAAGATGCAAGTGACTTTTCTGGGAACAGGAACCTCCCAGGGAGTTCCCCTTATAGCATGTGATTGTGAAGTGTGCACTTCAGATGACTTTAAGAACAAGCGCCTGCGCACCTCGTTGATGATCGAAGTGAATGGGAAGGTGTTTGTGTTTGATGCTGGCCCTGACTTTCGCCAGCAGATGTTAAGGGAGAATGTCAAGCGCCTGGATGGCCTGATATTCACCCATGAGCACAAGGACCACGTGGCTGGGTTGGATGACGTGCGGGCATTTAATTATATACTCAAGCGAAATATTGATGTGTTCGCTACCGACAATGTAGAGCTTGCCCTTAAGCGGGAGTACCATTATATATTTAGTGATGTACAATATCCAGGCACCCCTAAAATAAATTTACACAAGATTAAAAATGAGCCCTTTACAGTTCACGGGGTGGACTTTCTTCCCATACAAGTGCTTCACTATAAATTACCAGTGCTCGGATTCAGAGTCGGGGATTTCACGTATATAACAGATGCCAGTGAAATTCCAGATCCAGAGAAAGAGAAGATTAAAGGGTCAAAGGTAGTGGTGCTAAATGCACTTAGAAAGGAGAAACACATTTCCCATTTCACATTGAATGAGGCTATTGAACTCCTGACTGAATTGGCTCCTGAAAAGGGCTATCTCATCCACATCAGCCACCAGCTAGGTACTCATGAAGAGGTGTCAAAAGAACTGCCAGACTTCATAGAACTGGCTTATGATGGGTTAAAGATAAAAATGGTCTAAGGCAATGGTATTGATATCTAAGTACTTGTTGAAAGTTCTAGGATTCCTCAAAAATTTTAGTATCTTGAACCAGAATTTAAATTTGGTTAATCAGAGCACTAAACGAATATTATTATGGAAATTATAGACATGCCTACTAGTAGTACTGAAAATAGTGTGCAGATCAAGGTGTCGAAGATTGACAAGTCAAGGATTGAGGAGGTAGATTTCAATAATATTCCCTTCGGCAAGATCTTCTCTGATCATATGTTTGTGGTCGATTATAAGGACGGGCAGTGGAACGACCCTGAGATTCGTCCTTTCGGTAATCTTTCGTTGAGTCCTGCTATTTCAGCACTGCATTATGGGCAGGCTATTTTTGAAGGCTTGAAAGCGTATAAAGATGGAAGCGGGAACGTAAGTGTGTTTCGTCCACTGGACAATCATACTAGATTCAACAGCTCTGCAAAACGCATGTGCATGCCGACTCTTCCGGAAGGTTTATTCATGGATGCATTGAATCAGCTCTTGACACTTGACAGGGAATGGGTGCCTCCTGTTGATGGTTGTGCATTGTATATACGTCCGGTTATGTTTGCAACAACAGCAGAGATAAAAGTAAAGACATCTGAGGAATTCAAATTCGCAATTATGACTTGCCCGGTTGGGCCTTATTATCCAAAACCGGTTAGAGTGGTTATCGAAACACATTTCGCCAGGGCGATGGAAGGTGGAATTGGGTATGCAAAAGCCGCAGGAAATTATGGAGCGGCATTGTATCCGGCACAGCAAGCACAGGAAAGGGGATATGATCAGCTTATATGGACAGACTCAAAAGAACACAAGTACATTGAGGAATCAGGAACAATGAATATCATGTTTGTCATTGACGGAAAACTCCACACACCGTCACTTGAAACAAATACGATACTGGAAGGCATTACCCGTGATAGCGTAATTAGGATTGCTGAATCAAAGGGAATTGAAGTCCTGGAGCGCAGAATCCTGGTGGAGGAACTTGTTGACTATTGCCGATCAGGAGAGTGTACTGAAGCATTCGGTGTAGGAACAGCTGCTACATTGGCGTCAATTGCCACCATCGGATATAATGGAGAGGACTTTGACTTACCTCCCATTGGTGATGACAGCATCTCAACAATACTGATGGATGAACTTAGCAACATCCGAACCGGTAAAATCCGCGACGAGTACGGATGGATGATGCCGATCAGCTAAGTTACCTCAATCTTCTTACTGGATATAACCCCATGCATCTTGGCTAGCGCGCCGCAGTCAACGTTATTCTATACGTAGTTTTTTAATCCTGGCAACAGGCCCGGGACAATAGTTCTCGTGACAGGTAATACATGCGTTAACCGCATTGTTGAAAAAGGTGAAGGCCGAATCTCTTGCATTGGTATTAGACAACCTGTGCAATTCCTTTAGGAAGGCATTCCCTTTGACAACAAACACCGAATCAATCTTCACATCTTTTGAAGTTTTCGCAGTGAAGAACTTCTTATAAACATTGACCTCCACCTGTGAATAAGTTGAATCATCAACAAGCCCACTGCGAATCATTTTCATATCCGCCTCCATTTCGAACATTAAACTGACCATTTCACTGACCTCGCGCATAACAGGTCCGTCTTTGCCTTCACTCGGAGTGTCTTCAGCTTTTGGAGTACAGGAAAAATAAACAATGGCCACGAGAGCAGCCATCGTCGCTAAAATGCTGAGCTGCCGCATTAGTTTTTAATAATGACACCGCTGGCTAAGAAAGTCAGGGCAACTTCGGGCTCTGTGATTGCAGCAACCGTTGCAGTGTCGTCTCCAGCATCGAAAGCATAGTGCTGCAACTCTTCAATAGAAACTGAATCCGTGTATGCATACCCTTCAAAAATCGTGGATTTCCCCTCCATGCCCTCAAGTGGGACAAAAAATCCATAGTCCTTAAACCTGACCATCATGTCTTTTCCATCCTCGAGGTTAACTGTCATCCAGCATCCTTTCTTGGTGCAGGTTTCCATAATGGTAGTGCTGAACTTCACATGTACCGAGTCTTCGTTTTCAAGTTGAGCGTACAATTCCTCGACGCCTATAGCACCGTTTTCATTTATCTTCTCCCCAAAGTACATGTCTTCGGTAACCACCTCATTCTCAGCAACACCTTCAGTTGCAGATTGCTCCGCACATGACATCATAATTAATAGTCCGATAAATACACTTACATTTTTCATTTTATTACGG
>DTRK01000114.1 GCA_012965955.1 Flavobacteriales bacterium
CCTTTTGACTGCACTATACGTGGTGGTCTTTCTTGCACTGGCGACTGCGGAAACAGGCACCTGGCTTATTTTACCCGTCAGCTGGTCCCTGAAGGTGATTCTCTGGTTCATCAGGGTCTCAATATTGTTTCTAAAGCTCTCGTCGAACCGCACCATTATAGGATAGTCATCCTCACCTTCCTTGTATTTGGATACCTCCTTGCCAAAAACTGCCGTCCGGATAGCGGAACCGATCTGGCCGCTTGATAAATTCAACCTCCTGGCTTTAGCGCGGTCAATTTCAATGATAAGCTCAGGCTTGCCCGTTTCTACGTCGAGTTTCAATTCTTCAATTCCAGGGATGTTCCTGGAGTTGATAAATGATTTCATCTTATCAGCAAAAACAATCAGAGAGTCATAGTCATCGCCAATCACTTCAATATTAATCGCTTTTCCCTGAGGCGGCCCAACTGGATCTTTGTCAGCCGTAATTTGTACACCTGGGTACTTATACCTCACAACTTCTCTGATATCTTCCAGCACGGTTTGAGTGCTAACACCTCTTCTGTCTTTAAATTCTACAAATGAAACCTGAACCCTGCCCATGTGGGGTGTATTCCCAAAAGACATTCCCTGCTTCGGGTCACTTGTGCCTTCGCCTACCTGGGCAATTAAGGAGCTCACCAGATAATTATCAATTTTTCTTTCGCCGTGCACGTTGGTGGTGTCATTGTATTTAGTCAGCAGCTCTGAAATTACTGCCTCTATTTCCTGGGTAGTTTCATTGGTGGATTCGATGTCCGTGCCAATTGCCTTTTGAATGAACACATTCACATATTTGGGCTCATTCACCGGAAAGAACTCAACCTGGGGAGTGAAGATAAAGAGCAGGATGAATGAAAAGATCAGGAGCCCAATAGTCCCAATGAAGAAGCCAATCGGTTTTCTTCCTGATAAAACGAAGTGCAGGAATGTTTTATAGCGCCGGTCCAGCGCCGGAATTATTCTGGCCTGGAAGAAGCCAGCGGCAGGATTGAGAACATGCCCGTTGAGCAACATAATCAAGCCCAAAGCGAGCAGCAAATTGGCTGCTGTAAATGTTCCTATCAGGTAAAACAGCGCAGATGCGCCCAGAACTTTTACTGCGTTTTTCGTTGTTTTGGACTTTTGCAGATGCTCAGCACCGGGGCGCATCCATACTGCGGTCAGCACGGGGTTAATAACCAGTGCTACGAAGAGGGAAGAACCCAGGACGATCATTAAAGTGACTGGCAGCCATTTCATAAATTCTCCCATTATTCCCGGCCAGAATGCCAGAGATATAAAGGCGGCGAGGGTGGTAGCGGTCGACGTGATGATTGGAAGCGCCACTTCTCCAACTCCTTTCTTTGCCGCCAGAACAGGGGGAAAGCCTTCATCCATCAAGCGGTAGATGTTCTCTACGACTACAATTCCATTGTCAACCAGCATGCCCAACGCCAGAATTAAGGAGAACAGCACCATGATGTTTAGGGTCACCCCTAGAGAATTGAGGATCATGAATGCCATGAACATGGAGAGTGGTATGGCTACGCCCACGAACATCGCATTCCTCAGTCCCAGGAAGAAGAGCAGCACAATAACAACCAGGATTACACCTGAAATGATGCTGTTCTCAAGATTGTTCACCTGGCTCCTTGTCATATCGCTCAGATCATTGGTAATCGAAATTTGCAGGTTTTCCGGGAATTCACTGGCTTTAGCCTCTTCGATTATTACATTGATTGCTTCAGAGGTCAGGATCAGATTGGCGCCCACCCGCTTGACCACATCTAACATCACTACTGGTTTTTGAAATTCCCGGGCATAACTTTGGCGCTGCTCAAAGTCAAACGACACATTGGCAATGTCTTTCAAATACACGATGTCAAATTTTTCACGCTTGACAATGACATTGTTGATCTCTTCAATTGAAGTGAACTCCCCAGTGACTCTCACTGTGCGATTGAGCTCATCGACCAGGATATCGCCCCCTGAAATGCTCATGTTCTCAAAGGCAATCGCATTCTCTACATCCTGGAAGCTCAATTCAACTGCCTCCATCTTGTGCACATTGACATCGATCTTAACTTCTTTCTCCTGCACACCGCGGATGTCTACCTTCGAGATGTCTGACAGCGGTTCGATCTTGTCCTCCAGGTATTCCCCATACTCCTTGAGCTGCTCTATGGAGAAGTCTCCGGATAAATTAATATTCATAATGGGCATAGCAGCGAAGTCAACCTCAAAAATGTTCGGGTCAGCAGGAAGGTCTGAGGGGATATCCTTGTTGCTCTTGGCCCTGTCAACAGCATCCTTGACTTTTGTCAGGGCTTTGGAGGGGTCCATTTCAAAATCGAATTCAACAATAATGGTTGAGTAGCCCTGTATGCAGGTGGAGCTGATCTTCTCCACCCCCGAAATGGTGTTGATCTCTTTTTCCAGCGGACGCGTGATCAGTTTTTCAATGTCAGCGGGTGAATTGCCAGGGTACGGGGTGCCCACATATATCGTTGGCATCACCAGGTCAGGGAAGGCAGCCTTGGGCATTGCCTGATAGGCTACCATACCAGCAAGAATGATAATGGCAGTGATGACAAAGACCGTGTTTCGGTTGTTGACCGAAAGTGTTGACAAGCCAAACTCTCTTATCGCTGCTCTATTTTTATCTTCCAGTGCCATCGCGAAAGGGTCGTATAAACCTAAATTTTAACTTCCTGGCCGTCTTTAATATTCCTGGCTCCTTTTAGGACAATCTCCTCACTACCCTTAAGCCCTTGAATGATCATCGTCTCTGTTCCGTATGCCATGCCAGTAGTAACCGGAGTCTTGATTGCAATGATTCGTTTGTCCTCTTTTTCCAAAACGTATACGTATTCCCCCCCAAGTGCATCTTGCTGAATGCTGCTGGTGGGAACAACAATTGCAGAGTCTTGCTCAAAGTCCTTTATATGTAAAACCCCCAACAAGTTGGGCTTCAGTGAACCATCCTCATTATTCAGGTCGACATAGATCTTGAAGGTTCGGTTATTGGCTTTGATAAAGCTGCCCGAGCGGCTGATCGTAGCCTCATAAGCGCTCTCTGATGTCGGAAATACCGCTTTAACTGATATTCCAGGTACTACTGTGCCGAGATAATCTTCTGAAATATCTGCTACGACATAGACTTTCTGTAGATTGACCAGCCGGAGAAGCGGCATGATCATGTTGCCCATTTCTCCTTCCTTGTAGAAAATCTCATCCACGACCCCGGTGAACGGTGCTTTTATTATGTACTTGTCTCGTTGTGCCTCCAGCGCGTTCATCCTTTGCTTCAGGCCCTCTTTTCTGCTTTTGGCTTCGAGGTATTGGATTTCTGAACCTATTTTCTGGTTCCAAAGCTTCTCCTGCTTTTCAAAGACCGTTGACGCCAGATCCAACGATGTTTGCACCTCATCAATTGTGTTTTTCAGCACTTCACTATCCAATCTTGCGAGCGTTTGGCCCTTGGATACTTTTTGACCAACCTCAACAAGGATCTTGTGGATTGTACCTGGCGCCTCGATGTTCACGGACACGTTTTGGCCGGATTCAATGGAACCGTATGTTTCAAAGTAGTGCTCAAACTTCTTTGGTGATAATTGGTGACTGGACACCAATGTAATTCTGGCAACCTTTCCCTCCAGCTCCGCTAAGGCCTTGTCAATTTCAGTGATCTTTTCATTGAATGCATCATTTCTGGCCTTAAGCCATTTCCTGAACGCAGCGATACTGGCTTGTTTTGCGTTGTTCATTTCCTGTTTTAGGGCTTCGAGTTCCTTGTTAAGGCG
>DTRK01000115.1 GCA_012965955.1 Flavobacteriales bacterium
TTAAGTCATTCACAAATTGAATTATTAGATCGGGCAAACACGAAAGAACAAAATGATCTGTTTTGGCAATGGTATCGCGGACGGTTGAATGAAAACCCTTCTGAAGTATTTGATTTGTTTGTACTGAAGTTAAAGAACTTTTGGCTCTGGAGAGAGGGAATAGGGACTGAATATTCTAAAAAGGTAAACTCCTTTATTCCAATTTATTTAGGGGTTTATTTATTGTTTTTGATCTTCTTCCTTATAGCCGTGGCATATGATAAGAGGTTGCTCCCCTACTTTTTAATGCTACTGGGGATAAGTATCATTCATGCTGTATTTTATGTCGAGATGAGACATCGTATTTTATTTGAGCCCATGATTTATATAATAGCCTCAATATTTGCCCTTGACTTCAGGTCAACATATCTGCGTAAGAAGATAGATCCAGAGAGATGAAGAGGACATGCCAGCAATACCGAAAGCAAATTGCATAGATCCCTCACCTGCTGCTGCTCATGATGCTTCCTTTTAATGCCGTTGTACTCAGGTAAGTAAACTGCCGTTCGCTTGGCAGTCATGGATTATCCGCCTGCGGCGGATTAAGCTGTTTGATCTGGAAGAATGCGCATTAATGCGGATAAAGACCGAACTTAATCCGTGTTTCTGCTCTTTCCCCAAGGCATAGAGAAGCCCTTGCTAGTTCTGTTTTGTTTCAATTTAGCATTTAGTGTTGTGATGGAAGGACACTCGCTCATTTTTGTGTTCTTAACGACTGAAGACTTCTGAGTTTTGTTCTTGCTTGATACGTGATAATTCATTGAGAAGCTTTTCCCTGCCTTGCTGTCGACCCACTGCACGTTAGATTTCTTTAAATACGGGCTCTCACTCATTTTATACAATTTTGAATACGAAGCAGGTGAAAGAGTTAAGGACATTAATTTGGGCCATCGACTGTAGATAGCCTTCAACAGTTTGATAAAGACTTCCCTTATGTAAGGGCGCTCGCTAACTTTATCCAATCTTGAGTATGAAGTAGCTGTACGAGCAAAACGAATTAATTTGGGCATTCGACTGTAGAGAGGCTTCAACAGTGTGATAAAGACTTGCTTTACATCTGAATATGTAATTGGGCTAAGGTCGATATTGTGACTCTCATTAGAATTCATGTGCAGTACCTGATTGGTCCTATGTTAAACGCATTATCTATGGATTTCGTTCAATTATTGGCGACTTTTTTAACCTTGGACAATTGGGAGACTGTCAGTCAAGTAATTTATTTCAGTGAGACTGAAAATGTCGTTCAGAATCCATCGACTTCCTACAAGCTCGCAAGGGTCTCTTCCAAGGGGGAAGTAGTAAACATGTAAACCCTAAGCTGTGTGCTTATAGAGCAAAGTCACGAATTTTCTTAGCGGAACAACGGAGAATTCCTACCTTGAATGGTGTATTTGGGATATAACCCAATGGCATTATTAAGTAATGCTATTCAATAAGAGAGATATGATTCAAGAGAAATATCAGAAAGCAATGAAATTCGCAGGCGTCAAGCATTGTTCCCAACCCATGCCCGATAAAGACGCGAATTACCTACTTCATATTTCCAATGTAGCTATGGAAGTGTTGGTAGCTCATCATGAATTGGAGGATTTCGACCTTGAATATGCTATTCAGCTTGCGATTTTGCATGACACCCTTGAGGACACAAATACCACATTCGAAGAATTGGAGGAGAATTTTGGAATTGAAGTGGCGGAAGGAGTTAAGGCGTTGACAAAGGATGAATCACTACCAGATAAAAGTTCCATGATGTTAGATAGTTTGGCACGGATTCAAGCGCTTGATAAAGAAGTTGCGATTGTAAAATTGGCCGATAGAATTACAAATCTGCAAGAACCGCCTATGCATTGGGTCAACGAAAAGAAGCTAGCCTATAGAAAAGAGGCGCAATTAATTTTAGAGACGCTGAATGGGAAGAATGATTACTTGTCCATTCGATTGCAGCATAAGATTGATGAGTACCGGAGTTATTGTTTTGAGCAATGACTACGCACTATAGGTGATTTAATATTAGGATCGTCAGTTTTACTAAGGACGAAGATCTTATTTCACGCCCTTTGGTCGTTGCCGATCTTTATCATTGCTTCGCTTTTCAATGCAAGCATTCGCGGTCATGCCTGGATTATCCGCCTGCGGCGGATGATCCTTTGGGGGGGTGTTACAAAGGAAAAGCCTCACTCGCTGCGCTCATGATGCTTCCTTTTAATGCCGTTGTACTCAGGTAAGTGAACTTACCATTCGCTTGGCAGTCCTGGATTATCCGCCTGCGGCGGATGATCCTTTGGGGGGGTGTTACAAAGGAAAAGCCCGTCACTCCCTTTGGTTGTTGCCGATCTTTATCATTGCTTCGCTTTTCAATGCAAGCATTGAACGCTCGAAATAATAAAGCCCATTTCACTTTCGTGAAACGGGCTTTTCTTTTGTCGGGGTAGTAGGATTCGAACCTACGACCCCCTGCTCCCAAAGCAGGTACGCTAGCCGGACTGCGCCATACCCCGATCAATAATTTGTCTTAAGCGGGTGCAAAATTAAGGTAAATTTAGTTCCTGTCAAACGATTCCGATGAGGCTTTTTGTTTGACGATGAGAGCAACCAGGTGCAATCGCATGAACAGGCAGTGCCAATACCTGATCGGCTTCATGTTAACTATCCGATTAATCAGAGATTGTTTAACGGCCTTGATTAAGGGTTGCGATAGTCAATGGATAGGACAGGTTTGGTTTTAATGAGTGTTATATCAATTGCACTACACCATACCTCTACTCATCTGTATCGGAAAGTTCTAAATCCAAACTTTCAAGTGACTCTTCCAGCTCCTCGAGAATTTGCGGCATGTAATCGGCAATCTTGTCTACCAATTTCGGAATTCCGTCAAGGTCTGTGCGCTCTTTGGCATTCCTTTCAATATGCTGAAGTAGCTCTTTTTGAGTTTTCGCACCGAACAACAACATATTGGGTTTTGTTTTGTGGGCAAGGCTTCTCAGCCTGTCCCAGTCTTTATTTGTTACCGCTTCTTGCATGATCTTCAGATTCTTAGGCAGCTGACTAATAAGTATATTGATGGTGTGTATCATCAATGACACCTTCCCACCTGTAAAATCCCTTAGTGCATCAATGTCGACAATCTTATCCTCGTTACGGGTATTTAGACCCTTGCGATTGAAACTGCCCGGAGCTATAGCAGATTTTCCTGTCAGCTCGGCGATCTTGGTAAAAAGATCCTGGGGATTAAACGGTTTAGAAAGGTAATCATTGGCTCCCCCCGCTGTGCACTTTTCCATCTCTCCTTCAGTGGCGTGGGCCGTCAGGGCCAATATTGGCACGGTGCGGTTATTCCCTTCCATCTCGGTTCGCATGTGTTTCATTGCCTGGTACCCATCCATGACCGGCATTTGTATGTCCATTAACACGACATCGAACTCGGCTGATTCCAGGCTTCTGATGGCTTCAACACCATTATTCACTGACATGACCTCCACCCCGACACTTTGAAGAAGGTCTTTCGTAACCAATTGGTTAACTGGATTGTCTTCAGCCAATAACACCTGTAACCCCTTCAATTGTTCCAGCGATTGTCCATTCCTGATCCCTGGATCTGACCCGGCAGCTACCTGATCATCCCGGTTCGGGCTCTTGTCTTTTTTGTAGGGAATGACGAGGATGAACTCCGAACCTTTTCCGGGTTCACTTTTTATAGAGATGCTTCCCCCCTGCAATTCAACCAATCTCTTGACAATAGTCAGCCCCAGCCCTGTACCCCCGTT